>MAAF01000099.1 GCA_002163005.1 Colwellia psychrerythraea | reverse complement strand
GCGGTAGCAAAGTTACAGGCGCTAAGTTTGCTATGTGTTGCTGTATCAAGTTTAGTTTCGGTGAGTGTCTTTGCTGCCAATAGCATTGATGGTATTCGTGTGTGGCCCGCACCGGAAAATACCCGTATTGTTTTTGATGTTAAGCAAAAGCCGGACTACAAGTACTTTACCCTTAGTAATCCAAACCGATTGGTCATTGATTTTACCAATACAAAAAATACCGCTTCACTAAAAAAACTTGCTGTTAACGGTCCACGGGTAAAGCGTTTCCGTTCAAGTGTCAATAAAGGTAAAACGCGCTTGGTATTAGAGCTCAACCAATCCTATCAATTGACTGTTTTTCCATTAGCGCCTGCTGGGCAATACGGTAATCGTTTGGTTATTGATCTTTATGATAAAGCCAGTAGTAAAAAGCATGTTTCTAAATCTAAGCAAAGTACTGGTGATATCATAATAGGTGTTGTTGCTGGTCATGGTGGTGAGGATCCTGGCTCTATTGGTGGTAAAGGAACCTATGAAAAACATGTGACTTTAGCCATAGCGAAAAAATTGCAAAAATTGATTAATAAAGAAAAGGGCATGCGGGCTGTGATGATCCGTACTGGTGATTATTATGTTAATTTAAATCGTCGTACCAGCTTAGCGCGAGAGAAAAATGTCGACTTTCTAGTATCCATTCACGCAGATGCTTTCCATACGCCTCAGCCTAGCGGCGCCTCTGTGTGGGTAGTGAAAAAGAGTAGGGCTGAATCAGAACTAGCAAAGTGGTTAGTAAACAGAGAAAAGAAATCAGAGTTACTTGGCGGCGGTGGTGGTGTAATCAAGAATACCTCAGATAGTCACTTAGCACTTACCTTAGCAGACATGAGTAAAGAGCATTCTTTGGGTGTCAGTTTTGGTGTCGCAAATAACGTAATCAAAGAGCTGAAAAAAATCACTAAAATGCATAAGAAAACACCACAAAATGGTAACTTTGCGGTACTTAAATCATCGGATATACCTTCAATATTGGTCGAAACAGGCTTTATTTCTAATCATAAAGAAGAGAAAAATTTAACATGGTCTAAACACCAGCAACGCTTAGCCAATGCAATTCATGCAGGTATCAAAAGTCACTTTTTAGCACATCCTTTAACTGGATCTTATTTTGCGTCGGTGGGATACAAAAAGCATAAAGTACGTAGTGGTGAGTCACTGTCTGTACTAGCCAAACGTTACAATATATCTATGAGCAAACTTAAATCAATCAATAAATTAAAGTCTAATTCATTACGAATTGGTCAAACATTAAAAATTCCTCGTACCGGATAAGCCCCTATGACTATTGCTATATTGCCTGCACGTTTGGCTAACCAAATTGCTGCTGGTGAAGTGGTTGAGCGCCCCGCGTCTGTTATTAAAGAGTTGATTGAAAATAGTTTAGATGCCGGTGCAACATCAATTCATCTTGATGTTGATAAAGGTGGCATTAAAAAGATAAAAATTACAGATAATGGACATGGCATAGTTAAAGAAGAATTAACGTTGGCATTAAGTCGTCATGCAACTAGTAAGATTAAGAACTTAAATGACTTAGAAGCTATTGATAGTTTAGGATTTCGAGGTGAAGCGTTAGCCAGTATTAGCTCTGTTGCTCGATTAACGTTAACCTCTAAGCCGCAATCTCAAAAAACTGCATGGCAAGCTATTGCTGAAGGGCGAGATATGTCCGTCAGTATAAAACCAGCGGCTCACCCAGATGGTACTAGCATTGAAGTGCTTGACTTGTTTTTTAATACACCGGCTAGGCGGAAGTTTTTACGTACGGAAAAAACAGAGTTCAATCATATTGATGAAGTAGTACGCCGGATCGCGCTTGCTCACTTTGAAGTAAGTTTTATCCTAACGCATAACGGCAATACTGTTCGTCAGTATCGTATGGCGAGTACTCACGCACAATGTATTAAGCGTGTTGCTATGGTCTGTGGGCCAAAGTTTATTGAACATGCTGTAGAAGTAGATTGCCCTCATGATAATATGACGCTATCGGGTTGGTTAGCTAAACCAAGTTTCTCACGTAGCCAAAACGATCTTTGTTATAGCTATGTCAATGGCAGAATGATGCGTGATAAATTAATTAATCATGCCATTAGACAAGCGTATGCAGATTTATTACCAGCAGATACTTACCCTGCATTTGTACTGTTTTTACAGCTTGATCATCGAGAAGTCGATGTAAATGTTCATCCATCAAAGCATGAAGTACGTTTTCATCAAAGCCGTTATGTTCATGATTTTATCTATTCAGTTTGTCATAAAGCATTGACGTCAGCTTTAGCAGGCGAAGACCTCTTTACTACTGCTGATAGTGATCTTGCTTTAGCACCTGAACAGTCTTATTCCTCGTTAGGTGTAAATGAAAGACAAGATAGCCATGCATCAACAGCTCCTACGGTAAATCACCCAAGTACAGACTATATTAGACCATTACAACATGTAAATGATGCTGGGAATCGCCAACCTAGTTATAGTGGTTACGGTCAAAAAGAAAAAGCTAACGAAATGTCTCCCGTTGCATCAGCTAACTATCAGGCATTAATGACGCCTCCTCAGGAAGCTTTATCTCAAGTTCAACACGCTAGTGGCTCTCATCAAAATAAAGAACAAGACAACGAGGTGATGGGCACAGAAAGCTCGATCGGACAGAGTAATTTTTTGAGTGTACACCAGCCAGGTTACGCACTGTATAAAGCGGAAAGCGGTGTTAGAGTTTTATCATTATTTAACTTAGCGAAAAGTACTTACGCTAAACTCGTTGAACAAAGTTGGCAGCATAAAAATGAGCAATCAGATTGCGATATTGCATGTTTGGTCAGTCAACCATTGTTATTACCTGTAATGTTAAGCCTTTCTGAGGAGCAACTGAGTCTTGCATTAGCGGAACAAAACATACTCTCGAATGCGGGCATAGTGTTTGTTGAGCAGAGTAAAAATAAAATACAAATTAGGCAATTTCCCGCGTTATTGCGTAAGCAAGATGTAAGTAAAGCATTTATAACTATTATTGATGCGCTGATTAAAAAATTAAGTATTAGCGAAGGAGAGGCACTTTGTGAAACTGATATTCATCAAAGTATTGGTTTAGCAATGGTTTTGGCTCAATACGATGAGAAACAAGCTGAAATTTTATTAAAATTATCGAAAAAATTGTTTGATGAACAACTTAGTCAGCAATTACTCTTGAATTCTATCCCTCTTGACCTCACATCACATATTAAGACGTTATTTTAGTAATTCTCAATAAGAGTTAAGCATTCGTGTCAGTTCAAAGCATCACAGAATCAAATCAACCACCTGTTATTTGTTTAATGGGACCAACTGCATCGGGTAAAACCGCTTTGGCTATGGCACTGCAAGAAGCATTACCTTGCGATATAGTCAGTGTCGACTCTGCGCTTATTTATCGGGGTATGGATATTGGTACAGCCAAACCAACAAAATCAGAACTGGCGCAATATCCCCATAAACTTATCGACTTACGTGATGCGAGTGAAAGTTATTCAGCGGCCGATTTTTGTCGAGATGCCCTAGCTGAAATTGCTGAGATCAGAGGTAACAACCGTATTCCATTGCTGGTCGGCGGTACTATGATGTATTTCAAAAGTTTAATTGAAGGGATTTCCCCTCTACCGACAGCAAATGCCGAAATACGTCAAGGAATTGAAACGGAAGCTTTAGCAAAAGGCTGGCAAGCAATGCATGACCAGCTCGCTGAAATAGATCCTGTTTCAGCAGAGCGAATACACCCGAATGACCCACAGCGCCTAACTCGAGCGCTCGAAGTGTACAGGTTGACGAGTAACACTTTGACACAATTGACTCAAATAAAAGGTGCTAAGCTCGATGGTGATGTTCTACAATTAGCAATAACTCCCAAAGAACGCAGCACTCTACATGAACGAATTGCACTACGCTATCAGCAAATGATAGATATGGGGTTCGAGCAAGAAGTGATTAAGTTAAAATCACGAGACGATTTACACCAAGATTTACCTTCTATTCGTTGTGTGGGCTACCGACAAATGTGGCAATACCTTGAGGGTGAGTTTGATCACGATGAAATGATTTTTCGTGGCGTTTGTGCAACAAGACAATTAGCTAAAAGGCAGTTAACTTGGTTAAGGAATTGGCCTGATTTACACTGGCTGACAACGGATGATAAAACCAACTTAACACAAGTTTTATCACTGCTTGACGCAAAGCAGTAAAGGGCGAGCAAATATAAAGCAATAGTTGAAAATTGATGTATAATTAATTTGTTAGCTATTTTATATAACATTTTGTTGTGTTGTTTTCATAGCAAGTTTTTCAGATACTTTATTACTGAGTTATAAGTTTACCAGTAATGTTTTAATAATAATAAAAGGGACCATCTAATGGCAAAAGGGCAGTCTTTGCAAGACCCATTTTTAAATGCGTTACGTCGTGATCGCATTCCAGTTGCAATATATTTAGTTAACGGTATTAAGTTACAAGGACAAGTAGAATCGTTCGATCAATTTGTTATTCTCCTTAAAAATACGGTTAGTCAGATGGTATATAAGCACGCTATATCTACCGTTGTACCTTCTCGCGCTGTTAATACAGCACCAGCACCTAGCTCGGATGATCAATCATCAGATGCTTAACGCTTTTTATATTTTTTTGAGAACGATTAACCATATTTATTATGGTACTAGGATTTAACGCTATTGTTTGAACGTTATCAAGCGGGTGAACAAGCCGTACTTGTTCATTTAGACTTTCCAGATGAAAGCAGTAGAGAAGACCTAAGCGAATTTAAAATGTTAGTGTCTTCTGCTGGCGTACAAGCGTTGACCGTTGTGACAGGTAAGCGAAATACTCCTCATCCTCGTTTTTTTGTCGGCTCAGGTAAAGCAGAAGAAATTCGTGATGCTGTTCATCTAGTTGGTGCCAATGTTGTTCTGTTTAATCATAGTTTAACACCGTCTCAAGAAAAGAATATTGAAGCATTGTGTGAATGTCGAGTGGTTGATCGCACAACCTTAATTCTTGATATCTTTGCGCAACGCGCTAGAACTCACGAAGGCAAGCTTCAAGTTGAATTAGCACAATTACGTCATATGAGTAGTCGTCTGATTCGAGGCTGGACTCATTTAGAAAGACAAAAAGGTGGCATCGGTCTTCGAGGACCTGGTGAAACTCAGCTTGAAACAGATAGACGTTTATTGCGTGAGCGTATGGTTAATATTCGTAAACGTTTAGGTAAAGTTGAAGTACAAAGACAGCAAGGGCGAAGAGCGAGAACTCGAGCAGAGTTACCCACTTTATCTTTAGTTGGTTATACTAATGCAGGAAAATCAACGCTATTTAATACATTAACACAAGCTGACGTGTATGCAGCTGATCAGTTGTTTGCTACTTTAGATCCAACGTTAAGAAAAATTGATTTGTTCGGGATAGGCCGCGTCATTTTAGCGGATACGGTTGGCTTTATTCGTCATTTACCGCATGATTTAGTTGCTGCGTTTAAAGCAACACTAACTGAAACCCGTGAAGCCGAATTATTATTGCATGTGGTTGATATTTCAGATGATAGGCGCAGTGATAATATTGAACAAGTAGAATATGTGCTTAAAGAGATAGAGGCGAGTGATGTGCCTCAGCTAATTATCTGTAATAAAATTGATAATTTAGATGATATTGAACCGCGAATAGACCGAGATGATCAAGGCATGCCAATTCGTGTTTGGCTATCGGCACAGGCAAATATTGGTACTGAACTGCTATTTACTGCACTCGCTGAGCGTCTAGATATTCAGGTAGTAAATTATCAGTTAACTATACCACCAAGTGCAGGTAAATTACGGGGTGAACTATACAAGTTAAATTGCGTTACTAGCGAGACTTATGATGAACAAGGTCACTGTCACCTAGAGGTTAATATGCCATCACGTGAGTGGGAAAGATTAATTTCTACTAAGTACAGTGAGTTAGTCGATTATATTGAACATTAATATAAATATATTTTAATTGTAGTGGCGAGAATTTTACTTTCGCCAATTTTAGTGGAGAACAATATGGCTTGGAACGAACCGGGGAATAATGACAAAGACCCCTGGAAAAATAAAGGTGGCAAGAATCAAGGTCCACCAGATTTAGACGAACTTCTAAATGATCTTGGTAAAAAAGTTACTGGGATTTTTGGTGGGAAAACCACTAAAGGTGGATCTGGGTCGGGTAAAAGTTTTTCCAGTATTGGAATATCCATCCTTCTTATTGTTGCGTCTGTGGTTTATGCATTTAGTGGTTTTTATACCATTAAAGAAGCGGAGCAGGGCATTGTGCTAAGATTTGGTGAATATGCAGGTACTGTTGAGCCCGGTATCAATTGGAAATGGACCTTTATTGATCGCATTATTCCGGTAGATATGCAAAGTACGCGTGATATGCCGTCATCAGGTTTTATGTTAACCAAAGATGAAAATGTAGTGCGTGTTGAAATGCAAATTCAATATCGTGTAGTTGATGCTCGTAAATATATCTTTAGTGTTACTAATGCTGACGATAGTTTAAATCAATCACTTGATAGTGCACTTCGTTACGTTGTCGGTCATGCTAAGATGGATGATATTTTAACCAGTGGTCGTGAGGCTATTCGTCAGTCGGTTTGGGAAGAGTTGGATAAAATAATCGCGCCTTATAGCCTAGGTTTAATTATTGTTGATGTTAACTTTAAAGATGCTCGTCCACCAAATGAAGTAAAAGACGCTTTTGATGATGCGATTTCGGCGCAAGAAGATGAAGTTCGTTTCTTACGTGAAGCAGAAGCTTATGCTCGAGGCATTGAACCACGTGCTCGTGGTCGTGTTAAGCGTATGGAACAAGAAGCTCTTGCTTATAAAAGTCGAATAGTGCTTGATGCAGAAGGTGAGGTCGCTCGTTTCGAAAAAATCTTACCGGAATATCAAGCGGCTCCGAAAGTAACACGTGAGCGTTTATATATTGCCACTATGGAAAAAGTATATGGTAATGTGAGTAAGGTAATGGTTGATGTTGAGGGGGGTAATAATATGATGTACTTACCTTTAGATAAAATTATTCAACAACAAAATACCAGTAATCGTAGTGGTAAAACTACCTATGCACCGATAAGCGAGCCTAATATAAATACATCACCTACTTCATCATCAGATCGTGCTGATAGATTTAGTAATGGGAGCAACTAAGAAATGAAAAATTTTTCCATTGCTATAATATCACTACTTCTTATCTTAGCTGTATCGTCAGTTTTTGTTATTTACGAAGGCCAACGTGGCATCGTATTCCAATTTTCAAAAATTAAACGTGACAGTGCTACTGATGAAATGATGGTGTATGCACCAGGCTTACATTTCAAAATTCCATTTATTGAGACAGTACGTAAGTTAGATGCGCGTATTCAAACATTAGATGAACCAGCAGATCGATTTGTTACCTCAGAGAAAAAAGATTTAATGGTCGATTCATTTGTAAAATGGCGCATTGTTGATTTCTCTACGTATTATTTACGTACTTCAGGCTCAGTAGATAATGCCCGTGCGTTATTAAAGCAAAAAGTGAATAACGGCTTACGTACTGAATTTGGTAATCGCACCATTAAAGAAATCGTATCGGGTGATCGTTCAGCGATAATGACTAAAGCTTTAGAAAGTGCTGCTAGTAGTCGTGAAGATCTTGGCATAGAAGTAGTTGATGTCCGTATTAAAGCCATTAACTTACCTACAGAAATAAGTAACTCTATTTATGAGCGTATGCGTGCAGAGCGAACTGCTGTTGCTAAAGAGCATAGATCACAAGGTCAAGAGCAAGCCGAAATTATCCGCGCTACTATTGATGCTAAAGTGACAGTAATGTTGGCTGAAGCACAAAAGAACGCTTTTACCATTCGTGGTGAAGGTGATGCAATGGCAGCAAAAGTCTATGCCGACGCTTATAGCAAAGATGCAGATTTCTACAGTTTTTATCGTAGTCTTGAAGCTTATGAAAAAAGTTTCAGCAGTAAAAATGACATCATGGTGGTTAAGCCTGATAGTGAGTTCTTCCGTTTTTTAAAAGACAGTAGTGACGTTACAAAATAGTCATTATCATAAATGATTGTTAATGAAAGCCAGCATCGTAGCTGGCTTTTTTATGCCTAAATTATGTTGCTCATTTTTAGGTAAACACTATGAAACAAATATTCATGTTGAATTCTGATATATTGATAAAAAGTAAACACCAAGGTTTTGCGATATTATACCATTCCGGATAAAGAAGTGACCACTTAGAACGGCATGGGCGACATTAGAACAATCAAAATATGCGTAGTTATAGTTATTCTACATCAAGGATGTTTTGTGAAGTTATCATGATGTTCCATGCTTTCCCAAAGGGCGAGTTTTAAAGGCTTATATACTGCGTTATTGATTTTGGTAAGGGAATAACCATTACCTACAATCAATGCCTTGCCTATAAGCCTTTAAATTCTCGCTAAGCGAGC
>MAAF01000110.1:20843-65097 GCA_002163005.1 Colwellia psychrerythraea | reverse complement strand
CCTTTATTACATCGACTATATCTAACTTTACTCGTTAACGCGCTTAATTTCTGAAATTGCCATATTGTTGCCACAATTGCTCACTGCTTTGCCTTTATTCGAGCAGAGCAATGCCCATTTTTTGCGGTTTAATAACTCCTGTCAACAACACAGGCTTATCAACACTACTTAACAATACTGCATAAAAAAGGGAACATCATGAAAAACACGAATCAATTACCTCAAGTTCAACCATACAAAATTACCGGAAAAAAATTAATCATCACTACTGCACTTATGGCGGCTTTAGCGACTAGTTCAGTTAATGCGACAGAAAACATTTTAACGCCTGAAAAAACACAGCAACAAGAAACAAATAATGAAAATATTGGTTTTGGTACCGGTGCTGTTATTGGTGCGATTGTGGCTGGGCCGGTAGGCGCTTTTGTCGCGGGAATAGGTGGAGTATTTGTTGCTAAATACATTAATGTTAATGACCAAAATGACGAATTAAGTACTGCGTTAGTGAATGAACAACGCAAACAACGATCTAATGAGCAAATACAAAGTCAATATCAAGCTAAATTGCAGCGCATAGAGCGCTCATATCAGCAACAATTAGTCGCATTAGAAAATCAGAAGAATCAAAGTGGACAATTGCAAGCAGACAACCTGTTAATGAGCTTACAGTTCTCTACGGGCTCAAGTGATATAGCGCCACACTATCAAGAGCAAGTCGCAGCCCTTGCACAAATATTAAATAGCTCACCCGAGATGAAAATTGACTTGTCTGGTTATACCGATTTAATCGGTGAACAATCACTTAATCAAACGTTATCACAAGCCAGAGTTGAGTCGGTGAGAACCTTGTTGATGGCGCAAGGCGTGGAAGAGCAACAAATAGCGACCTTTGCTTTTGGTGAAGAGTCACCTGTGGTGGCCAATAATGAAAGTGAAGTTAGCTTCTATGACCGTCGTGTCGTATTGAAATTACATACACCACCATCAAAAGAAGAGTCTGAAACGATAAACAACCAAATGGCGAATAATCATTAATTCTCCAGATCATTAACTCCCAGGCAGTCGTTGTGTTTTTAGATAAAAAAGGAGGTGCTTATGGCAATTTAATTACTACAAGAGGTCTATCTCAGTAATAAAAGCAATGAAAAAAGTCGCCCTTTGAGGCGACTTTTTATTTATTCCATGGGTAAATTAAAACGCGATCGTTTGCGACCGAGTTATTTAGTGAGAGTCAGCCGCCTGAAAATCTTCGGTTTCAAAATACAAAGGTTTTATCGTGCCACAGTTTATAAACTTATATTGAAGTTCAATTTCTTTTGGTACTGGCGATGAGGTCTTAAAACGGCTTAAACACCCTGCTTCTAAATCGACACCCAATATATGAGCAAAGCTAGGTGCCTGCTGAATTCTGTGAATATAAAATTTATAATTTTTTCTTAAAGAAACAACATCGTACTCTTGTTTTGTGCTTGAAGGTTTAATGTCGTCAAACGTACGAACATACAACTGCTTATCAAAAGACAATGAAATATTGTCATACACTAACATGCCATCACGCTCAAAATGCCCAGCATATAAGTCAGCCTCTATGACCATTTTTTCTCCACGCATTAAGCGTTGTAAGTTAAACGATTTGGGCTTAATAGTAATAAGTTGGCTATCTCTGACCGTTTGTAATAACGCCAAATCATTATTATCTAATTGATAGAGTAGTTGCACGTTATGAGGCTTGTTATAAAGCGGCAAATGGGATGCATAAATGTTAGAACCATGAGTCACTAAAACCATACCATGCACGCCCATATACCCTGGGTCTAATGGTGGTAAATGTTTGACTTCATCCTCAGCAAAACTCACTTGACTTAATAAAAACAAAAGACTAAATAACACTTTTTTCATAGAAAAATTCTCACTATATATAGGTTGAAGCGACTTCCAGCAACCAAAACTTCAGATCAGATTTTACATTGTAATTGATTTTTCAAGTAAAAATATCGTATCGAAGTAATATTTCGAATTAATCACTACGTTTATCAAAAGAGAATTGTGCAGCAAGCTCTGCTTTTCCTGAAAGATCTCTTGGTGTGGTATAAAATTCAACATTCAACGCATCGTCTTGATTATCTAGCTCTATATGAGCAAAACCCCAAACAAAACTTTGTGACCAATGCAGTTGATATTGAGGATAACGCTTAGCTTGTTGCTCAGCAAAAGGGGTATGTTTGCCACGCATTTTTGCCGCAGCACCGCTGATAATAAGTGGCAACGGCGGACGTGTATTATCTGTAATGTAATTAGAGCAATCATCAGTAATAAGCTCTAAATCATGCTCATGTCCGGCGATATATGCATCAGCATATTGGCACAAAGATGGTAATAATAAATCTCTTAGCACATGACCTTCGCTGTATTTACTGCCACCAATAGACCACAAAATATGATGGCCATAAACAACCTTCCATTTGGCTGTTGAGTTTTTTAACCCCTTTGCTAACCATGCAAGTTGCTGTTCATCTTCACCTTTTATCGGTAACTCATGCGGTTCTGCTTGTTCTAATTCAGCGCTGCCATCATTAAGGGCCAGCGTTAACTCCCCTTCACTGCCATCGCTATTAAGGGGAACTTCATGGAACGTTTGCCCAGAAAGCAACATATTGGTATCAAGGACAAAAAACTCAACATCATTATCTTTATTCCCTAAGGTGTATTTATAATAACCTTGCTCATCTAGGGTGAAGTTTTTTTGTTCTGCCATCCATTGTGTTTGCAAAGCCACACCTTGGCGAGAGCTTTTCCAATCGTGATTTCCTAACGCTGAATACACCATTAATTTAGGATGTTCGGTTAACAAAGGCATTAGCGGCGAAAGTATTAAATCGTCCATACGCTTTTGATCATCTTTTCCATCATCGGCACCAGCGCCGTCGGGATAGATATTATCGCCTAATTGAATAGCAAACTGACACGGTTTATTGATACAGACCTCGGTCATTGCTAACCCTACCGCTTCAGCCCCACCTTGCTCTGTGGCAGTATTGGTATTGGGATAAACATAAATGGGCACATGATCAAATTCTGACTCAGGTCGATAATCGGCTATCCAGTCTTCTTTTTCATGAGCGATGAAGTCTGCTTTGTTTCTGGGATTTTTTATATGCTTTTTCTTGGGGTAATCAACATGATAACCACCATCTCCAAAGGCAAGAAAGCTTATGTTATTGGTAACTGTATTATCAGTAAACCTATTAGCCACAAAAGTTTTATCCGAAAGAGTATTAGCGCTGATATTTTTATCAGTGCTATCAGTTGATTGTGTGTTACTGCAGCTGGCTAAAATAGCTAAACTCAATAGAGATACAGACAACGCTACCCGTGATAATTTCTTCGCTCTTGTTGTTTTTAGCATGACTTTTTTAAATACAGTTTTTTGACATAAAGCTTTAGCGGCTACATCTTGATTTTTCATAATAAACTCAATTATGGTAACGATTTATAGGCGTAATCAAAGCCAGTATTATTAAACTACTGACTTTGATTAATGCTATGTGACTTAACGGGGATTACGGCTAATAAATTATAAAGAAGTGATGGTAATGCCTAATTCAAAACTACGGCCATATTCTTCAAATTGATAGTTGTACTGTGTTTCACCGTGATACAGGTAATAAGGCTCATCATTAATATTTACCGCGTTAAAATAAAGTTGCGTAGTCGTATTTAGGTAATATTTGGCACTAAAGTCAATTTGCATGTGAGCGTCTTGATAAACGTCCGCATCGTTATCGGTAAATTTAAAGTTCTCACTTTTATAACTTGAACTTAACCGTAGGCTAATATCATTGTTTTCATAGCCAAACATCAAATTACCAACGGTATCCGCTTGGTTAGGCAGTTTTTCATCCGCATCAACAAAAGTACCATTAGCACCTAACAATACCCCCGAATCAAACGTTTTAGTCCACGCCAATTCAAGCCCTGTTAATGAAGCATTACCACCATTTTTTGGCTGAATAACTTCTTCAAAACCATCCCATTGGCCATTATCATGCACCTCTTGTTCAAGAATATAATTATCAATGTCTTTATAAAAGAGCCCTGCCGATAAGACGCCAATATGTCCTGGATAATACTCAATGCTTAAATCAAGATTGTTAGCTTCATAGGGTTCCAAATCAGGGTTACCCACTTTGGCTTTGCGCTCAGTGGTGATTTCTCCATTATCTTGTGTCACTTCCGTTTCTATTAATTGATTTGCGGCGGTATCACTAAACGTTGGTCTGGCAATCGTTTGTGTGTAAGCAAAACGACTAATTAACTTGTCGCTGATGTTATAACGCACATTGAGGCTTGGGAAAAAGTCATCATAATCTTTAGCTCCCTGCCAAGGGCTAATATTGACGGTTTCGCTACCATCACCGCTGGGTGAATCATCAACAATTAAGTCAACCTTATTTCCTTGAGTGCTAAAGCTGGTATCTTCATAACGAACACCCGCAACAATATACCAGTCATTAATATCAAAACTGACCATGGCATATAAGGCTAAGACATCTTCATTACTGGTGTAGGAGCTACCTTGACTTTCAATATCAGATTTAAGGCTGTTTAACTCAAAATCATCAATATTTGTTAAAACATAGTTACTCAACCGATTTTGAGAGAGACCTGGACCAAACTCACCTAAATTATAATCAACAGTACCTGTATTGAACGCTTGTGCTGTCGTGTCTGCACCAGCAGCACCGGTGAAACCACCATCATAAATAGCGGCATCGACACGATTGAACTTTTCACGGGTACGATATTTTCCACCAAACTTGATTTGACCATTGTTGTTTTGCCAAACAAAGTCTTTGCTGAAATCTAATGCTAGGGTGACTTCTTCATCTTCCGTTAGGTTATTTTCATAAACAACTTCATCTAGTTCAAAGTTATTCAGATCTTGTGATGCGGCATCAAAGTTTAACGGCGGAATAGGACCCGAACTTGAATAGCCAAAATCTAAACCTTTAGCAACAAAAGTGCTATCTATACGATCTGGTTCAGCTTCACTGGCTTTAGAGTAACCTGCACTATATACAACAAGCCAATCGCCTATCTGATTTTCCCCTCCGGTGATGATGGAGAATATTTTTTGTGTTTCATAACGATCCTTGGTATCACGCTCCATTTTGGCATCAGAAAACTGGGCACTATTCTGGGTATTTGAGGTTAAATCAATTTGGCCTTTATCGTATTTAAATTGATTCCTTAAACGATATTCATCATCTGAAAACTTACTATAAAGAGTACGTAAGTAGTATTTATCTGTTGCTGAAGTATATAAATCAAAATTTATAGCCGCGCCCAAACGTTCACGTTCAATACTATAAACACGTTGCTCTATTTCTTCTGCACCAAAAGCTTCAACATCTTCGCCTGTTGCAGCATCTTCATAGTCAAATACGCTCCAACCGCCATCTGTTTCGACATTATGAGAGCCAAACTCTCGCTTAAACCATGAAACAGCGCCAGCAACTCCAAGCTGGCTTCCACCCGTTAAGGTATAAATATCGGTATAACTTCCCGAAAGTTTAGGACTAGTCTCTGATACCAATTCATTATGTGATGCTTGCGCGGTAAAAGAGTAACTTCTGTCGTTACGATCAAAGGCTGATAAACTTTTTACTTCAATTGATCCACCAATAGCACTGGCATCCATGTCTGGCGTAACTGTTTTACTCACTTCTAACGATGAAATAAGTTCACTCGGGATAACATCTAAGGCGACACTACGAACGCCCGCTTCAGGGGAAGGAACATTTAGGCCATTGATAGTGACATTATTCAGGTTTGGATCTATGCCACGAATACCAACAAAACGTCCCTCGCCTTGGTCACGTTCAATAAATATTCCCGGCATACGCTGTAAAGCCTCTGCAGCATTTTGGTCAGGCAATTGGCCGATACCATCACTACTAATCACTGACACTAATTTGTTAGCATTTTTTTGTCGGTTAATAGCACTCGCTTGTCCGGCTCTTTGCCCATAGACGATAATATTATCTAACTCTTTTTGGTCAGGGTTAGCCGCGCCAATAACAAAGTTTCTCGATAAGACCTCACCATCAACGACCGAGATTTTTTGCTCTAAATCATCACTACCAATATATTTAATAAT
This sequence comes from Colwellia psychrerythraea, assembly GCA_002163005.1. Taxonomy (GTDB): domain Bacteria; phylum Pseudomonadota; class Gammaproteobacteria; order Enterobacterales; family Alteromonadaceae; genus Colwellia; species Colwellia psychrerythraea_C. The sequence goes on along the minus strand of MAAF01000110.1, from coordinate 58,937 downwards.
TAAGGTATATTCGCCTTCAGGCAACTTAGCAAAACGAAAGGAACCATCGCGCTCACTAATTACCGTTAAATCCAGCTCTTTTATCTGCACTTGGGCACCTTGAAAATAAACCTTGTTACTTGCGTCCGTTACTCGCCCTTCAATAACACTGTCAGCCCAACTTAAAGGCGCGGTTAATAACGCTAAACTGCCCGCTAAGGCGAGAGTTAGTTTATTAAGGCGAAAATTATTACCGTAAAAATCCGTTAAAGAAAGTTTCATGTGATTAAATGCTCTCATATTGTTTTAGTTTTTCGCACATTGCGCCAACATAGCGAACTAACTAGGCAAAGTACTTAGGTACAAGTTGGTATAAACGCTAAAGTAAGTAAAAAATATGACAACACGATGACAGTAAAGCTGTGATGGAATAGTTGAGATTAAAAATCGTTAATATCCGCTTTATTTAACAGTATAAAATATAAATACGAGCTAATTGGACCCCTTAATTTTACTAAAAACTAACGAGTAACCTACCCGCTTATTAACCAATACGGCAAATAGCATACCTATCTGTTAGTGATGATTACGAATAAAGAGCAATAAATGAGTAATCATCATGTCTAGGTAAAAAAACTGTCATCTGTGTGAGCTAATATCACCTCAGTGAACAATTGTGGCTTCATTAATATCTCCAAAGCAGCCGAATAGTTTGCTAAGTAAACTATTCACATTGATTTCACATTAATAACAGGGCTGACCATGAATACCTCTTTTATAAAATATCACTTCCACCTTTTAACCATATTATTCTTTACCCTTGGTGCGGTTATAACGTGTACATTCAATTTAGGGTATTTAAAACCAAGCAGTGAATTAGACTACTTTGACGCCTTAGGTGAAGGTGGCATGACCTTAATGACGTTGGTATGGATAGGCTTTATTTTAATGAGTAGACCTGCGGGAAAAGTCACTAACTGGCTTTTTTCTGGATTGTTACTGATGAACATCTCGATGTTATTAGACTTTATTGACGAATTTATTATTTACCCCCAAAACAGTGCTTGGTTGACAGCCATCGAGTCATTACCTGCACTAGTGGGTATGGTGATAATGAGCATAGCCTTGTATCACTGGTATCAAGAACAAATGACGATTAATGCACAGTTAAGACGAACTGAACGTTTTTACAGGGATCACAGTCTTACTGACTTTATCACTGGTTTATACAGTGCTAAATATATGAAGAAGCAAATAAAGCATCAGCTACTTTATAGTAAAAAACATAACAAACCTTTTACCGTAATGATGATAGACATTCGCCAGTTCGATCAATTCAATCGACAACATGGCCATCAACAAGGGGATATTTTATTGCGAGAAATTGGGCAAGTCATCACCATGAATATTAGAGATCAAGACTTGGCCTGTAGATATGCCAGTGATCGTTTTGTTGTTTTATTACCCAATAGCACAACAACACTCGCTGAAGCTTTTGCATGGCATATTGATAACAGTCTAGCCAACTTAGCGTTCAAAGTGGGGAGTGATCCGCAAGCTAATTACCAGAAAATCACCCTCTGCAGTAAAGAGTTTGATGGTAGTCAAAGTGATTACCAAGTACTTGAGCTAATGAGTCAACAAATGGACAGCACCAAGAAACAAAACAATAAGCATCATAATAAACGGGTTGCCTAATGAAAGGCTATGAACGCTACGATGAAGTACTCGATGCTCAGCAAGTTCTACTGAGCTTGATAGACTTAGCCACGCAAAGAGGCGCCCATCCTGATAAATTACTCAAAGGTACCAAACTCTTTCACGGTGACTTAAGTAAAAAGGATTTAGCAAAAAATGGTTTAACTTGCTCGGCAAATACCCTGCTAACGGTGATAGAGAATTGTAGTAAATTAGTTCAAGGTAATGAAATAAGTTTTCTCCTCGGCAGACGTTATTTTCCCTCGCATTTAGGTTTATTAGGCCAAGCATTAATGAACTGTCGGCATTTAGGCGATATGTTGCGATTGTGCCAATGTTTTCAACTTGATTGCTTTCCATTAATGAACTTACAACTAAAACACTTCGACAATAATAGTTACCTTATTTTTCAAAGTGCTGTCGGAAAATTATCAAAAAACCAACAGACCTTTATTACTGAGTTTATGTTGAGTGCTTTACTGGGGGCCATCAAATATCGCTGCGGCATATTACCTAAGTTAGAGATTCACCTTGATTATCCTGAGGTGCAACACATAGAGCAATACCACGTACATCTTAATATGAAAGCAAATATAACCATACAGTTTGACCAACAAATCTGTATGGTTACTATAGCGTCAAAGCAACTGTACTTGCCCTTTAACGACAGCGCGAATAGTTTAAAAGCAGTCGCGCTAGAACAAATAAGTCAATCACACCCAAAGCCATATCCCATTAGTTTTATACAGCAACTCAATAGCTACCTTAGCCAACGTTTATCAAATAAAGATGATTTATCACAAGAGTGCTGTGCACAACATTTTGGTTATAGCAGTGCCACGTTAAAACGTAAACTTGCTAATAATCAACTAAATTATCAAGGAGTTATTGATGCCATACGCAGCCAGCAGGCAATTTTTCAGTTGATTATTTGTCAGCACAGTAATGAAAAAATTGCCGATGCTTTATACTTCAATGACGTGAGTAACTTTCGTAAAGCCTTCAAACGCTGGACAGGTATGACTCCAAACTCTATGCGTGAACAACACTGCTTTAACTAGGGATTATTAACTTTTACCGTATTAAGCAGCAACCACTTTGATATATTTTTGATCGACCGCTTCAAATAATGGCGCCAATTGATCAGCGGATGATTGAAACCAAAAATCACGATACTGCGGTAATATAATGACTGGCATGCGTTGATGATATTCAGCGCACTTAGCATTAGCCGCTGTGGTAAGTGTTACCAATTGTTGTTTGGGCTCTGGGCTCAACTCTTCGTTATTACTTTGCTTAACATACCAAATTCCTGCCATGAGAAAGGGTTCGTCATTAACATGACTGAATAAGTATTTTTGTTTTTTGTCCCCTTCAGTTCGCCACTCATACCAGCCAGAGCAAGGAATTAAACATCGATGTGTATTAATCGCATCTTTAAAAGTAGCTTTAGTGACTACGGTTTCACTTTGAGCATTAATGAGTAATCGCTTTGACCAACTGGGTTGAATGCCCCACGTTGAATCAAGCTGCTGAAAAGGTGACTCATCACTTGAAACACTACTCAAATCGTCATTTAAATCACCACTAACAAGCGTGGCGACTGTCTGCCCTGGACTAAGGTTGTTGTTTGATGGTGCGCTAAAACCACAGCCAAAAAACTCACTGATTATTTTACTGTGCTTGCTATCAAAGTTCATTCTTCCGCACATAAAAACCTCAATGATTAAATTAATATTTCGTTGCTAGGTACGTGATTGTATCAGCGTATTAAATTGCGAGGAATGTTAATTTATTTGAATAAGAAGAGAGGTAGAAGAAATTGTTAATAGCCATATAAAAAACGCAGTATAGCCATTGAGGTAGCTATACTGCGATAAAACTAAATATACATTAGGCACATATTAAAGAACCCATCAAATTGCTAAGGTTTTTTATTTAGCACCCAACAGCTAACCATTAAAATTCATATTTATAACTCAATTCCATTCCTGTACCCACTTCTTTAGAGCGGACAATAATGTTCGATTGAGTAACCTCCTGATCTTCAGCAAGTATATTTTTAACTTTAAATCTAATGGTTGAATTAAAACTTGGATAATATGTATACACAATATCTAACGAATTAAAGGGTTGTTCAAAGGCATCTTCACGCCCACCAACACCCGAAGCGAGTATACGCTCACCAAAAACATTATATAAAAGAGAGGCACTGTGATTACCGTTATCTGAGTCATAACCTAACTGTAAATTCACTACATACTCTGAATGCCCCGTCATGCGTTTAGTAGAATTGGTTAAATTGCCCGCATAAGCTGGGTCAATTGAGACTTCGGAATCACTCAACGTAATATTACCCGAAGTAAATAAACCGCTCGTTAGCCAAGTTAGGCTATGCAGCCACTCCATTTCAATACCATACACTTCGGCTGTTTCACCATTAACAAATGTCATGGTGTAATCTTCATCACCCACCGATAGCACATTTTCAATAGGTGATTTAATATCTTTATAAAAAGCAGCAATACTATAATTATCGCCATTATCGCCATAATACTCAAAACGGGCGTCATAGTTTTTCAATGGACTGCTTTCAAGACCTGATTTTCCAATAGTACGAATATCGGTTAGCGGGTCATAATAAGCCACTGGCACAACCTCACGTATATCTGGGCGCACTACCGTTTCACCATAACCCAAGCGCAATTGATAATTACTATCTTTTATGTAAGTAACTGACAATGCAGGAAAAAAATCATGAGTTAAAATAGTACCATTTTCAATTTTTTCAGGAGAGTAAAAGATATCTAACTCAGCTTTTGAGAAAATTAAACTTGACGTACCAACAGAGACTTGTTTGAACTCTTCATATCGTAAACCACCACTAATGCGCCATTTATTATCATAAAACACATCAAATTCACCATAATAGGCATCTGTTTTCTGTGCGGCTAAATAATCATCTGCATCAGGAGGCGTTGGTTCATTGAAATCAACTAAGAATGAATGTGTATCGACTAATTCGTCAGTAAGATAACTCGTAAGGCCTAATACTTTATCTTCATTCTCATTAACTGGTATAAAAACCCCTGAATCATTGTTTACCACAAAAGCAGAGGTATTATAAAGGCGAGCTTTATCGGTAAAGTCATAACCAGCCTTAAATTCCATTTGAAAATTACCTACATAAACCGGTAATACTAAATTACCACCATAAGACTTAACATTATCTTCTAGGTCTATGAAAGAATATACTACGCGATTATCATCACCCGCTATTTCTGATTTACTGTACGCACCATCAACATAGCTATCATCGAATTTATACGTTGCATCAATTGGAATTTCAGTTTTTGCGGTAGATTCAGTGTATTGCCAATCGAAACCTACACCACCATAATCTAAAAAGGTATGTTGACCAATAGCTTGCGTAATACGCAGTTCACGATCTTCATAACTAAATTCATGGATTCGCTCGGCTTGACCATTCCCAAAAATAGTATTTACCGTACTACCATTTGGGCTTTGTAATATGCCTACTTCCGTTTTATCCTCTGAATCAGTTAAATAAATCTCTGATAAAGACACACTATGCGTGTCTATTTCATAACCAAGGCTTAATACACCATTTAATCGTTCATTTTCTGTGGTAACTAAAGATTCTGTCGAGGTATTATAACAAGAGTTAGCAATATCAGCTGTCGTTAATAATTGTGTACTACAATCGTCAGAAAAATTCTCACTAAGCACTGCTTGAAACTTTTTTGAGCTTTGCCATTCATTTTTATAAGAGCCCGCAAGTAAAAAGCCAATTTGACCACCAAACCAGCTTTCAGAAAAACTATTACCAATGTGTGCTTTAATACCATAATTGGGATCTAACGATTCATCCGTCATTTCCATATTACGTGGTAAAGACTTTAACAAGTTGCCATTAATAACTCTTGCTTGTTCCGCTTTATCATCACCGACCAAATGATCATTATTGATAATACTACGTAAACTAAAATCGCCTTTGTATTGAACGATAGCGTCACTTAGTTCTTTAGGAATACCATCATCATTGCGATTATAGGTATATCCCGAACCTGAATTGGAATTATATCCTGCACCTAATTCTACACCTACCGTAAATTCTTTCGGTACTGTTTTAGTACGAATATCAACATTACCGCCGCCAAATGCCGCGGGCATAGAAGGAGAGTAAACTTTTTGTACTGATAGACTCTCAATAATACTCGCGGGGAATATGTCTAGTGGTACAACATTTCGCGTTAAGTCAGGGCTTGGAATACTGGCGCCATTTAAACGCGCACTTGAGTAACGTTCACCCAAACCACGTACATAAATATACTTACCATCAACCAATGTTAACCCCGTAACACGACGTAATGCCGAGGCAGCATCACTATCACCTGTTCTTGATATTTCATCTGCTCCTAATATATCAGCAACAAAAGCTTGATTTTTTCTTTCCCCAATCACGGCGGCAGCACTACCTTTCAAACGGCTAGCGACCACAACAACTTCTTCCATTGCTTCTTGTTGAGCTTGTGTATCTTGCTCTTGAGCAACGAGGTTATTGGTGTACGATAACAATCCAAAACTAACCGCAAGTGTCAATTTTTTGAGTTTATGTTGAGTTTTCATATGGAAATTTTATCCTCAAATAAAAAATAGGCACACCACGCATGTAGCAAGTAGGTACCTATTTTTATAAGCTATTCTTTATAAAAATTTACAAACAATTTTTGTAAATTAGTGTAGAAAAACTGAGATTAATCTAGATCTGCGGCAGTTATGGCAGTCTCTACCCACTTGTACCAATCTGAGCCTGTGTCTTGGTCTGAAACGGCTCCAACATGACTTACTTTTTCAAAGAAGCTGTCATTCAAAGACGATAAGTCATTCGCGGTTACCGTAATATCTGTAGAAGCAGTGTTTGTCGCAAAACCATTAGCAGCAAGTACTGAAGCATTACCACCTATACGTTCGTTGGCAGCACTATTGTCAAACCAGTCTGTTTTCGCTGTGCCTTGTAATGCTACTGGCGCTTTGCTACCAAAAACACTGTCGCCTTTAAATTCATTGATGCAAGCCATTGCTGAGCTAGTAAAAGAAAGCTTGTCAGCATTTTTCTCGCCATCACTTTTAAATTGCACACAGTCAGTACCGTTGGTTCCGTCAGTTTTTACCATTAATACGTTGTAGTACATGCCTTGAATAGCATCATCAAATTTAAAGGCTTGTGATGGGTCACCGTCACGTAAAGACTTACCGTCAGTCGTAATAACCGTTACGTTGGCGATAATTGGGTTGGATGCTGGCGCTTGACTGTATTCGCTACCAGAGTTTTTCTCACCATCAGTTTCAAAACCGTTATTCCCCATAAATAATGGCGTACCTGCAGGGAATTTTTCTTCTGGTTTTTCTTCCACGCCACTTTTATCAACAATGGCTGGGCTAATGACTTCTCTTTTACTTTTAACGGTACCGTGTTTAACCACTATGAATTGAGCTTTACCTTGCCAACCACCATCAATATCAATACCGTCATCTTGCGTATCTGTTACGACAATGTGCTTAAGTGTTGACGCACCACCAAAAAACTCAATACCATCATCAAAACCTTGATGAATGTGAATATAATCAAAAGAAGTACCTGAGCCAACACCGTTTAAGGTAAGTGAGTTAAGATCGTCACCAGCACCACCTGTTTTAGGGCCAGAGCCTGCATACCAAATTTTAGCGTATTGAATGGTGCCACTGTTATCTGCATTATCATTACCGCCAAAGTGACTTAACACCCCTTCAGTAGGCGCGTTACAGGTTCCTGCATCACGTTCTACATCAGTACATTGATTAGTAATACCAGAGCCGTTAATGATAATGCCCCCCCAATCCGCAAATTGCGGACCGTCACCAACAACATCTAAACGGTTATAAGCATTAGCAGAAGTAAAGTTAATCGGTTTATCAATGGTACCAACCGCATTGATTTTTGCGCCTCGGGCAACACGAATAATCGCTTCACCCGAATCAAACGCTAAATTAGCACCCGCTTCAACAGTTAAAGTAGGACCATTAGCAACGACTGTACAAGATGTTGTAGTATTACAGTCTTTACCAATCAATAATGCTCCGTTAAAAACATGCACTCCGTCACTGGCAAGTTCAGCAAACGTTAAATCTTCTGTGATTTCAACATTTTTACTGGCAAAAGCTGCACTATAAGAGCAATCTTGACCATCGAAAGCACCTTGTAGGTCACCACGTGTTGCACATGGGTTGGTATCGCCAGTATTAGGTGTGGTGTTACCTGAATTATTGCTACTGTTGTCAACACTATTGTCATTTACTGTAGGCGTAACATTAATGTCTCCACCACAACCAGCCAACGCTAATGCACCAGCAACTATACTTACTTGAAATATTTGTTTTAATTTAATTTGCATTTTATCTCTGCTCCGCAGAATTGTTGTAGACCAAGCAATACCAGTTGGTATCAAGATTATTTGGGCTGTATGCTACAAGAGAAAAATGACAGAAATGTTTTAGAAGTGTGACTATTTGATGTCATTAATATTTCAGAAAAATGACAGCGATGGTAATGACAGGCACAAAAAAAGCGCCGAAGCGCTTTATTTAAAGTATCTATGTAAATGTTTCAGGGACGTCATCCCCGTGGTGTATTAATCGGGGATCCTGTTTCTACAAAGCAATGAGACTTCGAAGAAGACGTTTACAGCAAAATTCTCTGGTAACTACATAGTAATATTATTTATAAATGGTAACCGACTTCTTCATGTTCAGCCTGATCTAAGCCGTTAGACTCTTGCTCTTCACCAACACGTAAGCCATCGGTCATCAAACCGACCAATTTAAGAATGATATAAGTAACGACTGCAGTATAAACTAGTGTAGAAACTATGCCGATAAGCTGAACACCAACTTGTTCGGCCATTGTAGCAATGCCTTCAGCAAAACCAAAACCACTAAATACACCTAAACTTGTTGCTGAGAATACACCCACTAATAACGTCCCTAAAATACCGCCAACACCATGTACAGGAAATACATCTAACGAATCATCAATTTTTAATTTTTGCTTAATATAAACCGTTGAATAGAAACAAACAAAACCTGCGCTAATACCGATAACTAACGCCCCACCAGGTCCGACAAAACCAGAGGCTGGTGTGATAGTACCTAAACCTGCCACCATACCAGTAACGGCACCTAAAACACTGGCTTTACCAAACTTTTTCCACTCAATGGCAGCCCAGGTTAATGTACCTGCGGCGGCAGAAATATGCGTAACCAACATAGCCATAGAAGCATCACCATTAGCAGCTAATGCACTACCACCATTAAAGCCAAACCAGCCAACCCATAACATACCTGCACCAGTCACAGTCATGGTTAAGTTATGTGGCAGCATAGGTGTTTTTGGAAAGCCACGACGTGGACCAACAACAATTGCAGCAACTAAAGCAGCAGTACCAGCCGTAATATGAACCACAATACCACCAGCGAAATCATAAACGCCCATTTCTGATAACCAACCGCCACCCCAAACCCAATGGGTAATAGGTGCATAAACAGCAAGTAACCAAATACCACTAAAGAGTAATACCGCTGAGAACTTCATACGCTCAGCAAAACCACCAATAATAAGCACTGGCGTAATAACAGCAAAAGTCATTTGAAACAGCATAAATAAGCTTTCAGGAATATCTCCTGACAACGCATCTTTAGGAATTCCGTGCATCATCACCTTACTAAAATCTCCGATAAAAGCATTACCTTCACCAAAGGCTATGCTATAACCGACTATTAACCACAAGATTGATGAGATAGAACCGATAGCAAAACATTGCATTAATATTGATAACACATTCTTTTTACGAACCAAACCACCGTAAAAAAGAGCGACTCCTGGTAAGGTCATCAATAAAACCAATGCGGTAGATGTTAATATCCAACTGGTGTTTGCACCATTTAACTGCCCTTCATCCGCCCAAGCAGTACCTGAGATAAAAAAGCTAAGTAAGGTTAAACACAAGATTAATGCTTTGCTCATAGTTGTTTCCATAGTGAATAATTCAATAACTGTCTTGAACAAAGCACAAAACAAGCCAAAAAATAAAGCACTAAATTTCAATACGTTAAAAACATCATGCATTAATATGGTGCCATAGCGCACCATAAAAGCACAAAATACGCATCTTACGCTCTAAAAGAGTGCATGGCGCACAAAATAAGTGAAGCCTTTCCCTAAACAGAGCTAAACGAAGCTAAACGAAGCTAAAGTCATTTTAATTCCCACTGAAATCCTGCACTTTGCTACAATAACCGCCATATAATTAATGGTTAATCGACGGTAAGAAAATGGACTCACAACTAAGCTCAACTGCGAATATTGAAATCACACCAATTATTGCGTTTTTCAAAAGCCTGCAAGATAAAATTTGTCAGGCATTAGAAGAAGCTGACGGTACTGGAAAATTTATTGAAGATAACTGGCAGCGCAAAGAAGGCGGCGGTGGTAGAACTCGGGTAATGACCGATGGTTCTGTTGTTGAGCAAGGTGGGGTAAACTTTTCTGTGGTATCAGGTGATAAATTACCACCATCAGCCACGGCTCATCGCCCAGAGCTTGCCGGAAGAACGTGGCAAGCTTGTGGTGTTTCACTGGTTATCCACCCCAAAAACCCAAACATCCCTACTTCACACGCGAATGTACGCTTTTTTATTGCCGAAAAAGAAGGTGAAAAACCCGTATGGTGGTTTGGCGGTGGTTTTGATTTAACACCTTTTTATCCTAACGATGAAGATATTCAGCACTGGCATCAAACTGCGCACGATTTATGTCAGCCTTTTGGTGACAATGTATATAACGATCATAAAAAATGGTGTGATGAGTACTTTTATTTAAAACACCGTGATGAAACCCGTGGTGTTGGTGGATTATTCTTTGATGATTTAAATCAATGGGATTTCGACACCTGTTTTGATTATGTCAAAGCCGTTGGCCAAGGTTTTATCGATGCTTATGTACCTATTATGCAGCGTCGCAAAGATGAAATTTATGGTGAGCAAGAACGTCAATTTCAACTGTATCGCCGTGGTCGTTATGTTGAATTTAACTTGGTATTCGATAGAGGCACATTATTTGGCTTACAATCTGGCGGTAGAACTGAATCAATTCTGATGTCTATGCCACCACTTGCACGCTGGGAATATAACTTTCAAGCCGATGAAGGCTCTGCTGAAGCTAAGTTAGCTGATTATTTAAGTCCAAAAGATTGGCTTAACGTATTGAAATAAAGTCTGATGAGACTTTAATTAGAGTTAATTAACTTCAATCAACCTGCTTAGATAGGTTGTAAAATGAAAGTCTTATTTAATGACGGCTAGTATTAATCTGTTAAGCCGCCATTAAATAAGACTCTCGTCTTACATTTTTAGCTTTACGCTGATATGAACCTTTACCTTTTTTTGCTTTAACCACCTGCATTTTATAAACCTTTGAGGTAACTAATGCGGCTAAAAAATTCCCTTTAATTTGGCCTCTTCCTAGTTCTGTTTCATTATTGCCAGCTTTCGCTAATGGCTTTTTCTGCTTACTCATGATTTATCCTTTTAAAGTGTATTACTTATATACATTAAAATTATTACGTTAAGGTCATTACGACAATGTAATGCCTGTTTATTATACATGTGGATCGTCACAAATAATAATAAACGTGTCACTGAATGAGAAAATCCAACATATTAGTTACGCTTTATGACAGCTCCTAATCTTTGAGATTAACCTCCAACATGATCACTAATACCACAAAAAACAAAGAAGACATAAGCTATTACAGCTAATTAGACAGGTTGGATTAGATTTTGTATCGATAATGCCTGCTTCACCGGCTCCCATAAGTGGTGCGGTGTTTTAACCGTGACGCTTATGGGGGTCCGTTTGTAAGCAATTGTTAGGTATTAAATACCAACCATGTTTTCGATAATATAATCCCATCAAGGGCATGACTATATTTTTGAGAGTAGGCTCATTCTAATCAGGGTTACTGTTTTAAGTGCCACTCACATGTACAGGATCCTGGTTGAAGTATACAAGAATTTCCGTCAGTCCCTGTCGGTACCCCGCTACATTCTTCGGCTATCATATCGCTACAATCAAAAAAATCAGTATTATCGCAAGTACAGGTATTCGTTTCAGAGTCACATTTGTATTCGGATACGCTTATTACTAAGTCAGGGTGTGCAGCACTAATAATCCTCAACTGTCTAAGAAGATGCATGTATTCTTTAGGGCTAATTTTGTCAGCAATACCCATTTCTCTAAGTTTTGATGGATCAAGCGTAAGCCTTCCATTAATGCTAATTGTTTCTTTGTCGATGGGTTTAATCACGAGATTATATTCGGTTGATTTTTCGTTATATTCAGCAAAAGTAAATTGTATCGGTAATATTATCAGCATTAGAAGCAACGAGCTTTTTAGTATTTGTTTTAACATGATAATTATCCTTAATAAGCTCCTAAAATTTTATGAGGATCCAGCAGGAGCGTAACTGAATATTCTGGTAACATAACGGGCTTGTAGAATAACTCGTTTATTATAAATCCCCCAAAAAATAGGGGTACTAAGTGCATTACCTATATCGAGTTAATCATCTACAGTGCGATACAAGAGCACAAAAATTTAGCTGTTTTGGCTGAATTAGTTATTCTACAGCCTCAACGCCTCACTAAGAGGCAAATAATTGTTGGCTAAATAAGCGACGCAGGAGCAAAAACCAACTGTTATTTGTCATGCTTGAGTACCTTATAGTTGCCTAAGCTCCATGATTTCGAATTCTGTAGGAAGGATTGAGCCAAGATCATCTAAAGAAGAACTAAACTCCTGTCGCCCCTCCAAAATATCGCCTTGCCTGGGCATATTGAATGTCATACCTTCTACGTAATCTTTAACTAAGGTATCAAACTCAACAGAGCCAACAGCTTCCCAACCACGTTGTACTATGTCAGCTAATTTTATTGCATATTCTCCTAAATTAATTGGTACTAATTGATTATAGAAGGTATCTCCTAATTGTGGGTAACACTGAAACATGTAGCCCAAATAACAGGCTAAGTAATAGTTGTGATACAGAGAGAAAAGAATAAGGGAAAACAGAGGGAAATGTGAAATTTTGTGAAATTATGCGGAATTAAGTGGTTCAGTATTTTAAAAAGACTTTCAAATGCTGAAAGTCTTTTTTTAGGTGTGTTAGATGTAGTAGTTCAGAACTGCTTAGGTCAGTAATGCGACTTTGAAGACCTAAGGTTTTAGTACCATAGCAACCGCTGTGGGGCAGTAAGCGGTCATAAATTGCGAACCAAAATCACTATATCTAGCAGTCACAAGAGCACATTGATCTTGCCTTATAAAACGGAATTGAATAATGAGTGCATTAGGTATTTTAATAAGCTTTAGGGAATTAACTTAACTTAATTATACTATTTACATGGTGTTTTTTAATCCGACTTTTATTCTCGTTAGAACAACAATGCGCTCTTTGTTGCCTTTGTTTTCTTGTGATTTGTACAGTTTTTTGTGATTTTATCACGGCTTTTGACGAAAGATATTCATTTAATTGATCTCAACCCAGCTACAGCCAAGAAAAGATTAAATGAGTATTCTCACTTTATTTGAAAATATACAAACACCGTAAACTCTCAATAATGAAACTATACTATTTTTCTTGGGATTCAACGCGTAAACTTACTATCAATAACAAAGCTCTTACAGCTTTTTCCGTTATCTTTTTTTCATTATTAAGTACAAGGACACATAAATACTAATGATCATTCAACAGCACAGCACTGATATTGAAACCCCAACAGGTACTATGCGTACTTATGTTTATCATCCTCAAGCATCGGGTAAGTTTCCCACTGTTATTTTTTATTCTGAAATATTCCAACAAACTGCGCCAATAGCAAGAACGGCAGCGCTGATGGCTGGACATGGTTTTGTGGTATTAGTGCCTGAGGTTTTTCATGAACTAAACCCGATAGGCACGGTATTAGGCTACGATGATGCAGGTAAAGACAAAGGTAACCAAGATAAGTGGGCTAAGCCTTTAGAACATCACGATAGCGATACACAAACCTTAGTCGATTTTATTCAACAGCAAGATTACTGCACTGGAAAAATTGGCACTATGGGTGTTTGCATTGGTGGTCACCTCGCTTATCGCGCTGCTTTAAATGAACGTATTTTAGCTGCCGCTTGCTTATATGCCACCGATATTCATTCGGGCGATTTACCCAGCGAAAAAGGCAATGATTCTCTAACGCGTACCAAAGATATTAAAGCAGAGTTACTGATGATTTGGGGTAAGCAAGACCCACATATTCCTGATGAAGGTCGCATGATGATTCATAAAAACTTGTTAGCTTCAGGTAACGTTTTCTCATGGCATGAGTTTAATGCTTCGCATGCATTTATGCGTGATGAAGGTGAACGTTATGATCCTCAACTTGCATTAAGAGTGTATGGCATGTCTGTTGAGCTATTTAACCGTACGTTAGCTTAACGCGCATTTCCTGCAATAATCATACTGCAATAGCTTCGCTGTACAAGCAAAGCTATCTATCAAAGACTTACATAAGAGGCCAATTCAAAGCGATATATTGATTGATGGGATACTCCCTAATTTTTACCGTCATATATAGCGCTTTAACCACGTCAGTTGCTTTCATTTCATCACTCAGCTCATAACCCATTATTTTTCAACTTAAGCATCGGTGACAAATAAAAGGTAATGCACACCTTGCTCAATGCGAGCATAAGTTATATCACTCACAAACATGTCCTCTGGCTGATTTGGTTAAGTGTATTTTAATAAGTCAGGGGGCTTGTTCATAGATCATCTCGCCTTTTTCAACAGCGACAATAATTTAAAGCCTAAGAATAATCGCATTGTGTAAACACATTCAGGACGCCAGAACAAAAAGGCCTGAATAATAAATTATTCAGGCCTTTATTCAAACTTTCTTTACAGAAAATTGTACTGGAAATATTTCTATTTCTTAGCCAATTTTTCTTTGATACGTGCTTTACGGCCAGATAGCTCGCGCAAGTAGTAAAGTTTAGCTTGACGTACATCACCACGACGTTTAACTTCAATTGAGTCAACAATTGGGCTATGTGTCTGGAATACACGCTCTACACCAACACCGTTCGAAATTTTACGAACAGTGAAAGCAGAATGTAAGCCGCGGTTTTTAACAGCGATAACAACACCTTCAAACGCTTGAAGACGTGATTTATCAGCTTCAGTAACTTTTACTTGAACTACAACAGTGTCGCCTGGAGCGAATGCTGGTAGGTCACTTTTTAATTGCTCTTGCTCGAGCATATCAATAATTTTACTCATAATACCTTCTTCCTAGTTTGCACAGTCTAAGTGGCTTATTTCGCTTGCTTTTTAATTAAAGCAAGTGATTTTGCCTGCTCAGCTGTCAGAGCTAGGTTATTTAATAGTTCTGGTCTTCTAGTCCACGTTCTTAGCAAAGATTGCTCTTGTCGCCATAAGCGTATGTGTTCATGATTACCACTTAACAACACTTTCGGTACTGACATTTGTTCTCCCTGAGGAGTAGTTAGTACTTCTGGCCGAGTGTAATGAGGACAGTCTAATAAACCGTTAGAGAAGGAATCCTGCTCTGCTGATTCTTTATGTCCTAATACGCCTGGCACTAAGCGTGCTACAGCATCGATAACATTCATCGCAGGGAGTTCACCACCACTTAAAATGTAATCGCCAACCGACCACTCTTCGTCAATATCTGACGCGATTAATCGCTCGTCTATGCCTTCATATCGTCCAGCAATAAATACTAGTCGATCATGTTGTGCTAATTCACTTACGCCTTGTTGATCAAGCTTTCGTCCTTGCGGAGACAAGTAAATAACTTTAGCTTTCTGACCACCATTAATGGCAGCATCAGCATCTGCACTTTTACGTGCAGCAGCAATAGCATCTCGCAATGGTTGCACCATCATTAACATACCCGGACCACCGCCATAAGGACGATCATCAACGGTACGATGTTTATCATGGGTAAAGTCTCTTGGATTCCATTGCTGAAATTCAATTAACCCATTACGAATCGCTCTGCCTGTTACCCCGTACTCCGTGATAGCATTAAACATTTCGGGAAAAAGAGTGATAACTCCAATCCACATTTTGTTTTTCTCTTTATCAGAGGTAGTGCTAGTCACAAGTTAAAAACCCGGGTCCCAGTCAACACAAATTTGTTTATTTTCAATGCTAACAGACTCAATTACTTGTTCAAAAAGATAAGGGATTAACCGCTCTTTTTTACTAAAGCCATCATTTAAGTTAGCTTTCACAACCAGTACATCATTAGCGCCAGTTTCCATCATGTCTGAAACAATACCAAGATCGTAACCTTTGTTTGTTACAACAGACATACCTATTAAATCGCGCCAGTAAAAATCATCTTGCGACAATTCTGGCAACGCTGCTTCGTTGGTTAACACTTCAGAGCCGACTAATGCTTGCGCTTCATCTCTGTCATCAATGCCAGCCACTTTCACAATAAGGCCTTTGTTATGCTTGCGCCAATCAGTTATTTCAACTGTTTGTGTATTATTCCCTAATTTTAATGACCAAGGGAAATAGTCAAGTATGGCTTCAGTTTCATCAGTGAATGAATGAATTTTCAACCAGCCTTTGATGCCGTAAACAGCGCCTACTTTACCCAAGATGATTTGTTTTTCTTCTTTACTCACAAAGTTCTCCTACTGCCTACTAAGCAATTAAGCCGCAGTTGCGTCTTTAACTAACTTAGCCACACGATCAGATACTGTCGCACCTTGACCTACCCAATGGGTAATACGGTCTAGATCTAAGCGTAATTTTTCAGCTTGACCTTGTGCTGTTGGGTTGAAGAAACCAACTTTCTCGATGAAACGACCATCGCGAGAGTTACGGCTATCTGCAACAACAACCTGATAGAATGGACGCTTTTTAGCGCCGCCACGAGCTAAACGAATGGTAACCATATCGTCCTCTATATATGTTAAGTGTAAAAACGGATTTTCCAGACACTTCCTGCCAACGAGCGACAGAAAAGCTCGCGTATTTTACGCTTCTAGTATATTTTTACAAGCTTTATTTACCTATTGGGTAATGAGCGATAGACAAGACTTTACGATTATGGGGGAAAGCAGGCTAATCAGTTCGCCTTATTACCATGAGGGTGATTGTAAAAGTCGTTCAAAATCTTTGGCAGGAACGGGGCGACTAAAGTGATAGCCCTGCATAGAATCAACATTATTAGTTGTCAGAAACTCACACTGCTTAGCTGTTTCAACACCTTCGGCAGTTATGTGTAGTTTTAATTGCTTAGCTAAAGCAATGATGGTTTTTGTTGCCATAATATCTCCTGCACTCACCGGAATATTTTTTATAAAACTGCTATCAATTTTTAATTTGTTGAGCTTAAACTTAGATAAATGTTTTATAG
Organism: Colwellia psychrerythraea; assembly: GCA_002163005.1. Lineage (GTDB taxonomy): Bacteria > Pseudomonadota > Gammaproteobacteria > Enterobacterales > Alteromonadaceae > Colwellia > Colwellia psychrerythraea_C. The sequence continues at coordinate 41,704 of MAAF01000110.1, read as the reverse complement.
AAGAATAACCCGTACCAAAATCATCAAGTGCGATAGAAACACCTAAAGCACTCAACTCTCTAAGTTGCACTATCGATTTTTTTGCATCCTTCATCAAGGTGTTCTCTGTAAACTCTAACTCCAAGTATTGAGGTTCTAAACTTGTTTCGGTCAGGGACGTAGATACCGTACTGGCATAGTTGCTTATAGCTAGTTGCATCACTGACATGTTAATTGTCATGACGATGCAGGGGTAACCTTGCTGCTGCCAAGCTTTATTTTGCAGACAAGCTTGTGCGAGTACCCAATCACCAATTTTTGTAATGATGCCAATCTCTTCTGCTATCGGAATAAATACATCTGGCGCCAAATCACCGAGTAACTCATTATTCCATCGTAACAAGGCCTCTACGGCAATAATTTCATTGGAGTGAGTGGCAATGATAGGTTGGTAGTGCAAGACTAATTCATCCCTTTCCATTGCACCTCTTAATTGTTCAGCAATTTTCTTCTTGATATTAACTTGCTCTTGTAGCTCTTTAGAGAAAAAAGCTAGCCGATTACGGCCTTTTTCTTTGGCAAAGCACATCGCCGTATCTGCATGTTGAATTAACTCTTTACCGTATTCACCATCACTCGGATATAAAGCAACACCGACATTACCAGTGATATAGACTTCTTGCATGGCAATTCGATAACACTTAGTGAGATTTAATAATACTTTGTCAGCAAACGTATTGATATTGTCTTTAGGCGAAATAGTCTCGAGTAATATAATAAATTCCACCCCGGTTATTCTCGCTAATGTATCACCTGAACGTAACTGACCAGATAAACGTTTAGCAACTTGTTTCAAAAGTTTATCGCCACCCACATGACCTTGTTGATCATTAACGGCTTTAAAGTCATCAATGCCAATAAATAACACTGCAATTGAGGTATTGTTTCTTGCCGCACGCGCTAGAGCCTGCTCTATACGATCTTGGCAAAGTTCTTTGTTAGGTAAATTAGTTAAGCTATCAAAAAAAGCGAGTCTTTTGATTTCCTCTTCAGCAACAAATTGTAGCTTCATTTTTTTGCGTAAATAGAAACTATAACGAGTTAGCAAAACCAGTAAACCCAAGGCTGAAATACTAACTAGCGTGATGATGTTACCTAATTGCCAATGTGGTTGATTATTAGATAACTTCAGCACAAATTCAGGCACACCAACAAAACGCGTTGACCACATAAGTGCAGCAGTAATCAGCACGATAGATAGGCTTTCAAATACCATAGAAAAACGTTTAAAAAAGCCGACATCTTTTGGCTGACTCACTGATCTGCGAGTAACAGCTTTGCTAACTTTATGTGTAGCCATTGAATCGATTACCTTATATAACAAATTAGAGCTTAACGAATACTTAACACCATGAAGTTTTATAAATTAAGTGATGGTATAACTAGACGATAAGAAAATAACTTATCTTTTGTCGACAAGTGACAGTTTGCCTAATTCCATCATGCTTGACATGATATGCATTAACAAATTAAGTAATAATTGTAGGGACTGTTGATCTTTCAGAAAATAAAAAAGCCGCAGATACGGCTTTTATTAGAGGGAGTAACTTTAAAAATAAAATTAACGGCCAAACATTCCGCCGCCACCGCCCATTCCACCACCACCTGGTGGCATCATGCCTTGCATGCTGCGCATCATCTTTTTCATGCCGCCTTTACCTGACATTTTTTTCATCATTTTTTGCATTTGAGTAAACTGCTTAAGTAGCTTATTTACATCTTGAATTTGAGTACCTGAACCAACAGCGATACGACGCTTACGAGAGCCTTTAATGATATCAGGACGTTCACGTTCACCCGGAGTCATAGAATTGATAATAGCTTCCATTTGCACGGTGATTTTATCATCCATTTGATCTTTGATTTTACCAGACATGTTACCCATGCCAGGAAGCTTATCCATCATGCCCGCCATGCCGCCCATACTTTTCATTTGGACAAGCTGATCACGAAAATCTTCTAAGCTAAAACCTTTACCGCTTTTAACTTTTTTAGCTAACTTCTCAGCTTGCTTTTTATCAACTTTTTGCTCAATTTCTTCAACGAGTGAAAGCACATCACCCATGCCAAGAATACGTGAGGCAATTCGGTCTGGGTGGAAAGGTTCAAGGGCTTCAATTTTTTCACCAACACCCATAAATTTAATAGGTTTGCCAGTGATATGACGAATTGATAGAGCAGCACCGCCACGCGCATCACCATCAGTTTTGGTTAAGATAATACCGGTTAGTGGTAGCGCATCATTAAAGGCTTTGGCTGTATTAGCAGCATCTTGGCCTGTCATGGCATCAACAGTGAAAAGCGTTTCTATTGGGTTGATAGCAGCATGAAGTTGCTGGATCTCAGCCATCATGTTTTCATCAATATGCAAGCGACCTGCAGTATCGACAATTAGCACATCGTAAAAATTTTTCTTAGCGTGATCAATAGCGGCATTGGCAATATCAATCGGTTTTTGCTTGATATCACTTGGGAAGAAACCAACACTTATTTCTTCAGCTAACGTTTCAAGTTGCTTAATAGCGGCAGGGCGATATACATCAGCACTTACTACTAATACTTTTTTCTTTTCACGTTCTGTTAAAAATTTAGCTAGCTTGGCTACTGAGGTCGTTTTACCTGCACCTTGCAAGCCGGCCATTAACACAACTGCTGGTGGTGCCGCTCTTAAGTCAAGTGCTTCATTGACTTCACCCATGGCGGATTCAAGTTCTTTTTGTACTATTTTGACAAAAACTTGCCCAGGCGTGAGGCTTTTAGAAACATCAGTACCAACAGCTTTTTCTTTTACTTTGGCTACAAATTCACGAATGACAGGTAAAGCTACGTCAGCTTCAAGTAATGCCATACGCACTTCGCGTAAGGTTTCTTTGATATTGTCTTCGGTTAAACGGCCACGGCCACTAATATTTTTAAGCGTTTTACTTAAGCGTTCGGAAAGATTGTCAAACATGAAATACTCTAACAGCGAAATATGGATAAAATTAATGCTGCTATTATACCCAAATATTTCTAAGATGCGACAGCAGATAGTTATATACCCGTAATCATTCAAAGTGCGTGATTTCAGTGGAAGTTAAAAGTGCTTTAGGCAAGGCATTCATTTTAAACAATGGTTAATCCCTTGTTCAAATTAATAACGCCGTATAAAGTGATTTTAGCCCCATCGAAGAAGCGCTTGAGCAACATCACTTCATCGTTGCTGTGACTTATAATGGAATAACCATTATTTCATCACAGCGCCTTGAATTGAAATTGCTCAAGCACTCTGAAACCTGCTTCTTGATTGGTGACGGGTATACATATAATTTAGTCGTTATAAAATTTGATAAAATAGGCCTAGCGTCAATACTAGCCATGGTATAGTAACGATGATTTTCTTTTAAGTCTCACTAGGTATTTTATGGAACAGTTAACCGCCTTAACGATAAATTTTCTCGACTTGAGTGCTGAAGCCAGTCCTTGGCTTTTATTAGGTTTATTAATTGCCGGGCTAATGAAAGCTTGGGTGCCTAGTGAAGTATTGAGTAAACATCTAGGGCAAGGCAAAACTGCCATCATAAAAGCGGCACTGATTGGTGCCCCATTACCTTTATGTTCTTGCGGGGTTATTCCTGTGGCAACAGAACTTAGACGAAGCGGTGCTTCAGCTTCAGCAACGTCTTCATTTTTAGTCGCAACCCCCGAAACAGGCATTGATTCAGTATCGGTATCCTATGCTTTGCTCGGCCCAGTGTTTGCTATTTACCGCCCTATTGCAGCGATTATGTCCGCCGTTCTTACTGGATTATTAGTTTCGACGATTAAAGAGGAACAGATAAAATCTTCCTCTGATCAACAGCAGAGTGAAAAGTCAGGCTGTTGTGGTAGTAAGAAGACAGTGAAAATAGAAGAACTACCTAAAAGCACAACATCTTGTTGCGGCAGTAAAAAAGTTACCCAAGAAATAATTGAAAACACCTTTGTAAGTAAAACTAAGCAAGGGGTTTATTACGCTTCAACCAAGCTTATCGATGACATTATCATTTGGCTTTTAATCGGTTTAATTTTTGCTTCACTTGTGCGTACTTTTTTACCCCAAGAGTTTCTATTAAGTTATGGCAGTGGTTTGCCTGCGATGCTACTGATGATTTTGATATCGATTCCTATGTATATTTGTGCAACAGCCTCAACGCCTATTGCCGCAGGATTTATTATGGCCGGGTTATCACCGGGTACAGCCTTGGTCTTTATGATGGCAGGGCCAGCCACAAACATTTCAACCTTGGGCGTCATTCGTAATGAGATGGGGAGTGCTGTATTGATACGATACTTGCTTGGTGTCGCTGCTTGCGCCATTGGCTTCGCATTATTACTAGATTTTTCATTAAGTTTTTATGACATTAACATTAGTGACCAAATGCAGCATAGCCATGAACTTTTACCTAAGTGGTTTGGGTTAAGCTGTGCCGCACTTATTGCCTTTTTATCAATAAAACCAATAAGACGTTTATTGATAAAATAAGCCTTAGCTTTCTTACTTTAAGTCAATACTTTGCGCTAATCACATGGCGCTAAAGATATTATCTGATAGAATCAATTTTTTAATGCATATTTTCAGTTGTTTTAGGGGTTTTAAGTGAATTTTTTGGTTATAGGTTCAAGTTTAGCATTCTTGCTTTATATACTTGCTACGTTGGCAATCGTTACACGATTATTCCATCCTAAAGGACCGAATATCACCTTAGTTTTAAGTTTAGCTACAGCAGCTATCATTGTGCATGGTTTTAATGACGGTTTATTATTCTTCTCTCAAGACACCATTAATTTTAATTTACCTAATGTCATTTCCTTAGTTAGTTTAATTATCACCGTAGTAGTAACCCTTGTATCATTGCGCTTCAAGGTTAATTTATTACTGCCGGTGATCTACGGATTCACTGGCTTATGGCAGTTAGTCATTCTCTTTATTCCGCCCATTGATTCTATTCCATTGGTGGTAGAAAAAGTTATTTTATTAAGCCATATCACTTTTGCTCTAATCGCTTATTGTGTGCTGATTATCGCTACTTTATATGCTTTTCAAGTCACCTATATCAATTTAAAACTCAAAAGCAAAAACTTGACTGCGGTTGCCCATTTGCCGCCACTTATGCAGGTCGAAAAGCAACTTTTTAGTATATTAACTGTTGGTACGGCAATTTTATTTATCAGTCAAATTATTGGTTTTGTTTTTTTAGAGGGTTTTTTAGCGAAAGAAAATGCTCATAAAACATTACTATCATTACTCTCTTTTGCTATTTACAGCTTAATTCTTTGGGGTCATTTTGAAAAAGGTTGGCGTGGGCACAGAGTGCTCGTGTTAATGGTGAGTGCAAGTGGCTTACTTACTCTTGCTTATTTTGGTAGCCGACTCGTTAAAGAATTCATTTTATAAATAACGACTATTCTCCCCTAATCTTGTCGTGATAACACTGCTGGTATAAGCTAGCAGTGTTACTTAATTATTTTAACTATTAGAAAGGAAACACCCTTTTTGGACAGTATATCCACCCAGATGCTCTTTACCATTCTTGGCATCTTAATACTTATTTCTGCCTATTTTTCAGGTTCTGAAACCGGCATGATGTCATTGAATAGATATCGATTACGTCATCTCGAAAAACAAAAACACAAGGGTGCAAAACGAGTTAGTAAATTACTCAATCGTCCAGATCGCCTGATCGGTTTAATTCTTATTGGTAATAATTTAGTTAATATCGCAGCTTCGGCTATTGCAACAGTGATTGGTTTACGCTTATTCGGTGATATGGGTATTTTGATTGCGACCATAGTATTAACCTTAGTTATTCTCATTTTCGCAGAAGTAACCCCAAAAACATTAGCAGCTTTGTATCCAGAAAAAATTGCCTTTCCAAGCTCCATTTTATTATCACTGCTACTTAAGTTACTTTTCCCGCTTGTGGTTGTCGTAAACTGGATCACTAATAGTTTTTTGATGATTTTAGGAATAAATGCAGAACAAAGAGAGCAACACAGCCTTAGTAGTGAAGAGTTAAGAACCGTCGTGAATGAATCTGGCGCTTTATTACATCAACGCGATCAAGATATGCTGGTAAGTATTTTAGACTTAGAAAAAGTCTCTGTTGAAGACATAATGATCCCTCGCAGTGATTTGGTTGGCATCGATGTTAACGATGATTGGAAAAAAATCCAAAAACAACTGACTCAAGCTAACCATACCCGTGTATTACTGTATCGCGATAGTATCGATGATGTTGTTGGATATATCCATGCTAGAGATGCCTTAAAACTTTTATCAAAAAATCAATTCAACAAGGCAACATTACTTAGGGCTGTACGTGAGTTATATTTTGTTCCCGAAGGTACTCCGTTAAATATTCAATTACTGAAGTTTCAACATGCTAAAGAGCGTTTAGGTTTAGTTGTTGATGAATACGGTGATATTCAAGGCTTAGTAACGTTAGAGGACATTCTTGAAGAGATTGTTGGTGACTTTACTACGACAATGACTCCAACAACCCGTGATGAAGTAACTTTACAGCCTGACGGCAGCTATTTAGTTGATGGTAGCGCGAGTATTCGTGATATTAATAAAGAGATGTCATGGAAATTGCCCACAGATGGCCCTAAAACCCTTAATGGGTTGATTATCGAATATTTGGAAGAGATACCACAAAGTAATATTAGCTTACGTATATCCGGCTACCCTGTCGAAATCATTGACGTTGCTGGCAATAAGATAAAAACAGTTAGGGTTATGCCTGAGCATTTTATCGGTGAAAGCTCTGAAGAAGAGTAATTAACCTAATAAAAAAGTTAATCACAAAGTTATCCACAGAATAAGGATTTCAATAATCCTCATTAGCTTTCCACAATTTCTGTGGATAACAATAGCCAACCCTATCAGCAGCAGCCTTTTGCTATTTCAACAATTATTTAACAAAAAACGAACTTTTATTTTTCGTTTTTTATGTGAAAATACTAGCTATTCTTGAAGCGGTGGTCGCAGCTAGGTTTAAAGGTTTTCTATTGTAAAATTAACATATTGGCAAGCTTTATGCGCTTGTCGTATTATTAAACACGTAGATTAGCTGACTAAATAGTGCCATTCTATTTTTGTATTATTGTCCGACTTAATCAAAGAATAATCGCCATAACCAGCCATGGTCTAAGTCTTTTTCACAACTTTTTAATTGACTGCTATAACGTCGAGCGCGATTATCTACTTTTCTCGACACTTTCACCAACCAAGGCTTCTTTTTATAGCTTTTATGCTTAAAGCCACCCCAACCTTCGTGATAATTTAAATACTGGCTATAGGCGTCCCACTTAGATACGCCGTTAACTTTTTGGGTTTTAAAAATAAACCAGCCCATAAAGTCTATCGCATCATCAAAGTCATCACGATCAGCCCCTGAATTACCCGTTTCTTTAATATAATCTTTCCAGGTCATCGTTTTTGCTTGTGAATAGCCATATGCGGTACTTACTCTCCCCCAAGGGATAAAACCAAATAGATAGTCCATTGGAGGCGTTGCATCATGACGAAAAGAGCTCTCTTGATACATCATGCTCATAGGGACATGAATAGGTACACCCCAGCGTTCACGCGTCTCTTTGGCAGCAAAATACCAATCTCTGTGTTCACGAAAAATTTCACATATGTTCTCAGGGTTTTTCGGTGGAGGGGTTGCACAACTTGCAAGCAATATAACGCTTGCAGCTGTTAACAGTGCTGTTTTACATGAAGGCATAAACAAATAACGGTTATTATGATTTGTTATTTATAATGACAGAAATAGTTAATTAATGGCAGTTTTTGCGAATAAAATTATCAGTTTAATTAAATTTTAAAAACAATTTAAATTTAATTAAAATAATTTGAACTAAACGAGATAACTGCACTCTTACTTACCAGTTATGTTATTCCCTTAGTGTTTCATGTTTTATGCGCCCTCTTTTAGTTGGGCGCTTTTTTTTGCCTGAAATTTAGTACATCTACATAACCGTTATGTCACTTCAAAAGGACATGATAAAAAAATTTAAAATAATTTGAACTAAACAACAAAACAGCTCTCTTACTTAATAGTTATGTTATTCCCTTAGTGTTTCATGTTTTATGCGCCCTCTTTTAGTTGGGCGCTTTTTTTTGCCTGAAATTTAGTACATCTACATAACCGTTATGTTATTCCAGCGCTTATTAGATACGTTTCATGTTTTATGCGCCCTCTTTTAGTTGGGCGCTTTTTTTTGCCTGAGATTTAGTACATCTACATAACCGTTATGTTATTCCAGCGCTTATTAGATACGTTTCATGTTTCATGCGCCCTCTTTTAGTTGGGCGCTTTTTTTTGCCTGAAATTTAGTACATCTACCTAACCGTTATGTTATTCCAGCGCTTATTAGATACGTTTCATGTTTTATGCGCCCTCTTTTAGTTGGGCGCTTTTTTTACCTGAAATTTAGTACATCTACCTAACCGTTATGTTATTCCCGCGCTTATTAGATACGTTTCATGTTTTATGCGCCCTCTTTTAGTTGGGCGCTTTTTTTTGCCTGAAATTTAGTACATCTACATAACTGTGATGTTTTTACCTAAGCGATTACCTTAAGGAAAAGGGTGTTTTGTTCGATGCACGAAAATATACTTTTAATAAAAAATGTAATTAAGCATTCGATTTTACTGAAGTTTTTTGGCGGGAAAGGTATGGGAATGAAAATATTTTAAATAAAATGAACTTATCAATGATTTCGTCCTCTTATTTAATGAAACATTCTTCCCTGGATGGCTTTCATTTGATTTAAGTTTTGTTTGCTTAAATAACCGGCGCGTCACCTTGACGCGCTTTTTTTATAACTACTTTTCTATATCACCTGTTTTTATTTCAACAATTAAACCGGTGTAAACCACTTTTTTTTAAGCGAAGTAGTCCGATAGAAAATCATCAAAGTTTAGTTTATCACCTGCTTCAATATCCGCTTGAGCTTTATGAGAGACAGGTACGCTTTGATCAAAAAATGCTTGGTCATAAGATTGATAATCACGGGTTTTAGCTTCTCGTTGATACTCACTCGCTTTATCTAAAGCAAACTGCGATAAAGATTGCTCATGAATTATGGATAACAGCTGTGCGGAAGGCGTTAAGCTCGAATCATTAATTTTAGCTTGTTCACGAACAATAGCTTCACTATATTTTCTCGTTTGGTATGCCTTATCTAATAACTCTGCAACTTGCTTCATTTGCTCAAATAATTCATTGCCCCATTCAGGAACCGACTTAAGTTTAACTTCACCGCAACAATTAGCATCACTAAGCAATAGTTCAGGATCTCGACCACTTAGAACCACTGCATTCATGTTATCTTCATGCAGTTTCTGGCGCGTACAATCAAACTCTTTATTATCAACAAAAGCACAAAAAGTGATGAAAATATCTAAAAAGTAGACTTGTTCAAGGCTAATGCCTGTATCTGAAAAAGGATTTACATCAAGCGCTCTCACTTCTATGTATTCAACACCGCGCTCTCCTAGTGCATCTGAAGGTTTTTCACCTGGTTTAGCGACACGTTTAGGACGAATAGGTGCATACAGCTCATTTTCAATTTGTAGTACGTTATCATTAAGCTGCTGATATTGATCATTAACCTTTACACCAATACTGGCGAAGTCGTTGGATTTAAGTTTAATAGCCTGTTGAACACCATCAACATAATCTGCCAAATTGTTATAACAAATTTTCAGTGTTGATTGCTCAGAACTGGTATAACCTAAGTCACTCATGCGTAATGAGGTGGCATGCTCAAGGTAAAGTGCCCCAAAGGCTGACTGTTTAAAAGGCAGTTTATGTTCTTTACCTTGTAAAAATGAGCCACAGATTGCAGGGGAGCTTCCGTATAAGTATGGAATTAACCAACAGAAACGTTTGTAGTTTCTTAAGATAGAAAAATAGCGTTCAGAAATAAAGTCATCAAGAGGCAATGATTGTTCACCAGATGACTGATGCAGGTCTTGTTGTACTTGCCAGAAGTCTTGTGAAAATGAAAAATTAAAATGTATGCCTGAAATGACTTGCATCATAGAGCCATAGCGATTTTTCAAGCCTTGACGGTAAACCGTCTTCATTGTACCTATGTTTGAATTACCATATTGTGCCAATGGTATCTTTTCAGCATCGTCAACAAAGCAAGGCATGCTCATTGGCCACAGCAGTTCACCTTCAATATTATCAAAGGTATATTTTTGAATATCTTGAAGTTGAGCAATCGCTTGCTCTGGAGAAAAGCTAACCGGAGTAATAAATTCAAGTAAGGTTTCTGAATAATCGGTGGTTATCTGTCCATGCGTCAGCGCTGAACCCAGTTGATGATAATGACCATGATCCGATAACTTACCTTCTGGCAATATCCGCAAGGCTTCTCGTTCTATACCGCGTCCAATACCTGCAATAGCAGCCAAATTTTTATTTTGGCTAAAAGCGCCAATATAATCAGTTAATGATAGTGTCAAAATAATTCCTATATATACTAATTAACCTAACTATTAGCTTAGTTTAGTATTTAGCGAGTAAAAGGTAAAAAGCAAAAACCCCTTATAGATAATCATATAAATAAGGGGTCTGTCGGTATTTTTCAATACTTAACTATTTATATTTATCAAATAGTTTATTTAGCTAGTTCAAGATCTACTACTTCGATATCTAGCTTTTGTAGTTGAGGCCTAACCACTTGACCGTCTCCGACAACAATCCATTGCATAGGTTTTGATAATTCTTTGGCCGCTATGGCATTTAACTGCTCAATACTGATGTTGTTTATTATGCTGCTTTGTTCTTCACCATAATTAACAGGCAGCTTAAACTGTAATAATTGTCTTAAAAAACCACTTTTTTGGCTCGGCGTTTCAAAGCTTAATGCTTCGTTTTGCGAGATAGCTTGGCGCATAAAGGTAACTTCATTTGCTGTTAAGCCATGTTGTTGGTAATTTTTCAATTCCTGCTCAATTTCAATCATAGCATCATAAGTATGCTCTTTTTTAACACTGGCGCCGGCACTAAAACGACCTAACGTTTTACCCGCAGAAAAATAGCTTGAGGCACCATAGGTATACCCCTTATCTTCACGTAAATTTAAATTGATGCGGCTATTAAACGCACTACCTAGTGGGTAATTCATTAACGTCGCTTTAAAGTGTTCACCCGTTGCATCATAAGTCATCGCTCTACGTGATAATTTAATCACTGATTGACTGGCATTAGGTAAATCAACAAAATAAAGCTTGTTTGGTGTTACCTCAGGGAAATTATAATCTCCGTTAATCGTATAGTCTTTACCCTGCCAGGTGTTTAATGAAGTAAGTTTTGTTAATAATTCAGCTTTATCAATATCACCAACGACTACTAAGCTTGCTTTAGCTGGCGAGAAGTATACTTGATAAAAACCTTTAATATCATCAAGCGTTATCGCAGATACAGTAGCAATAGTACCGCTATCAGCTAAACCAAAACGATTATCTTTGCCATAAGTCACTTGCTTTAAGGCATTACTAGCTAACGAACGAGCATCTTTATTACCTTGCTCTAACCCTTGAATCAACTGATTTTTAACTCGATTAAAATCATCTTGTGCAAATCCAGGTTTAAACATCATCTCGTTCATTAACGCTAGGGTAGCATCAAAGTTTTTAACTAAACTATTAACTTTAATATAAGTATTTCGCCCTGCTGCGCCAATAGAAATATTACTGCCAAGTTTAGCTAATTCATTCGATAACTCTTCTTTGCTATGAACGGTGGTTCCTTCATTCATCAAACTTGCAGTTAAACTTGCTAAACCAGCTTTGCCCACAGTATCAAGTAATACTCCGCCATCAAGACTTAGTAACAAACTGATAGTCGGGGTTTCACTATTTTTAGTTGCAATGATTTCAATGCCATTCTCAAATGTTTCACGCCATAAACTCGGTACTGTAATTTGTGGATTAGCCGTAGAGCTGGGCATAACACTGCGATCAAAATCACTAGCATTCTTCATAATAGGCGTATCAAGTTGTGCGAGTTTCGGCGGCTGACTTACATCAGGTAAAGCGAAGTTATCAGTCTTTGCAACTAACGCTTCTTGCCCCTGTGGCACTATTGATAAAACCGCAGCACCTTTACCTTGAATATATTGTTTAAATACACGCATAACATCCGCATTGGTCACTTTATTATACCGAGCAACTTGCTGCTCGGTATAATTAGCGTCTCCTAACATGGTTTGATAATGCGCTAAATTAGACACTTTACCTGAGACACTTTGCAGACCATAAATAGTACCTGTTTCAATACCAACTTTGGTCTTTAATAAGTCATCGGCATTAACGCCGCGCTCTTCAAACTCAACTAAGGTTTCATTAATCACTTGTTCAATTTTTGCTAATGATAATCCTTGTTGTGGATTTGGCAGCGCATAGAAGCTCATTTGACAAGCGAGTTCACGACAGGGGTGACTAGCACCAGCCTGCACAGCAACACCTGATTTAACGAGGTTCTTATAAAGTAATGATGTTGGACCACTACCCAAAATATTAGCAAGTACATCTAAGGCGGGCTCATCTTCATGCATGCCGTAAACTGTAGGGAAGCTAATATAAAGTAAAGGTAAAGAGACATTGTCAGTAAAAGAGTAATAACGATTCTCTTTAAGGGTCACTGACGTTTTAGCCATACTATCGACTTCAGGCCCCGCATTTAGTTTACCAAAGTATTTATTTACCCAGGCAAGCGTTTGCGCTTCATCAATGTCACCGCCAATGGTAATTACCGCATTATTTGGGCCATACCAGCGAGAGAAAAACTCTTTTAAATCAGTCACCGTACCGCGGTCTAGATCTGACATATAGCCAATAACAGGCCAAGAATAAGGATGCTCACGTGGGAAAATCATTTGATTTACCGTTTCATTTAATCGGCCATAAGGGCGATTATCAACATTTTGACCTCGCTCATTTTTTACCGTGTCACGTTGTATCTCAAATTTTTCAGCGGTAATCGCTTCGAGTAAAAAGCCCATACGGTCAGACTCGAGCCACAACATTTTTTCTAACTGGTTTTTAGGTACAGTTTCAAAGTAGTTAGTGCGATCTGAGTTAGTGGTACCATTGAGATCCCCACCACTTTGTGTAACAACTTTAAAGTGCTGCTCATCAGCCACATTTTGTGAGCCTTGAAACATCATATGCTCAAAGAAATGCGCAAAACCTGATTTACCTAATTGTTCACGGGCAGAGCCAACATGATAGGTAACATCAACATGTACCAAGGGATCTGAATTATCTTGATGTAAAATAACCGTTAAGCCGTTAGCTAACTTATACTTTTTAAAAGGTATATTAAGAATATCTTGCTGAGCAGCAACTGTTTCAACCAAACTTACGCCGGTAGGTAACTGTGTAGTTTCTTGGCTACTACAAGCAAATAATAATGCCGTACTAGCGGCTATCGCTGTGATTCTAAATTTATTTATTATCTGTGCAGAAAAGCGGTTTTGAGGAAATTGTCGCAAAATAACATCCTGTAAAAAGAGTAAAAATGAATAGTTTGAATTATCATAACAAACATAAAGACTACTCGGTAAATTTAAATGTATAAAACTATTGCAGAATATGATGATTTTATTGTTGTTGATAAAGCAGCAGGCGTAAACTTTCATGATGAAGGTGACATTGGTTCAGGGCTGTTTTCTCTGGTGAAGAAACAATTACAAAGCCCAAATAAGAACGCTGAATTATACCCGGTACATAGATTAGATAAGATGACGTCAGGTTTAGTTATTTTTGCCAAAACTTTAGCTTGTGCTCAAACCTTTGGTCAACTATTTAACAATCACGACATAGAAAAATATTACTTGGCTATTGGTGATAAAAAACCGAGTAAAAAACAGGGTTTAATTAAAGGTGACATGGCGAAAAGCCGACGTGGTATGTTCAAGTTATTACGGTCGATGGAAAACCCAGCTATTACGCAGTTTTTTTCATTTAGCATACCTAACAAACAACGGTTATACCTGCTTAAACCGCATTCAGGTAAAACCCATCAATTGCGTGTTGCTTTAGCAAGTATCGGCGCCCCTATTGTTGGTGATCCACTTTATTACACTACATCGCAGGCAGACAGGGGGTACTTACATGCTTTTACCCTAAAGTTTAATTACTTAGGGGAAAACTTCGAGTTTATTTCTCTCCCTTCTAAAGGTGATTTCTACTTAAGCGCTCAAGTGAATGAACAATTATTGGCACTAAAAAAGCCTTGGCAGTTAAACTGGCCAAGGCTTTAATTTGATTACTGATTACTGATTACTGATTACTGATTATCTATAGTGAATGCCAAAAAACTAAGCCAATGGCTGTCGGGCAGACAAATTTAATATACCAAGGCCAAATTTTCCAAAAGAGGCTGTGCTCAACATGTTCATTACCTTGCTTAATCTCCGCTAAGAGCTCACTTCTATGCCATATCCAACCAGCAAATACACAACACAGCATGGCAATAACTGGCTGGCCATAAACAGTAGAAAGACTGATAACAAAGCTAAACAACATATCAAAATTAAGTATTATTAAGCTACTTGTTATAAAGATACCAAAACCAATAAATGTCGTTGCTCTTTTACGCTCTATATTATGACGCTCAACTACATACGATACAGGTCCTTCTAACATAGAAATACTTGACGTTAATGCTGCAATAGACATTAAAACAAAAAAACCAAAAGCAACAAATAAACCAATATATCCCATACCATCAAATAAGGTTGGTAATACCTCAAAGACTAAATTAGGACCCGAAATCAAACTGCCATCCTCACTAAAAATAGCGACGCCTTGCGCTTGAGCAACATACATTGAGGGAATAATAAGCAAGCCGGCTAAGAAAGCGATAGAAACATCAATTAAAGTCACCTGGGCACCCAAGGTGACTAAATTTTCTGTCTTTGAGATATACGAGCCGTAAATAACCATAACACTGGTACCTAACGACAAAGAAAAGAATGCTGAGCCAAGCGCATTAATAATTAAATCAGGTTCAAATACACGAGAAATATCGGGGTTTAAATACGCGACAAACCCTTCTCTTGAGCCATCTAAAGTAAAGACATAAATGATTAATAAAATAAGCAAGCCAATTAACATTGGCATTAGCCGTTTAGACCATTTTTCAATGCCGTCTTCAACACCTCGGCGAATAATCAAAATGGTAAGCATCATAAATAATGCTGTAAAAAGTAAGTTACGGGTAATAGATTGCGAGGTAAGCCAACTTGACGCTTCGCTGTAACCTAAAATTGACGTTACTGGCTCAATAGCATAGGACATCATCCAACCAGCAAGAATGCCATAAAAGCTCAAAATAAGTGCCGCGCAAATAATACCGCTAAAACCTACCATAAAAGCAAAACGCTTTTGCCACAAATTACGTGACATTTTTTGCATAGACGTTACCGCATTCGCTTGACCGTATCGACCAATTAACAGCTCTGCCATAAAAGCGGGATAAGCTAAACAAAATGCCAATACGAGATACACTAGCACAAAAGCAGCACCACCATTACTCGCTGTTTGGGTTGGAAAACCCCAAATATTACCCAAGCCGACAGCGGAGCCTGCCGCCGCCATAATAAAACCGAAACGCGAACTAAAGCCGCCTCTTGAAACACCCATTCATTTCCCCAAATTTCTTACGAACTATCATTGCTAACTATTTTACCTTTGAGTAACGCTTAGCGTAATTTTCTCAAGGATGTTTTTATTTTTATAATTGCAGTATTTTTATAATAACGATCATTTATAAGAGCACTAATCTACGCAATTACGATAAAGAAAAATAGAGTTATACATTAAAAAAAAAAAAAGCCCTGTGTATAGCTCTTTTTACAGACTTTACACAGGGCTAATATTTTAAACGCTCAAGCTTTACTAACAAAACAGAGCGTTATATACCCGTTCCACTTGAAGATGCTCGTTTCAGGAAACCTGAGCGAATCATAATCAAGGCACATTTTTTGTTAATGGTTATTCCCTTAAAAACAAATGTAACGACGAATATGGTTTGCTCAGGTTTCCCCAAAGGGCTGGTTTATAAACGCTTTATGCTACGTTATTGATTTCGACAATAGAATTACTATTCTCTTCAATCAAGGCCTTGCCTAAAGGCGTTTATAATTCCAGCTGAATCCTGCATCTTCAAGTGGAGCGGGTATAACTGTTATTCAGCTTCTGGGCGCATATGTGGGAATAAAATTACATCTTTGATAGTAGGTGAATCAGTAAACAACATCACTAAACGGTCAATACCAATGCCTTCACCTGCAGTTGGCGGTAGGCCATACTCTAAGGCGTTGATATAGTCGGCATCATAATGCATAGCTTCATCATCGCCAGCATCTTTTTCTGCCACTTGTTTTTGGAAACGCTCTGCTTGATCTTCTGCATCATTAAGTTCTGAGAAGCCGTTAGCCAATTCACGACCCCCAACGAAGAACTCAAATCTGTCAGTGATAAATGGATTGTTATCGTTACGACGTGCCAGTGGTGAAACTTCCCACGGGTATTCTGTGATGAAGGTTGGTTGGTCTAATAAATGTTCTGCAACTTCTTCGAAGATTTCACAGATGTATTTACCTGGGCCCCAAACTTTAGCAGCTTCGCCTTCTTTAACACCAACAGCTTTAGCCATGGCTTTGATTGCATCAAAGTTATTTTCTGGATCGCGTAACACTGCTTCATCAAGATGAGCTGCTGCGCGATGCCCTTTACCATAAGTTAAGATAGCATCAACCATAGATAAACGTGCAAATGGCTGGCCAAAGTCATAGAATTTTTCTTCAACTACTTCACCATCAACATTTTTAACGGTATTACGAATGACTGTTGTACCTAGTACATCCTGTGCGATAGTACGTAACATCTCTTCTGTTAAATTCATCAAGTCATTGAAATCAGCATAGGCTTGATAAAATTCAATCATAGTGAATTCTGGGTTATGGCGTGTTGAAATACCTTCATTACGGAAACTACGGTTAATTTCAAAAACACGATCAAAACCACCTACCACTAAACGTTTTAAGTTAAGCTCTGGTGCAATACGTAAATACATATCTAGATCAAAGGTATTATGGTGCGTCATAAAAGGTTTAGCCGTTGCGCCACCCGGTATGATTTGCAACATAGGCGTTTCAACTTCCATAAAGTCACGTTGAACTAGGAAGTTACGAATACCAGCAACAATTTTTGAACGAATTTTAAAAGTATTACGCGTGTCTTCATTGATAATTAAATCAACATAACGCTGACGATACTTAGTTTCTTGATCTGATAAACCATGAAATTTTTCTGGTAACGGGCGTAATGACTTAGTTAATAACGAGTACTCATCCATGTTCACGTAAAGATCACCTTTACCTGATTTATGTAAAATACCTTTAATACCAACAATATCACCAATATCTAATGAGCCCCATTTAGCGCGTATCTCTTTTTGCACTGTTTTTTCAGCATAACCTTGAATACGACCTGACGAGTCTTGTATCACTAGAAATGGTCCACGTTTTGCCATTACTCGACCAGCAATAGCATAAGTAACCTGTAGCGCTTCAAGTTCTTCTTTGGTTTTTTCACCATGTTCAGCTTGAATATCAGCGGCTAAATGTTCACGATTAAAATCGTTAGGAAAACCATTAGCTGAACAATTAGAGCGAATTTTTTCAAGTTTTACACGACGCTCAGCAATCAGTTTATTTTCGTCTTGTGCTACGGGCGTATTATTGGCTTTATCTGTCATTTTATTTCTCGTGGTTATCTTTAATTTTTCAATATATTTAATTGGTTGTTGTAAGTGTAAAACTACAAACCAGACTTTAAACTGGCTTCTAGAAACTTGTCTAAATCACCATCTAATACAGCTTGGGTATTCCTATTCTCAACACCCGTTCGTAAATCTTTAATGCGACTATCATCTAATACATAAGAGCGAATTTGACTGCCCCAACCAATATCAGATTTACCATCTTCTAACTCTTGCTTACCTTCATTTTGCTTTTGCATTTCCATTTCATACAATTTAGCTTTCAGTAATTTCATTGCCGTAGCACGGTTCTTATGCTGAGAGCGATCTGCTTGACAAGCAACCACAGCCCCCGTTGGAACATGCGTTATACGAATGGCTGAATCCGTTTTATTGACATGTTGTCCGCCAGCCCCTGATGCTCTAAAGGTATCAATTCGTAAATCTGAAGGGTTAATATCAATTTCAATATTGTCATCTATTTCAGGATAAATAAACGCTGATGCAAATGAGGTATGGCGGCGACCAGATGAATCAAATGGCGATTTTCGTACTAAGCGATGTACACCAGTTTCAGTACGCAACCAACCAAAAGCATATTCACCGGTGTACTTAATAGTACAACCTTTAATGCCGGCAACATCACCATCAGTGACTTCAATCGCTTCGGTTTTATAACCGTGTGCCTCACCCCAACGCAAATACATACGCATCAGCATTTCGGCCCAATCTTGTGCTTCAGTACCGCCTGAGCCAGATTGGATATCTAAATAACAGTTATTGGCATCTTGTTCACCGCAAAACATCCGGCGAAACTCTAATTTTTCTAATACCGCATCAAGCGCATCAGCTTCGATTTGAGCGTCATCAAAAGTCTCTTGATCTTCTTCTTCAACAGCTAATTCAACTAAGCCTTCAATATCTTCACAGCCAGTTTCGAGCTCAACAATAGTATTAACTACTTCCTCAAGGGCGCTGCGCTCTTTACCTAATGCTTGAGCACGTTCTGGCTCATTCCAAACATCGGGAAGTTCTAGTTCGCGAGAAACTTCAACTAAACGTTCCGCTTTAACATCGTAGTCAAAGGTACCCCCGAAGCAAATTAGCGCGCTCACGGATTTCTTTTAATTTACTTAATATAGGATTTGTTTCGAACATAAGCCTTCAAAAATAAGTTTTTAAATTTGTCTTTTTAAATATATCTTTTTTAAACGATTTCACTCGTTAGGATAATTAAAAAATAGTCGCGCATTGTAGCGTAAAAAGACCAGTAAATAAACGGGTAACACGGGGCGCATTTGCTATTAAATACATAATTTTTGATAAAAGCATAAATAATGCGAATGACACTAACTAGGTGATCATTTTTGAGTCGTTTAATTACATGCCCATAACATTCTGAAACTCGCAGTTTTAGGTGTCATAGGTATACAATAATGCGTTGCTTTCAATGTGGTAGTATTAGTGCTTCGGAAAAATAGGCAATAAAAAAGGCCAGTATGTGATCATACTGGCCTTTAAAATACGATAATTAAACCGCTAATTTTTAGTAATAAAAATTAGCGATAAAAATTATTTATCAAATTTAACTGAATCTTTAACTAGTGAAGTTACTTCTTCTGAAGTTTTTGAAACAACATCAAAAGCTTCTTTTGCTGAATTTGACACTTTAGCTTGAAGCGCTTCATTAAATAATTTTTGTGATTCAACAGCAGCGGTAAAATCGGTTTGTGATGATAATGCTTTAGTTTGAGCAGCACTGTCATTTAAAATAGAAGTAATTAAGGCTGTTTGCTGGCTGATTAATTGCTCAACAGTTTTAGTATTTAATTCTACTAAGCTATTCAATGGTTTCATTGCAGTTTCAACTTGCGCTGTATTGCTGAAAGATTTCATTGCAGTAGCAAATTGATTTGTTAATTGTTCAGTTAATTGAGTAAACATAATTAAAATTCCTATTTCATTTCGTATTATACTGCGGTGCAGCAATCAGATTTAAAGTGAGTATACCTAGCAATATTGTATTGGTCAACAACTCTTTGCTGCGCCGCAACAAAACAATAATATCCCCTTAATATTCTCAACAATTTAGTAGAAATAAAAATGCCAGTATCTAGATACTGGCATTTTAATCATAAGCACAAGATTGGCTTATTTTTAATGATAAATTATTTAGTAATTGTAGTTACTTCAACCATAGAATCTTTAACTAGATTAGTTACTTCTTCAGAAGTTCTAGTTACAACATCATAAGCTTCTTTTGCTGAAGCAGAAACTTTTGCTTGAAGCTCTTCAGTGAAAACTTTCTGTGATTCAATTGCTGTTGCTAAATCTGTTTGCGCTGATAACGTTTTAGTTTGAGCTACGCTATCGTTCATGATTGTAGTAATTAATGCAGCTTGTTGATTGATTAATTGTTCAACCGTTTTAGTATTAATTTCTACAAGACTGTTAAATGGCTTCATAGCTGCCGAAAATTGGTCTTCATTGTTGAATGACTTCATTGCAGTAGTAAATTGTTCAGTTAATTGTGTAAACATAATAAAGCTTCCTTTTTAGTATGCTGCGTCGCAGCAGATTGATTAAAACTAGTATAATAGGTCAAAATATGGTCGTCAATAGTTTTTTTGCTGCACCGCATCAAATAGTTAAATCTTAATTTAAATACCTGATATTTATAACAATAAAATTGTAAAAAAGCCTTTACAGTTGAAGGCTTTAACATTCATAAAAATTGATTACTTTTTCGGTGCTGCTTTAACTTCAGCTTTTGGTGCTGCTTTAACTTCTGCTTTTGGCACAGCTTTAACTTCAGCTTTAACTTCAGCTTTTGGCGCAGCTTTAATTTCAGCTTTTGGCGCAGCTTTAACTGCTGCTTTTGGTGCGGCTTTAACTGCTGCTTTTGGCGCGGCTTTAACTGCTGCTTTTGGTGCGGCTTTAACGACTGCTTTTGGCGCGGCTTTAACGGCTGCTTTTGGCGCGGCTTTAACGGCTGCTTTT
>MAAF01000110.1:0-20834 GCA_002163005.1 Colwellia psychrerythraea | reverse complement strand
CTTTAACGGCTGCTTTTGGTGCGGCTTTAGCTGCTGCTTTTGGCGCGGCTTTAACGGCTGCTTTTGGTGCGGCTTTAGCTGCTGCTTTTGGCGCGGCTTTAACTTCAGCCTTTGGCGCAGGCTGAGGCTTTTCTTTAATAAGTACTTTTGGAACAAGCGGTTGATTGTCAACTGAAGTCTGACTTACGTTAGTTGACAATACTGAAAAAGAATCACTGAGAATAGTTTCTGCATCTTTTTGCGCCTTGGTAAGCGTTTCAGATGTTTGTTTAATCGCTTCAGTCAATTGGCTCTGAACATCGGCATTAAATTTAGATTGTTCTGCAACAAATTCAGTTATGTCTGCCGTTACAGGTATATTTTGGCTAAATGAAATACTGTCGTCGACCAAACTTGCAATAAGCAATCCTTGCTGATGTGCAACAGTACTTGCTGTTGATATATTTAATTCGACCAATTTTTCAATTGGTTTTAATGAGGTCTGAAATAACTCTGTAAATTGATTAAACATGCACTTCTCCTAGAATTTTGCTGCTAAGCAGCATTGTTTGATGAGAATTTAATCAATTTTTTAGTTTGGAGTCAATCATTATTTTGTTGCGGTGCAACAAAAGTTTATTTTTTATCTGTCGGCTTCTGAAATTTAGTCCACATACTCATATTTTGTTCAACAATACTGCTGAATAAACCAAAGGGTGAATTTTTATTAATATCACTGCTCAGTTTTAAAATATCATCTTGATGTTCAATAAAAGCAGAAAGACTTTGCTCAAGAAATTGTTGTAAATAGTCTTGGTTATCATTACCATAAAAACATATCAACCGTTTCAATAAAGTATTGGTTAATAACGATTGTTTTTCACTGGTTTCTTCTTCACTTATAATTTGAATTAAAATACTACGCGTTTTATCTTCATTTGTTTTCGAGTCAACTATTTTAAATTCTTCATTGGCAATAACTAATTCTCGAATATAATCCAAGTTTACATAATGACTTTTTGTAGTGTCATAAAGACGGCGGTTTGGATATCTTTTAATTGTGATCAACGTCAACCTCGGTTGGTTATTAATTTTACTTACGCTATGGTACTAACAATTTAGAGGAAGTATTCTTAACTTGCAGTATAACAGACATACCATCTATAAAAAAAGCGACCTTATTGGTCGCCTTTCATATTAACTACCCTGTAACGGTGATTATCTGTTACAAATGCTAAATACGCTTTCTAACATAGCTGCCAGGAGCCGCTTCAATACTTGCATATTTTTTAGAGCCTTGTTTACGTGCTGTTACTTGCTTACCTGACTGAGGTTCAACCCAGTTTCCCCAATCTGTCCACCAAGAGCCTTCTTTTTTGGTTGAACTTTCAAACCATTGTTCCGCTGTGTCAGAAAGCTCGTCATTAACCCAATGTGGATATTTACCGTGATCTACAGAGTTAATAACACCAGCTAAATGGCCAGAGCCAGCTAAAACAAACCTTGTAGGTCCAGAAAGAGCTTTGGCTCCTTTGTATGAAGCCTGCCATAAAACAATATGATCCGCGATTGTAGCTAAGAAATAACTTGGCGTATCAATTTTACCGAGTTCAATAGGAACACCTTCGACTTCAACAGCACCATCTTTTATCAAGTTGTTCTCTTGATAGGTATTTGTCATATAAAAATCAAAAGTTTCCGCCGGCAAGTTTGAAGAGTCACTGTTCCAGTATAAAATATCGAACGGAGCAGGATCTTTACCTTTTAAATAATTATTAACAAAATATGACCAAAAAAGGCTATTTTCACGTAGCATGCTAAACGCTAAACCAAGCACTCGACCATCTAATATACCTTTTTCTTTAATATCCTTTTTCAAGAAAGGTAACATTTTCTCAGAAAGATAAACGCCTATTTCACCCGGCTCTTCAAAATCTAATAATGTTGTTAAAAAGGTCAATGAGTTTATTCGAGTATCACCCTTTGCCAATAAGTATGATTGGGTTGTTGCTAATAATGTTCCGCCAATACAATAACCAACGACATTCACTTTGCTCGATTTAGTTACTTGTTCAATAACATCAAGTGATGCGATTGGTCCTTCTTTCATATAGTCATTAAAGCCTTTATGAGAAAGTGTCTTGTCTGGATTTATCCATGAAATTACAAATACTGTATGGCCTTGACCTACAGCCCATTTGATCAATGACTTTTGCTCATCCATGTCTAAGACATAATACTTATTAATAAAAGGTGGAATAAACAATAAAGGGACTTCATTGACTTTTTTAGTGGTGGCTTTGTACTGTATAAGTTGAATTAAGTCATTTTGGTAAATTACATCACCTGGGGTGTAAGCTAAGTCTTCCCCTAAAGTAAACGCATCCACGTCAGTTTGGTTAATTTTAAGAGCATCCGCAGGACTTTGTTGTAAGTCTTGCATAAAGTTTTGTAACCCCTTGATGAGGTTCTCGCCTTTAGATTCTAATATGTCTCGGCAAACTTCTGGATTCGTTAATGCATTATTGGTTGGAGAAACAGAACTGATATATTGTCGAGTATAGAACTTAACTTGCTCTTCAGCCTTAGGATCATCGAAGTGCAAACTATTAACCGTATCTTGCATCATGTTAGAACTTAAAAGATAAGACTGTTTTAAATAGTTATAAACAGGGTTTTCAGACCATTCACTGTCTTTAAACCTTTTATCATTACGTTCCTCTGATACCACTGACTCAACTTTTGAACCCAATAATGCTTTAGTCGCGTTTTGCCAAAGCTCGGCTTGTTGAGTCATAAAAGACATTTGTTTACTAAATAACTCGGCAGTATCAACTTTTACCCCTTTAGATAAAAGTTCAGTTAATTTTTCTGAATCCATCATTGAATTTAAATTTTCTTTATCAGAACCACTTAAAACCTGCTTAACCATGGTGTTAAATATCTCTGAGTATTGCTCTAAAAAATCAGCTACTTCTTTCTGCTCATTCGATTCCATAATATATCCTTGTAAATTACTTGGTTATAATTCATTTGCCTAAAGCAGTCTAAAATTAAAAATTGAAATTTTTTTTAAATTATTAATAAACAATTTACAAACAATAATAAAAAGATACAAATTTATTTGATAATTATCTATTTTAACGGCCTTCATCAACCTTAATGATAAAACATAGTGTGCATGTGAGTATTTGGTGAATAGTAAGGATACCTTTATTTTTGACGCGGTGCAGCAAAAAATTATTGACCAATATGATTTTGCTAGGTAAAATCGCTTCAAATATGAATGCTGCGCTGCAATATAAAAAATAAAGATTGGAACCTTAATTAACGCTTAATAATGAAAGAGGAACCTTGATTAACGCTAACGGAAACTAATCAATCAGTAATATTAGGTATTGGCCTCTTTTAAAACTTTAAGAGCAATACGAAAGATAATACTCGTTGAAAATTTATTTGAGGATAAAACACATGATGTATCAAACTTACGACCTCTATAGTCGCTCCGCCGAACTGATGAATGGTTTTATCTCGATGAATCAACAATTACTGACTCATCCCTTTAACCCATTTTCAAACACTTTACTGGGAAAAAGCATCAATGCGGCACTTGATAGTGCCTACCATCATACTAAAGTTTACGACAAACAACCTTTCAACATTAAAACAACAACAATTGATGGTGAAACGGTTAACATTGATGAACAAGTTATTTTAACAAAACCTTTTTGTAATTTAATTCACTTTAAACAAGATACTAAGGTTCAACAACCTAAACTTTTTGTGGTTGCGCCACTTTCAGGTCATCATGCAACCTTGTTAAAAGCAACAATAGAGCGTTTAATTCTAGACCATGATGTTTATATTACTGATTGGTTAGACGCTAAAAATGTTCCTTTATCTGAAGGTGAATTTAGTTTTGATGATTATGTAACTTACGTGGTCGATTTTATGAAAGAAATTGGCGAAAATACTCATGTATTAGCCGTTTGCCAACCAGCCGTTCAGGCGCTAATCGCAACCGCGGTATTGGCTAAAGAAAAAAATGCTGCTACACCTAAATCTCTTACCATAGTAGCAGGCCCGATTGATACAAGTATCAATCCTAACGATCTCAATAGATATGCAAGTGACAAAGATTTAAGCTGGTTTGAAAATAATGTCATTATGACAGTGCCTACTCGATTCCCTGGCGCAGGTAGAAAAGTATATCCTGGCTTTATTCAATTAAGCTCTTTTATGGCAATGAATATGGAGAGTCATATAAAGAAACATAAAGATTATTTTTCCGATGTTTTTCATGGAAAAGAAGAACAGTCTAACAGTCACCGTAACTTTTATGATGAATATTTGTCGGTATTAGACCTGAATGGTGATTTCTATTTGGAAACCATCGACCGTGTTTTCCTTAATCAAGATTTAGCCAATGGTAAAATGACTTACCATGGTGAGCTTGTTGATTTATCAGCAATAACTGATACCGCATTACATACCATTGAAGGGCAAAATGATGATATTTGTTCAATAGGCCAAACCCAAGCTGCACATGCTTTATGTTCTGGTATTCCAGATAAAAACAAATTGGATCAAGTTTTTGAAGGTGTCGGTCATTTTGGAACGTTTAGTGGCTCTGCTTTTCGTAATAAAATAGCGCCGAGTATTGCAGAGTTCATTGAAAAGCATAACTAATCATTTTGTGATAAACATAGTTTAATAAATAAAGTAGATTTGTTTTATCAAACCTACTTTTTTTATTTTATCATTTAGACAACTAGACTATCTTGCTACCCACCCCCCATCTAGTACCATGGTTTGTCCTGTCATATTTTTAGCTACATCACTTGCTAAATAACTTACTGAACCACATATTTCTTCTATATCAATAAAAGCTTTTTTCGGCATTGGCGCCAACATAATATTATTAACAACTTCTTCTTCACTAATACCATGCTCTTTAGCCGTATCTGCAATTTGTTTCTCAACTAGCGGAGTTTTTACATAGGCAGGACAAATAGTATTAATAGTAATATCTTGATCACCGGTTTCTAACGCAATCACTTTAGAAAAACCTATAATGCCGTGTTTAGCTGCAACATAGGCACTTTTAAATGGAGAGGCAACTAAACCATGTAAAGAGCCAATATTAATAATACGACCAAAATTATTAGATCGCATTAACGGTAGTACTGCTTTGGTCATCATGGCTGGGCCGACTAAAAGCACATTAGTAATCAATTGCCATTTATCTGCTGGAAATTCTTCTAATTTAGAAACATATTGAATACCCGCATTATTAACTAACACATCAATACGGTTATTAAATTCATCCGCACGAGCAATAACATTATCAATATCAGCTTGCACAGTGACATCAAGTTTAAACGCTAAGGCATCTCCTCCCGACTGGTTAATACTTTGCGCTACATCTTGAGCCACCGCTAAATTAATATCACTAATAAGGACTTTATAACCTTGCTTAGCTAAATCTTTTGCTATTCCTAAGCCTATACCACTGACAGAACCCGTTACTAAAGCTGTTTTTTTAAGTGTCATATTTTATTCCATTAGTTTGTTTGTATTCTGTACAGAATATAACGATAGTTTGCTAATGTTAACTAAACACTTCAATTATTTAGCTTCTAAGTTCACGTTTTTAACTTAAACATCCTTATAGGCCCCAAACAAAAGAATGCATAACATATAGTAAAAGGATATATAAGGAGTAACTGCTCACTTATCAACCAGCTATCGAGTGCAAAAACAACTTAGCCTATAATGAGTACCAACTCCCCCTTTCAAAACAAATAAAAGTCGACTTTATAACCAAATAGAAAATTTAATTTTGCACAGACTACGACTAAAGTTAATTAGTTGAATTATTCAGCTTGATATATGATAAAAAACGAGCAAATAGCTCAATAAATATAAAGTTTAGAAACCTCTATGTACAATTATGAAATATAACAAGGAGCACAGTTATGGGACGCATTGCATTAGTAACAGGTGGAACTCGTGGAATAGGCGAGTCAATTAGCGTTATGTTGAAAGATCATGGTTATACTGTCATCGCAAACTATGCTGGTAATGATCAAGCAGCTCAAGAATTTACAGAAAGAACGGGGATCCGAACGTCTAAATTTGATGTTAGTGACTTTGAAAGCGTAACGAAAAACATTAACGATATAGAGTCTGAAATTGGGCCAATTGATATTCTTGTAAATAATGCCGGAATTACAAGAGATGGCACCATGCATAGGATGGACTTTGAGAAATGGAATGCCGTTATTCAAACCAACTTATCCTCTTGTTTTAATACCTCTCGCGCTGTTATTGAAGGTATGAGAGAACGATCATTTGGGCGCATTGTTAATATAGGCTCGGTTAATGGACAAGCAGGCCAATACGGTCAAGTAAACTATGCAGCAGCTAAATCTGGTATCCATGGATTTACTAAAGCATTAGCGCAAGAAGGCGCAGCGAAAGGCATTACGGTCAATGCTATTGCACCAGGTTACGTTGAAACAGATATGGTTCGTGCGGTACCAGAAGACGTTTTAGCAAAAATTGTCAGAACAATACCGGTAGGATGCTTAGGCCAACCAGAAGATATTGCTCGTTCGGTACTATTTTTAGTCGCTGATGAAGCAGGTTTTGTTACTGGCTCGACCTTATCCATTAATGGCGGTCAGCACATGTACTAAGGATAAAAGTATCATTTTATAACTTTTATTACGCTAACGTAGATGAGCAATCATCTGCGTTTTTATTTAATACTTCGCCCAACCATTCTGTTTAATCAATAAATTCAATAACTTTACCCCAGAACAACCTTTCTCACCTCTGATTATACACTTGGAACAAAGCTCAGACTTTCTGCTCACTGCTAGCTTTAGCTAAATAAAGAAAATATGCTGATGAGATACCGGCAGAAGCAAAAATCATACACATCACCATGATTTGATATCTTGCGGCAATAAAGGGAGAAACCCCCGAAAGGATTTGCCCTGTCATCATACCCGGTAAAGAAACAATTCCAACGGCTAAAAGCGCATTTACATTGGGGATCATTGATGCTTGAAAAGCGATATTTCGAGCCTGTTTATAGCCAACCTCATTAGCCAGTTCAGAATAAAAACGCTCACCAGACAAACTAATACTGTTCATGCTGCTAGCAAATACCATTCCTGCAAGGGGTGTAAGCGTTTGGGCGTGATACCAAGGAGATAGTTGTAAAACACCTTGGGTGATAATTAATAAAGTTAGGATACCACTAAGTGAAATAGCCAGGACTGCTCGTTGGAAGAGCTCTCTCTTAGGTGCATCGATGTTATTTAGTGCTATCCAGCTAGAAAATAGCACCATGATAATCAGCAATATCAACACTAACCAAGCGCTATCCGACTCAAATATATAACCGAGGAAAAAGCCCACTAACAACAACTGCACCAACATACGAGCAAGTGCATTTATTGTTCTTTTTTGTGGTAGCGACCAGCTAAACTGAATAAATATGACCGCGAATACCGGAATAAAAGCTAAAGCTAGCTGCGGTAATTCAATTATTGCCAGTGATTTTTCCATCATTAGTTCTCATTACTTTTCAGCTAAATAGCCGTGATATTTTCAACCATGAATTGCACTGTGCGTTTACCACGAAATTCATTAACATCTAATCGATAAGCTAAATGTACCTGTTTTACTTGAGCGTTTGGCCAAGCCTTAACATCAACATTAAAAGCAATACCATCAAAGACTTCACCCTGCTTTTCTACCACTAATTTAAGATGCTTTTCGCCAACGATACGCTGCTGTACCAGTTTAAAGGTGTCATCAAATAATGGCTCAGGAAAGTTTTGCCCCCAAGGACCAGCGTCTCGTAATTGTTCTGCAAAATCTAAACTGAGGTGTTCAAGAGCAAGTTCACCATCAGATAATATAATACTTTGTAGGTCTTCTGCTTTTAGCCATTCACCTGCTAAGTCATTAAACAGCTGCTGAAAACGTTCAAAGTTACCCTGTTTTATAGATAAACCGGCAGCCATTGCATGACCACCAAATTTAATAATAATATCAGGATGTTGACTATCAATATGCTCTAATAGATCTCGAATATGCAAGCCAGGAATAGAACGCGCCGAGCCTTTAATTTCTCTATCACTTATACCAACAGAGTCATCATCTTTGCCCGTAGCAAAGACAATACAAGGTCGATGAAATTTCTCTTTTAATCGGCCAGCTACAATACCGATAACACCTTGATGCCAGTCTTGTTGATAGAGGGCAATAGCATTAGGTAAGTTATCTTCATCAAACTTGAGTGAGGTAAGTACTTGCTCGGCTTCAACTTGCATGCCCTGCTCTATTTCTCGGCGAGTTTTATTCAGATCATCAAGCTCTGCTGCCATCACACGAGCACTCGATAAATCATTAGCAAGTAAACAGTTAATGCCATAAGACATATCATCTAACCGCCCTGCCGCATTAATTCGCGGGCCGAGGGCAAAACCAAAATCACTGGCAACGAGTCTTTGCTGATTTTTATTCGCTATTTCAATAAGCGCTCGTATACCAGGTCGAGTTTTCCCTGCACGAATACGTTTCAAGCCTTGTTCTACTAAAATCCGGTTATTCGCATCAAGTGAAACCACATCAGCAA
Organism: Colwellia psychrerythraea; assembly: GCA_002163005.1. Taxonomy (GTDB): domain Bacteria; phylum Pseudomonadota; class Gammaproteobacteria; order Enterobacterales; family Alteromonadaceae; genus Colwellia; species Colwellia psychrerythraea_C. The sequence goes on along the minus strand of MAAF01000110.1, from coordinate 12,199 downwards.
CGGTTCCTAAAGCAACCAAATCTAATAGTTGAGCGATATTAGGCTCAGCAATACCTTGCTCTGAAAAATAATTTTGCTCACGGCAATACTTTCTTAAAGCCAGCATTAAGTAAAAAGCTACCCCTACCCCTGCAAGGGCTTTACTCGGGAAATTACAACCATGTTGATTCGGATTAACAATAGCGTCAGCATTTGGTAAGGTGTGTCCTGGTAAATGGTGATCCGTAACAATAACCTGCATACCTAAGTCTTTTGCACGTTTAACACCAGCAATACAACTAATGCCATTATCCACCGTTATTAACATTTGTGCGTTTTGTTGTGCTGCAATATCTACAATCTCAGGGGTTAGGCCGTAGCCATATTCAAAACGATTTGGCACAATAAAATCATGGTTATTACTTCCAAAAAAACTCAAAGCAGTCATCATTAAAGCGGTGCTGGTAGCGCCATCGGCATCAAAATCGCCAACAATAATAATACGCAATTTATTTACTAGCGCGTCATGCAATAACTGACATGCTTTGTCCATTCCCATGAGCGCAGTGTCATCGACCATACCTTGTAAATGAGCAACGTTAAGCTCAAGCTCTTGCGCTGATTCCATACCACGACTGGCATAAATTTGTTTTATGATTTCAGGTAGACTGTCAGGCAAGTGATTTGTGGATACTTTCGCTCGGCGAATAATTTTTTTACTCATGTTATTCGTTCTCAGTTCTTCAGATGATGGTTACTGTTACAGAAATTTTAATGGCGTATTTTTAACATAAAAAAAGTACTTGGTGAAATCAGCAAGTACTTTTTATATTTATAATGGCAATAAAAATGAATTAGGTATTTTTCAATAATTCTTCTAATTGCGCAGGTGGTTGGTAACCCGGAACCATCATGCCATTTGATAATATAATCGCTGGTGTACCGTTAACACCAATTTGACGGCCAAAATTAAACTGTGCTTCAATTGGTGCTTCACAAATTCGATAGGCGATACCAGTGCCTGACTTAGCTTTAGTTAACGCTGTTGCATTATCTTCACTACACCACACTGAACGTAGATCTTTGAAACCTTGGCTCAAATTACCTGCTCGGTCTTTAATACCTGCTCGTGGGTAAGCTAAGTAACGAAAAGTGATGCCACGAGCATTATAATCTGCCATTTGTTCGTGCATTTTACGGCAATAACCACAGGTGATATCAGTAAATACTGACACCACGTATTTTTCATTTTCAGCTTTATAAATAATCATATCATTTTCAAAGGTTTTCAACCCCTCAAGACGAATTTTAGCTAAGCTCTTTTCGGCGATGTCTGTCACGGTACTGCCTAAACTGTAAACTTTACCTTGAATAAAAAAGTCACCATTATAACTCGCATAAAACAAACCTTGCTCAGTAACAAGTAAAGCAATGCCAGGTACTAGTGTTGCTTCAACTTTTACAACAGTTAACCCTAAAGAACTGTTAATTTTTGCTTTTAAAAAATCGGCATCAAGCACACTTGGATCACTAACTGGCTTGGCCAACGTCGTGGGTATATTTGTTTGCTCTGCTGCATTGGTGTATTGCAACAACATAGGTAAAGTGAGTGTGGCAAGTACAGCGCTAATAATGAATGTTTTAAACATAATGATTCCTAACAACGTCCTAACAACTTTCGAATAAATGAAAGCAATAAATCGATAATAATGAGTCTAATGGTCGTGTTCATATGAATAGACCTAGATATATGCAAGGAAATTACAGCCATGAGAGAATATTTGCAACTTAAAATAGTCAGTAAATTGAATTAACTTGTAAACAAAGATAATTGTTTTTGCTAAAATCGCGCTTAAAATAGTTCGTATTAAAATAAAAGTTGGAAATAGCATAATGAAAATTGGTTTATTTTATGGTTCAACCACTTGTTACACAGAAATAGTTGCCGAAAAAATTCAGGCGATAATGGGTGCTGACTTGGTTGATATGATTAATATCAAAGATCAACCATTAGCGCTGTGTCTTGATTATGACTTTATTATTCTAGGTATTTCGACTTGGGATTATGGTGAGTTGCAAGAAGACTGGGAATCAATGTGGAGTGATATAAATCAAATAGATCTTTCGGATAAAATCATTGCACTATACGGTATGGGCGATCAAGTTGGTTACACTGAGTGGTTTCAAGATGCGCTTGGCATGTTACACGATCAAGTAATCGCACAAGGTGCAACCGTTGTAGGTTATTGGCCAAATCAAGGATATGAATTTACCGCATCAAAAGCATTAACCGATGATAGCAGCAAATTTGTCGGTTTAGCATTAGATGAAGATAGCCAATACAATTTGACCGATGAACGTTTAGATACTTGGTGTGAACAAGTATTACTCGAGTACAGCAGCTTACTTTAGATATTGTTATTTTATTCAAAATACTTCCTTGGCAAATTTACTCCGCCAATTACTTAGCCCTTGCGATAAATAGTTACAGCAAGGGCTAAAACCACTATAATTGCCGGCATAATTATCTTTATTAACTCTTAGTGAACTATCCCCTATGTTTGAGCAATTCGATCTAGACTCTGAATTATTAGCCAGTATCAATAAAATTGGTTACACCAAGCCTACCTCAATTCAAGAACTCGTCATCCCTGAAGCGATGGCCGGCAAAGATATAATGGCGTCAGCACCAACCGGTACGGGTAAGACAGCCGCATTTTTATTACCTATTGCTCAACACTTATTAGATTATCCGCGCACTAAACCGGGTTTTCCAAGGGTATTAATTTTAACGCCTACACGTGAATTGGCAATACAAATTGGTGCAGATAGTGAACAACTCACTGAGCTGACAAAAATAAAAACAGGTGTAATAACCGGTGGCGTTAATTACGGTAGTCATACTGACATATTAACAACAACTACTGATATTTTAGTCGCAACACCAGGCCGATTATTAGAGTATATTGAAAACGAGCAATTTGATGCGCGCGAAATAGAGATTCTTATTTTAGATGAAGCGGATCGCATGCTCGATATAGGTTTTAGTGAAACCATCAACCGCATTGTTGCAGAAGCTCGCTGGCGTAAACAAACCATGTTATTTTCAGCAACTTTAGAAGGTGCAGGTGTACTAGGTTTTGCCAAGGAAGTACTTAATGACCCTATCTTTTTAGAATCGAGTCCTTCTCGTAAAGAAAAAGCGGTAATTCACCAATGGCTTCATTTAGCTGATGATGCGAACCATAAACTAAAAATGTTAGTGAATACCCTTAAGCAAGAAGGCGTTGAACGTACGGTAGTCTTCGCAAATAAACGTGAAACTGTACAGTACCTTTCTGGCAAACTTTATGCTGAAGAGTTACCTTGTGTTTGGTTAGAAGGTAAAATGCCGCAAGACAAGCGTAATAAGGCCATTGAGCGTTTCAAAAGTGGTGAGGTAAAAGTACTAGTAGCAACCGATGTCGCAGCTCGTGGTTTGGATATTGACGACATCAGCCATGTCATTAATTTCGATATGCCACGCAAAGTTGACATTTATATCCACCGAATTGGACGTACAGGTCGTGCAGGTAACAAAGGTACTGCTATTTCCTTAGTTGAAGCGCACGATATGGGCGTTATTGGCAAAATAGAGCGTTACACCAAAGAACGTCTGTCACGTCGCTTTATTCAAGACTTACGACCAAAAAATAAAGAATCTCGCGTGGTCAATAAAAAGGCAAAAATTAAGCTCACTACCTCTCAGAAAAAAGCTAAAACTAAAAAACAAGTGAAGAAAAAAGCTAAGCGAGCAAAAGCAGCAAAGTAACCCCTTACTGATGTATACCCAAGCACCTTCATGTAGCTAGGGTATACCCCTGCCATACAAGAGTTACATTATCGTGACACTTTTATTGCACTTATAGCTTGGTATGTAATATTTCTGTCATAAAGCAATGCTGTAATAGCATAGCATTCACTTTATGGATGAAGTTTATCAGTCCGACATTTATTAGGGCTTTGCTCAAACGCTGAGTAATGCCCTAAAAATTGGGTCTTCAACTTTATGATAGTAATTAATATGAAAAATAAGACATTAACTAATAGAACATCAGCACGTGTAAAAACCATCATCGCACTTGCTGTAGCAACTTCACTTAGTTCTTCATTCGCCTATGCACAAGCCAGTATGGCAAGTGAAAGCAATGAAATAAGCACTAACGACAGCAAAGCTACTGAAGTAAATAAGGGCACTGAAACTAGCTTTGAAGACGCTTGGGATTTTGCTGATTTGTATGACAATGAACAAGGTGATTACCTTAAGTTATCGGGTCGTCTACAATTGGACTCTACCTGGGTTGATAGTGACCAAGGTGACTTTAACGATACATTATGGCGTCGTTTTCGCTTCGGTTTTAAAGGTAAGTACGGTGAATTTAAAGCCGCTTTAGAAGCCGATGTAAACTTAAACGACTCATTAGATGATGCATACAATAGATTAACCGATGCCAATGTTAGCTGGTCACTCGATAAAGACACCGAGCTTAAATTCTTAAAACAATCGGCAGGTTTTACTTTAGACGGTAAAACGTCATCGAAAAAGCTACTTACACCGCAGCGTAACAACCTAACAAATAATTTATGGTTTACCTCAGAGTACTTTACCGGTGTAAGCCTTAAAAGTAAGCTCGCTGATGGCTGGTCGTATAAAACAGGACTATTTTCAAGTGACGGCTCTGATGAAATATCAATTAGCGATGCCAGTTACTTCGCCCTATTTTCTACCAGTAAAAAGTTAGCAAAAAATAACCTTTGGGACAAAGGTGAAGTTAGCTTTGATTATGTCTATAACGACACCCATGAAGACGGTAATACCCGTGACTTCTCTCAAGTTATTAGTACTTCGAGTCAGTTTAAACAGAACAGTTGGGGGTTGCAGAGTGATATATCTTGGGGTAAGGGTGACTTAGGCCAGAGTGATCTTTTTGGTGTTGTCGTGATGCCAACCTACCAACAAAGTGAAAAAATTCAGTGGGTTGCTCGATACACTTACCTAAATAGTTCAGAAGATAATGGCGTACGTTTAGGGAAATATGAAAGCAGTGTCGTTAGCGAACGTGGTGATAAATATCAGGAAGTTTATGCTGGCGTCAACTGGTTCGTAAACGACCATAAATTGAAACTCCAAGCAGGCCTACAGTACGCAAAAATGGATGATAACGCCAATGACGGTGGTGCTTATGATGGTTGGGGTTTTACTGTTGCTATGCGTAGTTATTGGTAAAATATAAGAATATAAGAATATAAAAAAGACTGGATTGCTTGTAGCAACCCGGTCTTTTTTTATGCTTAAAATGAACTAAAATTTAATGTCTGTTCTTGTCATATTTATAACTGTCTTTTTAGATGCTGAGCTAACTATCACCTTGTTCTTCTTTAGCCACTAAGCGATATAACTTAGCACCAATAAAACCACCAACAATAGGCGCAAGCCAGAACAACCATAATTGCGCTACAGCCCAATCACCAACAAACAATGCAACACCGGTGCTACGTGCAGGGTTTACTGACGTATTCGTTACCGGAATACTGATCAAATGAATTAAGGTTAAACACAAACCAATCGCGATAGGTGCTAAACCTGCAGGGGCACGTTGGTCCGTTGCCCCCATAATGACAAAAATAAACATCATAGTTAATACGACTTCAGCGACAAGAGCTGCTGTCATAGAGTAACCACCTGGTGAATGTGCTCCATAACCATTTGACGCAAAACCAGCTGATAAGTCAAAACTTGGTTGGCCACTCGCTATAAGGTATAAAGCGCCAGCGCCAAGAATCGCGCCAATGACTTGTGCAATGATATAAGGCATCAATTCATTAGCAGGAAAACGTCCTCCTGCCCAAAGACCTACCGATACTGCAGGATTTAGATGACAACCCGAAATATGACCTATCGCATAAGCCATAGTTAGCACGGTTAAACCAAAGGCGAATGATACACCAAGTAAACCAATGCCTACATCAGGAAATCCTGCGGCTAGTACTGCACTGCCACACCCACCAAGAACCAACCAAAAGGTACCAATACATTCTGCTATATATTTATTCATTTTCATTCCCTTACCAGTTAATAAATTTATATTTAAAACCTGTGATAATTAATAAACAAAAAGTAGCGTAAAATACCTTTTCATTGCTCGCTTTAGCGAATCTCTACTTTATCCAAATAAATCACCAAGTTTATCTTTTAATTTATCTTTAGCTTTATCTTTAACTTTGTCTTCTAGCTTTTTCTGTTGCTGTTTGACAATATCTGAATTCTTTAAGTCAGCTAACGCTTTATCTGAATCGGTTAATAGTGCTTCAAGGTCAAGCAACTCTGCAGATTGACTGTTACCTAGCTTCAAGGCATTGGTTAATTTTTCATTTAAGCCTTTATTAACTTTCTTTTTAAAGCCACCCAACTTAGCAGAAACCTGCTGTTTGAAAGCACCAGTCAGTGCGTCATTTAATGACGAAGCAATAGTAAAGCTTGGCTTGCTAAGCTCGCCATTCACGCCAACATCAACAGTCAAACTATCTAATGATTTAATGGTATCAAGTAATAACTTGGTAATTTTTGACTCTGCCTCACCTTGATAGCTCGCTTGTTTAAGTGAGAACTGATTAGTTGCCTCAACTTCCCCATTAACTAGGTTAAAACTACCTATACCATCAAGTTTCCCAGCACTTAGAGATAAGGTTAACGCTTTGCTTTGTGTTAACTCAGTATTGGATAATGTTCTGTTATTAACAAGCCACTCACCGTTCGCCCTAAAATCACCTGATTGCGTTAACTTAAAATTACTACTCAATTTAAGCTCACCATTATCAATTGAATTAATATTGATAATGCTATCTTTACCTCTAATCCAATGTTGATGCGTAAGCTCACTGCCAGTGATTTTGACTTCACCCTGTTCGAGTTTAATTGAGAACAATGCCTTTTTAATTAATATAGTGGGTAATGGAGAATCTTCTTTAAAAAAGATAAAACGTCCGTTAGCGTGAGATTTCACTTCACTGGTTGTGCCATCACCTTTCATATCAGTCATAAGGGGTGCTATTTGTTCATAGGCCCATTGTGCTTTTTGTACGTAGTCTCTAGCTTTTTCACCAAAGAGAATATGAGCAAAATCTTCCGTATCAATACTATCTAACTGGTATGTTTTTTCTATTTGTTGCCAATCCTTTGTCGGAGCATTTTTTAACTCATTAATTTGCTGAGCTAATAAATTTTTGCTGTCTAATACTTGCTGTTTAGCTTTTTTAATCAGTGCTTGATCTGCCTTAAATTCAGCTTTAATTTTATCAAATTCAGTTTTTATTTTTTCGATATCAGCGAGTGAACTAACTTTCATTTTACCTAACGCTTCTACTTTATCTTGGTAAGACTTCAATTTAGCTTTACTAGGTAATTGTGTTTTCAACGCTTTAAGCTTCGCTTGCTCAACTTTATAGCTGTTTTTTAACTCATTACTAGCTTTAACCGTCAACAAATTACTGTCGTCAAGTAGGGCTTTAATATCAGGTAATTGCATATCCACTTCTGGCAACATTGCTTTCGCTTGATCTGATAAGCTTTCTTCTGCTTTATCACTTACTTCATCATCAACATAAACTTTACCCACTTGAGATCTAACACCAGAAAATGCTAATTGGCTTACTTCGAGTTCATCAATAATAATTTTACCAAATAGGTATTGCCAAACATCAACGCCCGCGGTAGCGCGCTCAAAACTAAACAAGTTCAGTGTGGGGGAATCTTTATCGGTGACTTGCAAACCTAGAACACTTAATTGTAAGGGCGAATATCCAAGCTTTACTTCTGCCACATTCACTTCAGCACCAAAAGCACTCTCTGCAGAACTAACAATAGCGCTTTTGACTAAGCTTTCAGCAAATAAATACAACAAACCAGCAACTAATGCGCTTAAAAGAACAAAGGCAACCATGCCTTGCCAACGAATAAACCGTGCCATTACAGGCCTCCTTTAGTTAAGCTAGATTCACCTGCAAAACTGCTATACACACTATAAAATTTAGATGCTTTTAATGCTTTGACAATTCTAAATTTCTCAAAAAACGTCATGATATGCACTCGATACTTCTCAATAATAAACTTACTGATAAAATATATTGGTGCAGATAAAACAGCGCCTAAAACAAACGCACCTAATACATAGGTGTGATGCCAATGTGCTAATTTAAACAAGCTGAGTTGGTATAATGAAGTGAATAAATCAGTCAAAGTTGGCTGTGTTAGTAGGGACTCACCTACCTGAACAATCACCGGAGATAATAAATAACTCATGCCAGAGAAGAAACCGACCGCAAGTATGAAACTACCTAAATGCACTCGAATGATTAATACAAAAAATATTATAACAATATTATGTAAGGTTAAGATTGGCGATAAACCAACGATAAAACCTAACGCTATTGCCAAGGCTATTTGCCTAATAGAACTATCACTGTTTAAGGCATGTAGTAGTTTTGCTAGTAAAGTTAACATGTCACCTCCTGTTAAAATGTTTAAAATTTTTCATAATCAATACCAATAAACTGGATTGATTATTAGCTAAGTTGATTATTAGCTTTCTTTACGAGTAAAAACCCAATCATTGTCTTTAGACATATTTTCGTTATATTGATAACCCGCTAAATCAAATGTCTTGATTTGCTCTACCGACGTTAGTTTATTTTGAATGATGTAACGCGCCATCAGCCCACGTGCTTTTTTGGCAAAAAAACTGATTATCTTATACTGACCATTTTTCCAGTCTTTAAATGTTGGTGTAATAATCGTGGCGTTTAGTGATTTTTTCTTTACCGATTTAAAATATTCGGTTGAGGCAAGGTTAATTAGCACATCCTCATCTTGTTCAATTAAAGCTTTATTCAGTTCATTGGTGATAATATCGCCCCAAAATTGATATAAATTATCACCGCGGCTATTACCAAGTTTACAGCCCATTTCTAAACGATAGGCTTGTATTAAATCAAGAGGCTTTAATAAACCATATAAACCTGACAGGATTCTAAATTTTTTCTGAGCAAAATCAAAATCTTCATCACTAAAAGATTGTGCATCAAGTCCTGTGTAGACATCACCATTAAAGCTTAATATGGCTTGCCTTGCGTTGTCTTGAGTAAAAGGTGTTGACCATTGCCCAAAACGTGCCGCATTTAATCCGGCAAGTTTATCACTCAGTTTCATCAAACTTGCGATATCGCTTGGTGAAAGCTTAATGCAGTCATCCATCAATAATTGGCTTTGTTTAAGTAAACTAGGTTGGCTAAACTTTTCTGTAGTTAGCGGGGATTCGAAATCTAATTTTTTCGCAGGTGAAACAACAAGTAACATATTTTTAAGCCGATTTTAGTGAGTACTTAATAACACGTAATATATCATAAGGTTCATACCCGTTACCATTCAAAGTGCAGGATTTCAGTGGGAATTAAAATGACTTTAAGCAAGGCAGATAATTTAAGCATAGTCATTCTATGCTTTGATTAGTTAACGCAGAATAAAGTCATTTTAAACCCATCGAAGAAGCGCTTGAGCAACATCACTTCATCGTTGCTGTGACTTATAAGGACGCTACATGGATGTAGCCTATTAGAGAATGCAGGAGCATATTCTCCTGAATAACCATTATTTCATCACAGCGTCTTGAATTAAAATTGCTCAAGTACTCTGAAACCTGCATCTTGATTGGTAACGGGTATAACTAAGTTAACAGCGTTTAATCAATGCTATTGTAAGGCTAATCAATACTTTTTGGCGTAACTTACAAACAAAAATGCAATAAATTGTTAAGTATCGCGCAATAAAGAGTGCTTTTTTATTTTTATGTTGTAATATTTCACCAGCTACATTCATTATCGAATTTAGAGATACTTAGCAATCAAATTTCCGGAACACTATTAAGGTAACGCCATGACGAATTCTTCACAGCTCTCACAATTAAAACAAATGACCACTGTTGTGGCTGACACAGGTGACATTGAGGCTATTGCCAAGTTTCAACCTCAAGATGCGACAACAAACCCATCACTTTTATTAAAAGCTGCTTCTTTACCTAATTATCAAGGCTTAGTTAAAGACTCTGTTGTTTGGGCTAAAACACAATCTGACAATGCTGAACAACAAGTGATAGATGCTGCAGATAAGCTTTCAGTATTAATTGGTCTAGAAATTTTAAAAATTGTCCCTGGCCGTATCTCTACCGAAGTAGATGCTCGATTATCTTTTGATACTTCTGCATCAATTACTAAAGCTCACAAACTGATTGCCATGTATAACGAAGCCGACATTAGCAACGATAGAATTTTAATTAAACTTGCCTCAACATGGGAAGGGATTAAAGCGGCTGAACAACTTGAGCAAGAAGGTATTAACTGTAACCTGACCTTGCTATTTAGCTTTGCACAAGCACGTGCCTGTGCTGAAGCAGGAGCTTATTTAATCTCTCCTTTTGTAGGTCGTATTTTAGACTGGTATAAAAAAGATACTGGCCGAAATGACTATGCAAGTAATGAAGATCCAGGTGTTGTTTCTGTTACCAGTATTTATAATTATTATAAACAACAAGGTTTTAATACTGTTGTGATGGGCGCTAGCTTTAGAAATATCGGCGAAATCCTTGAACTCGCAGGCTGTGATCGTTTAACTATTAGCCCACAGTTAATGGATGAATTATCTAACAACACAGACACAGTTATACAAAAATTAGCGTCTTGTGAAGCTAAAGCAGAAAAAGAAGCCGCGTTAAGCCAAGCAGAATTTCGCTGGCAGATGAATGAAGACCCTATGGCGACAGAAAAGCTTGCCGAGGGTATTCGTAACTTCACCATTGATCAAGTCAAACTTGAAAAGCAATTAAAGGATTTACTCTAAAAAAACTTAGTACTTTACGTACATAAAGTGATTGTTTTAAGCGCATATTATAAATATGCGCTTTTTCGTTTCCAAGTATAAAAAATTGTGTTAAAAATAAAGTGCATATGTTTTCGATGTGATGGTAAAAATAAGGGGCACTTTATGGATAAGATAAACCAAGTTTTCAAATCAACAAATCAAGTAGCACATAAACGCGTAACATCAACAACTAAAAGAAAATGGCGGGAAATTGAATCTATTCGAGATAAATTTCAGCTAGAAAAAGATCTGCGCACTTACGAAGACTCATTAGAGCATATGTTAGAAGAGTTTTAGCCTAGTAAATCGGTCAATAAACAACGACGTAAAGACAAAAGCCCAGCTCGCTGGGCTTTTTTATATCTGTAAGCTTTATACCGTTAAAATAAGAACTTGTTGACAAAATTGAAACACCCGTTTAAATTTTGTGTTCACCTTTATCATTAAATAAACTCAATGCCAAAAAATGTCATCAATTTTGCCCACGCTAATGGGTTCCCAGCAGGTAGCTATCAAACATTATTTAGTTACCTCCCCGATAATACACAAGTTATCGCATTAGATAAGTATGGACATGATCCGAAAAAGCCCATTAACCATAACTGGCAGGCTCAAGTTGAAGAGTTAATAAATCATGTTGAATCTCAGCAAGTTGATGGCAATAAAGTCATTTGCCTTGGTCATTCATTTGGCGGCGTGATTTCATTTATTGCTTGCTGCCAAAGACCCGATTTATTTAAAGGGCTTATCATGCTAGACCCTCCTGCGCTTAGCGGAGCGGGTGCTTTAGCCGCAAGACTGGTAAAAAAAACGAGATGGATAGATAAGTTCAGCCCCGCAGGTAGAGCTAAAAACCGCCGATCTCAATGGCCGCTAGGCTCTGATATTGGTTCAGCTTTTGCTAGACGAAAATTATTTAGAGAGTTCGATAGCCGCTGTTTATCCGATTATATAAAACATGGCATCTGTGAGCGCAATAACCAATTAGAACTTACTTTTGACGCACAAGTTGAAGCCAATATATTTAGGAATATCCCTTCTAACCTATCAAGTTATAAAAACAAATTAACCGTGCCAGCAACCTTGATTTACGGAACGGAAACAGATGTATTCCCTCACCATATTTTTAGTCGCTTTGTTAAGCTCAACAAGCACATAAAATTACAAACAACACCTGGTGGCCATATGTTCCCACTAGAAAGCCCTGAGCAAACAGCTAAGTTGATTACAGACATAATAAACAACTTTCCTGAGGGTTAATCATAGGACTTA
>MAAF01000098.1 GCA_002163005.1 Colwellia psychrerythraea | reverse complement strand
AATTGTCACAGTTTATGGATCAAAACAACCCGTTATCAGAAGTAACGCATAAGCGTCGTATTTCTGCCTTAGGGCCGGGTGGTTTAACCCGTGAACGTGCTGGTTTTGAAGTACGAGATGTACATCCAACGCATTATGGTCGTGTTTGTCCAATCGAAACGCCGGAGGGTCCAAACATTGGTTTGATCAACTCGCTTTCTTGTTACGCACGTACTAACGACTTTGGTTTCTTAGAAACACCATACCGTAAAGTTATTGACGGTTTAGTGACTGATGATATTGATTATTTATCAGCGATTGAAGAGGGTAACTTTGTTATCGCTCAGGCCAACGCTGAACGCGATGGTAACAGTAAGTTAGTACAAGACTTAGTTAACTGTCGACACAGAAATGAATTTACCTTAAAAGCTTCTGCTGAAGTTCAATATATGGATGTTTCTCCACAACAAATTATTTCTGTTGCGGCGTCACTTATTCCATTCCTTGAACACGATGATGCAAACAGAGCCTTGATGGGCTCGAACATGCAACGTCAAGCTGTACCTACCTTAAGAGTTGATAAACCTCTTGTTGGTACGGGTATGGAAAAAGTAGTAGCGGTTGATTCAGGTGTTACTGCAGTTGCCAAACGTGGCGGCGTAGTAAGCTATGTTGATGCATCGCGCATTGTTGTAAAAGTTAATGAAAATGAAATGCATGCTGGTGAAGCCGGTATTGATATTTATAACTTAACTAAATACACGCGTTCTAACCAAAATACTTGTATCAACCAACGTCCAGTGTGCCGTATGGGTGAACCCGTTGTACGTGGTGATGTATTAGCTGATGGTCCTTCAACTGATATGGGTGAATTGGCGTTAGGCCAAAACATGCGTATCGCATTTATGCCGTGGAATGGTTACAACTTCGAAGATTCAATGTTGTTATCTGAGCGTGTTGCTATTGAAGATAGATTTACTACTATTCACATTCAAGAGTTAACGTGTATTGCACGTGATACTAAATTGGGTAGTGAAGAAATTACGGCAGATATTCCAAACGTAGGTGAATCAGCATTATCTAAATTAGATGAAGCGGGTGTTGTTTATATTGGTGCTGAAGTAAATGGTGGTGATATCTTAGTAGGTAAAGTAACCCCTAAAGGTGAAACACAACTTACGCCAGAAGAAAAACTACTACGAGCAATTTTCGGTGAGAAAGCTGCTGACGTAAAAGATAGCTCATTACGTGTACCTAACTCTGTTAAAGGTACTATTATCGATGTTCAAATATTTACTCGTGACGGCGTTGAAAAAGATGCTCGTGCAGTTGAAATTGAACAAATGCAACTTAAAGAAGTTAAGAAAGATCTTGGCGATGAATTAAGCATTTTAGAAGATGGTATTTACGCACGTACTAAGAAATTATTGTTATCAGCAGGTCTTAATGAGTCTGACTTAACGTCAATGTCTCGTGACAAGTGGTTAACACAAAACTTAGCAGATGAAGCGCAACAAGCTGAACTTGAGCAAATTGCTGAGCAATTTGATAATATCAAAGAAGACTTTGATAAGAAGTTTGAAGTTAAGCGTCGTAAGATCACTCAAGGTGATGACTTACAACCTGGCGTATTAAAAATTGTTAAGGTTTACTTAGCTGTTAAACGTCATATTCAGCCTGGTGATAAAATGGCTGGTCGTCATGGTAACAAGGGTGTTATTTCAAACGTAGTACCTGTTGAAGATATGCCATACGATCAGTTCGGTGTACCTGTTGATATCGTATTGAACCCGTTAGGTGTTCCATCACGTATGAACATTGGTCAGATCTTAGAAACTCACTTAGGCATGGCTTGTCGTGGTGTTGGTGAAAAGATCAACCGTATGTTAGAAGAGCAACGTGAAATTCATAAACTACGTAACTTCATCCAAGATGTTTACAATGTAGGTGAGTCTCGTCAAGTAGTTGATGTTGCAAGCTTCTCTGATGATGAAGTTATGCGTTTAGCCGGCAATTTACGTGCAGGTTTACCGATTGCTACACCGGCATTTGATGGCGCTGCTGAAAAAGAAATTAAAGAGTTATTCAAGCTTGCTGATATGCCTGAAAGTGGCCAGTTCGTCTTAACTGATGGCCGTACCGGCCGTGAGTTTGAACGTCCGGTAACTGTTGGTTATATGTACATGTTAAAACTAAACCATTTAGTTGATGACAAAATGCATGCTCGTTCAACGGGTTCTTACTCACTAGTAACTCAGCAACCACTTGGTGGTAAAGCTCAGTTCGGTGGTCAGCGTTTCGGTGAGATGGAAGTGTGGGCACTTGAAGCATATGGTGCTGCTTATACCTTGCAAGAAATGCTTACGGTTAAGTCTGATGATGTTAACGGTCGTACTAAGATGTATAAAAACTTAGTAGACGGTGATCATCGCATGGAGCCAGGTATTCCTGAGTCATTCAACGTATTGTTGAAAGAAATCCGCTCGTTAGGTATTAACATCGAGTTGGACAAAGACTAGGTTTCAAGCCATAAGTCAACTGTGCTTATCCTGATGGATAAGCCAGTAAGCGAAGAAGGCAAATGATTTTGCCTTCTTCTCAAAGTTTAACTCCGACAGGAGAAGTGTGTGAAAGATTTACTTAAGTTTCTTAAGCAACAGAATCAAACCGAAGATTTCGATGGTATTCGCATCGGCTTAGCGTCGCCAGATTTGGTACGTTCTTGGTCATTTGGTGAAGTTAAAAAGCCAGAAACCATTAACTACCGTACTTTTAAGCCAGAACGTGACGGCTTATTCTGTGCGCGTATTTTTGGCCCAGTAAAAGACTACGAATGTCTTTGTGGCAAATACAAACGCTTAAAACACCGTGGTGTTATCTGTGAAAAATGTGGCGTAGAAGTTACATTGACTAAAGTTCGTCGTGACCGTATGGGTCATATCGAATTAGCAAGTCCAGTGGCTCACATTTGGTTCTTAAAATCATTACCATCGCGTATTGGTTTATTACTTGATATGACATTACGTGATATTGAACGTGTGCTTTATTTTGAATCTTATGTTGTCACCGAACCTGGTTTAACAACATTAGAAAAAAGCCAAATCCTAACGGAAGAAGAATATCTTGACGCGTTAGAAGAGCACGGTGATGAATTTGACGCCCTAATGGGTGCTGAAGCTGTTTTAGCTTTACTACAACAAATCGATTTAGACGGTGAAGTAGCGCAAATGCGTGAAGAATTACCTGAAATTGGTAGTGAAACTAAACGTAAAAAAATCACTAAGCGTTTAAAATTAATGGAAGCATTCGCTGCTTCAGGCAACAAGCCTGAGTGGATGATTATGAATGTTCTGCCAATTTTACCGCCAGATTTACGTCCATTAGTACCACTAGATGGTGGTCGTTTTGCGACTTCAGATCTTAACGATCTTTACCGTCGTGTTATTAACCGTAACAACCGTCTTAAACGTCTTCTAGATCTAGTTGCTCCAGATATTATCGTACGTAATGAAAAACGTATGTTACAAGAATCTGTTGATGCACTTTTAGATAACGGTCGTCGTGGTCGCGCTATTACCGGCTCTAACAAACGTCCTCTTAAATCTCTTGCCGATATGATTAAAGGTAAGCAAGGTCGTTTCCGTCAGAATTTATTGGGTAAGCGTGTTGATTACTCAGGTCGTTCTGTAATCACTGTTGGTCCTACATTGAAATTACATCAATGTGGTTTACCTAAAAAGATGGCACTTGAATTATTCAAGCCATTTATTTACGGTAAATTAGAGGCACGTGGTTTAGCAACAACGATTAAAGCAGCTAAAAAATTAGTTGAACGTGAAGGCGCTGAAGTTTGGGATGTACTTGATGAAGTAATCCGCGAACATCCAGTAATGCTTAACCGTGCACCAACACTTCATAGATTGGGTATCCAAGCTTTTGAACCAGTACTAATTGAAGGTAAAGCAATTCACCTTCATCCATTAGTTTGTGCGGCATACAATGCCGATTTCGATGGTGACCAAATGGCGGTACACGTACCGTTGACAATCGAAGCACAAATGGAAGCACGTACGTTGATGATGTCAACGAACAACGTTCTAGCACCAGCTAACGGTGAGCCAATCATCGTACCATCACAGGATGTTGTATTAGGCCTTTATTACCTAACAAGATTCCGTATCAATGGTTTAGGCGAAGGCATGTACTTTACTGATGAGAAAGAAGTAGAAAAGGCTTACCGTACTGGTGTAGCTGAACTTCATGCTCGTATTAAAGTTCGTATTACTGAGCATGTTAAAAATGCTGACGGTGAATGGGAGCCAGTGACTAAATTACGTGATACTACTGTTGGTCGCGCAATTATGTGGCAAGTATGTCCTAAGGGCTTACCTTATGACTTAATTGATCTGCCACTTGGTAAAAAACCAATTTCAAAATTGATTAACCATGCTTACCGTAACTTAGGTTTAAAAGAAACGGTAATGTTTGCTGACCAAATCATGTACACAGGTTTCCATTATGCAATGGTAGCTGGTGCATCAGTTGGTATTGACGATATGGTTATTCCAGAAGCTAAGTACACTATCATTGAAGATTCAGAAGCGGAAGTTGCTGAGATTCAAGCACAGTTTGACCAAGGTCTGGTAACTGCTGGTGAGAAGTACAACAAAGTAATCGATATCTGGTCATCTGCAAACGAAAAAGTTTCGAAAGCAATGATGGACAACCTCTCGAGAGAAATGGTTAAAAACCGTGATGGTGAAATGGAAGAGCAAGATTCTTTCAACTCTATCTTTATGATGGCTGACTCGGGTGCTCGTGGTAGTGCCGCACAGATTCGTCAGCTAGCGGGTATGCGTGGTTTGATGGCTAAACCAGATGGTTCAATCATCGAAACACCAATCACGGCTAACTTCCGTGAAGGTCTTAGCGTATTACAATACTTCATCTCAACGCATGGTGCGCGTAAAGGTCTTGCCGATACTGCACTTAAAACAGCTAACTCGGGTTACTTAACTCGTCGTTTAGTTGATGTTGCCCAAGATTTAGTAGTTACAAATCATGACTGTGGCACCACAGATGGTTTATTAATGACACCACTCATTGAAGGTGGTGATGTTGTTGAGCCTTTACGTGAACGTGTATTAGGTCGTGTGGTTTGTGATGATGTATTCATTCCAGGTACTGAAGAAGTATTGCTTCCACGTAATACCTTAATTGATGAAGCGCTTTGTGACATCATTGAAGAAAACTCAGTTGATCAAATTAAAGTACGTTCAATTATCACTTGTAAGACAGATTTTGGTATTTGTGCTAACTGTTACGGTCGTGATTTGGCCCGTGGTCATATGATCAACCAAGGTGAGGCAATCGGTGTAGTTGCTGCGCAGTCAATCGGTGAGCCAGGTACACAGCTTACCATGCGTACGTTCCATATCGGTGGTGCAGCATCTCGTGCAACTGCAGAAAGCAGCGTACAAGTTAAGAACACAGGTACTTTGAAATTACAAAATGCTAAGTTTGTAACCAACTCAGAGAAACATCTTGTTATCACATCTCGTTCATCAGAATTAACCATTATTGATGAAATGGGTCGTGAGAAAGAACGTTATAAAGTACCTTACGGTTCTGTACTTTCTAAAAGTGATGGTGAAGCAGTTACCTCTGGCGATACTATCGCTAATTGGGACCCACATACTCACCCTATCATCACGGAAGTAGCAGGTAAGGTTCAATTCGTTGATCTTGCTGATGGCGTAACTATGGTTCGCCAAACTGATGAGTTAACTGGTTTATCAAGCATCGTTATTACTGATGCCGCGCAGCGTAATGCTACCGGTAAAGAAATGCGTCCAGCATTGAAACTTGTTGATGGCAAGGGTAAAGACGTAATGATCGCCGGAACTGAAATTCCAGCACTTTATTACTTACCAGGTAACGCAATCATTAACCTTGAAGATGGCGCCGATGTTGGCGTTGGTGATGCACTAGCTCGTATACCGCAAGCCAGTTCAAAAACTCGTGATATTACCGGTGGTCTTCCACGTGTAGCTGATTTATTTGAAGCGCGTAAACCTAAACTTCCTGCGATACTTGCAGAGAAAACCGGTGTTGTTGCTTTCGGTAAAGAAACCAAAGGTAAAGTACGTTTATTGATTACTCAGCCAAGCGGTGAAGTTTACGAAGAGATGATCCCGAAAACGCGTCTGTTAAATATCTATGAGGGTGAGCCAGTAATCAAAGGTGAAGTTATTGCCGATGGTCCTGAATCTCCGCATGATATCTTGCGTTTACGTGGTGTTGCACCAGTTGCTAACTACATAGTTAACGAAGTACAAGAAGTTTACCGTCTACAGGGTGTTAAGATTAACGATAAGCACATTGAAGTTATCGTACGTCAAATGATCCGTAAATGTGAAATTCTTGATGCAGGTGATTCTACTTTCCTTAAAGGTGAGCAAGTTGAAGTGGCGCGAGTTAATATCTCAAACCGTGAGCTTGAAGCTGCAGGTAAGCAACCAGCTGAATATGAAATGCAAATGATGGGTATTACTAAAGCATCACTTGCAACTGAATCATTCATTTCAGCGGCGTCTTTCCAAGAAACAACACGTGTACTTACTGAAGCTGCTGTTGCAGGTAAGAAAGATGGACTACGTGGCTTGAAAGAAAACGTTATCGTTGGTCGTTTAATCCCAGCTGGTACAGGTTATTCGTACCATCAAGAACGAGCAAGACGTAAAGCTGCTGCTCTAGCACCAGCGGTTGAATCTACTGTTTCAGCTGATGATGCAGAAAAAGCATTAACTGATGCTTTAAATTCAGACTTACTGTCAGGTAATCATTAATAACTTGATATATGGGCTAGCCCGCTATTCCATATAGTAAAGTATTATAATAAAACCGTGCCTTGAAAAGGGCGCGGTTTTTTGTTTTCTATCTTAGAAATAACATCTAGGACACTAAATACTTGACAGCTCAATCATTGACCTATAGAATTTCGCGACCTTATATTCTGTACCCAGTGTGCATAATATAAAAGGTATGATTATTTTCATGCTTTTATAAAGGTAAAAGACATATTACGAGCGCGTAAACCTTTCCCATTGATTTAAGGTTTACGCAACAATTTACCAAGGCTACTTTCCTTGGTAACAACTAATCAGGAGCTATAATGGCAACTATTAACCAACTAGTACGTAAACCACGTGTTAGACAAGTAACAAAAAGTAACGTTCCGGCGTTACAAGCTTGTCCACAACGTCGTGGCGTTTGTACTCGTGTGTATACTACTACACCAAAAAAACCTAACTCAGCTTTACGTAAAGTAGCTCGTGTTCGTTTAACTAACGGCTTCGAAGTAACTTCATACATCGGTGGTGAAGGTCACAACTTACAAGAGCATAGCGTGATTTTAATCCGTGGTGGTCGTGTTAAAGATTTACCTGGTGTGCGTTACCACACTGTTCGTGGCGCACTAGATTGTTCTGGTGTAAGCGATAGAAGACAAGGCCGTTCTAAATACGGTGCTAAACGACCTAAATCTTAAGTTTTCCTTTTTTGCCTAGTTATTAGGTAAAAGATAAGAAACGTTAAGTAAGGCCAAATTAAAAATTTTTTAAATTTATGTATTTTGGGTTAAACCTGAATAACACGGAGAATTAAGATGCCAAGAAGACGCGTCGTTGGGCAACGTAAAATATTGCCAGATCCTAAGTTCCATAACGAACTTTTAGCAAAATTCATCAACATCCTTATGGTTGATGGTAA
>MAAF01000109.1 GCA_002163005.1 Colwellia psychrerythraea | reverse complement strand
TAACATCAAAAAATTAATGAAATATAGAATAACTATGTTTAACAAATTTTGTTTGTTCTAAGCTCACTAATGTAGCTCTGAGTAGGGAAGAAATTTAATCAAATTGGTATAAGTTATTACTATATTTACGAGTAAAGTTATTAATAAAAAGCGTTATCAATTTTGCCATTGATAACGCTTTTTTTTTGATAAAACTAGGTAACTTTACTCGGGAAAGAGTACTCGGTAACTTGCTTGCTAAGTGTGAGGCAAGTTAGCGAGTGGAGGAGCAAGGCGACGAAAAGCCCGTAATCGCCCTAGAATGGCTTACAGGCCTCATTAGTAATTCAATGTAGAGGGAAATAGCTATTTATTTCAAACTATTAATAACACCTTTATTTTCGTTGATATCTTCCCCACCTAAAGGAAGGGGTTTCACGCGAGGAAAAAGCCCACTGGCTTTACATTACGAAATATCGCTAATTACGTCCCCCCAAGCATGCATCCTAGTTAAGTGATGTTATCAAAATGCTATTTACACTAACTCAAGCCCTACTTACTATTAAATTATGCGGTAAATCATTATAAATGGGATAGTTGACATCTTCCCGATCTAAAGGGATGCGGTTTCCCATTAAAGCTTAACTTGTTTTTCTTACCCCACAATATGCTAGTTATATTTGTGAGGTAGGCTAATAATATTAGCGCGTTACAATCCCTCTACCTGAAGCATGTGAGGCAAACGATGAGAATAAATAATGAAATTGTATATATAGTGAATCCTGGAAACGACACTGGAATCAGTTCATTAATAAATGATAGTGCTATCCCTGCACTTTCTCCATTAGCTTTGGGAACTTGGATTGAAAAGTATGTACCTGAGGTAAAAGTGGTAGCTCGTGATGGAGGGGGATTTTATACGCAAGTATATATTTTAGAAGAAATAAGATCTTTGAAGCCAGGAATCATAGGCGTAAGTGTATTAGGGAAGTCTTACTTAAATTGTCTAGAAATAGCGAAATGTGGGAAAGAGTGTGGTTCAGTAATTATATTTGGGAATGACCACGCATCTCAGTTAAGCCATCAAATTTTAATGAAAAGACCATATGTCGATTTTATTATTGGTATTGAATATGGAGAATTACCTTTTGAACTCTTAGTACGTTCATTAATGTCAGGTACTACAACTGACTTACCAAAAATCCCTAACATATGCTACAGAGGGGCCAAGGGGGAAATTTTAGGTTATCAATACGATTGAAAAAACAATTCTTCTGTAGTTAATATCCTCAGTTCAGATGCTTATACTAGTAGATATAGTATTAATAAAGAAAATTCACTTGATATTTTTCCTGTTATAAATCGTAATTTATATTCAAAGGATTGCTGGGATTTCTATTTGAGTAATTATTTGAATGCTTGTGGGGAACTGCATACAGGTGAAGAAATAACAGGCGTAACAACAATGAACCGCGTAAGAGGTTGTTCAAGAGCTAGAAACCCATGTAGTTTCTGTAATATATTCACTTTAGATCCTCAGTTTTCAACCGCTAAAATTTTTTGGGATGAAGTTGTTACCGCCAACAAACAAGTTAATGCAAATGTATTCTATGAAGTTTGTGATAGTTTTTCTAGCTTCCCTAAACATATTGATACTATTTTAGAAGCCCAACCGATATTACCCTACATTGGTAACGTTGAAGGTGACCAATTGATTAAAGCGGATCTTTTTGTAGTTGATAAGGAAAACCCTGACTGGCCTCCAAGTATTAATATACTTTCTTCTACCTATGTAAATAATTTTTCCAAAGTAAAATATGATGATATTTTATTTTCAGTAAAAAATATCATGGCTTATGCTGAAAAACATGGCAAAACAACTGGAAGTGCATTAATAAAAGAAGAGTCCGGTTCATAACAAAAACAAATTGTCCAAACCATCTAAAGTTAACCGCTACTTTGTATCAGAATCTTTGGAGTGCCTCCTCATAAAAAAGGGTTTCGTGGCACTTTAAAGCAGTCAATCACAAAGTAAATATAAAGAGTATTTATGTTAATTGATCAAACAACACTTCTTACTTATGTTTATATACTCATAGGATTTGTTTTCATTCCAGGGCCTGCTATTTTACTTACTCTATCTAGAGCGACAACATCAGGTGTACGTGTAGGTTTAGTAACGGGGTTAGGGCTTGCTTTAGGTGATTTTGTACACACTATTCTGGTTGCTATCGGTTTGTCATCCGTAATAATGGCGTCACCTTTTTTATTTACACTTATTAAAAGTTTAGGTGCATGTTATTTAATTTATTTAGGAATAAAGATATTTACTGTAAAGGCTAACGCAATTAATTCAAATATTGCGAACGTTATAAGCTCAAATATTGCGTTTAAACAAGCTTTTATAATTGAAATTTTAAACCCTAAAACCGCATTGTTTTTCCTTGCTTTTTTACCACAATTCGTAAACACTGAAAATGGATATGTTCATTTACAATTTATTATCCTTGGCTCATTATTTGTTGTAGCTGGTTTGTTAAGCACTATTGTAGTGGCATTATGTGCAGGAAAAGTTAGCTCTTTTATAATAAAAAGTCCAACAATAATGTATTGGCAGAATAAAGCGGTAGGTTTAATATATTGCACCCTAGGCCTAGGTGTTGCTTTTCAATATATGTAAGTATCTTCGACTTCCCAACAAAGCCTTTCAGAATCGCTACTTTATAACCATGGATTTTATACCTCATCAGTATTCTTTCCAACCGTAGCGAAGGCTGAACCAGGTATCAGGATTGCAGTTACAGCCCTACATACGGAAGATGAACTGAAACGACTTCATGAGTCGTTTATGAGTCTAAAAACAGAACGACTAAAAATTGTTGTCATTTTATGTAGCTATGAGGTAACTACAAATGCTGGCCTGATTCTTTATGCGTAACATTAATTTCAACAAAGCAATTTTTCATGTCGGCTGTGGACTGAGCTTCAGACATTATATCGTAGACAGTTTCTTCAAGTTCTTTTGGGGAACCGTAAGTAACTTTTAAAATATAGTCCCAACCATCTTTTTCTGGTTTGAACATGTCATACTGAGAAATCCACTCATCCTCTATATACTCCCGGGCTTTCCTCTTTCCTCTTTCCACGCACAAACTTACTGTTGTTCTCAACATTCATTGATACATCTAGTTTGGCTATTTTTATTTTTGAACGAGACCCGGGTAACAATTAGAGTACTAAGTCAGCAGCAGCGTTGCGGTTCCTAAAAATGCGAAAATACCTACAACATCAGTTACTGTGGTAATAATAACGCTGCCTGCTAGCGCAGGGTCTATATTGAGGCGTTTTAATAACAACGGAATACTTACACCAGCAAGTCCGGCCGCAGTCATGTTCATCAGCATAGCGAATGCAATTACGCCGCCAAGCATTAGGTCCTGCTTCCAAATAGCTACTACAGTAGCAATTAATGTTGCCCAAATGATGCCATTTAAAAAACCAATTGCTACTTCTTTACTGAGCAGTGCACGAGCGTTACTGTCACCGACATGGCCTAATGCCATGCCACGGATAACAAGCGTTAAGGTTTGATTACCGGCAACACCGCCCATACTAGGGACCAGAGAATTTAACACCGCCAAAATCGCCAATTGTTGAAAAACCCCCTCAAACATACTGGTAACGGCAACAGCCATTAAAGCAGTGATAAGATTAACGCCCAGCCATAATGAACGCTGCTTAGTACTTTTAATGACTGGAGCAAATGTATCTGCTTCATCATCTAAACCAGCCATACTCATCATGGAGTGCTCAGCATCTTCACGAATGATATCAATAACATCATCAATGGTAATACGACCGAGTAAGTGGCCTGCTTCATCAACAACGGGAGCAGAAAACCAATCATGGCGTTCAAAAAGTTGCGCAACATCTTGCTCGCCCAACTCTGCTTGTACCGCTTCAACTTCAGCATTAATCAAGCTAGAGACAATGACCTCAGCTTTAGCTGTCACTATGGCAGTTAGTGATACCGCACCAATAAATTTATTGTTACGATCAACAACATAGAAGGAGTCGGTTGCGTCAGGAAGGTTTCCCTTTAGGCGTAAGTACCGTAATACTACATCAACAGTTACATCAGGACGCAAAGTGATGGTATCGGTATTCATCATTCCACCAGCAGTATCTTCCTCATAAGATAAGGCTGTTTCGACACGACTACGGTCTTGCGAGTCCATCGAATTGAGTACTTCATTAAAAATACTGTCTGGTAGGTTACGTAAAACTTCAGCTAAATCATCAACATCCATGCCTTCGGCAACAGCAGCGAGTTTTTCAGGTCGCATACTTTTAATAATGCCCTTACGGACTTCTTCATTAAGCTCTTCGAGTACTTCACCATGAAAATCAGGATCGATAAGTTGCCACAATACAGGGCGACTTTTAGCTGTGGAGGACTCTAAAATAAGGGCTAAATCATAAGCAGGCATTTGCTGTAGTAGTTTTCGTACGTAGACGAACATACCACTGCCAAGGGCTTCGTTGACTTGTTGTAATCTTTGTTGGTTATATTCTTGTTCTGATATCTCTGGCATAGCGACTCTACTTCTGTAATATATAGCGCACAGAAACCCCTCTAAAGAGTGTGTCGCTGAGAAGGTCGCGAAACGGAGGGGTGCTTAATGATAAAATGAAAACAGCTTTCTTTGGAAAACAGCTGAAAGTCGGCTTAAGTTTATCGTAACTTAGTGGTTTAATCAGCTTTTTTATCTAAGGGAAAATATTTTTAGGTAGGGCTAATACCCAGTGATCAAGAAATCAGTTATTCAGCTTCATCAAACTTATCAGAAATAAGTTGGCAAATTTCAGCGAGTGCCAGTTGTGCATCTTCACCTTGTGCAGTGATATTTACGATTTTCCCTTGGCCACCAGCTAACAGCATTAATGCCATAATACTACTAGCGTCAGCTTCTTTACCTGCTAATTCGAGGGTTATTTGTGCAGCAAATCTTTGGCTTAATTGTGCTAGTTTAGACGCGGCACGAGCGTGTAAACCCAATTTATTACAAATGGTCACTTGTTGAGATATTACATTCACTATCGTGTTCGCCTATTATGTAGATTTAATATCAATATCTCTATGATGTGTTTGAATATCATCACGGTCTTTACGGAAATTCTTTGCTAACATTTCAGCGATATAAACAGACCTATGTTTACCACCAGTACAACCTATGGCAATAGTGACATAACTACGATTATTACGCTCTAAATGCGGTAACCAAGTCATCATAAAACTATTAATTTGCCAGATAAACTTAGTAACAATAGCTTGGCTTGCAAGGAAATCTTTAACCTCTAAATCGACTCCTGTTTTACCTTTAAGTGACTTTTCCCAAAATGGATTAGGTAAAAATCGAGCGTCAAAAACATAATCAGCATCAACAGGAATACCGTGTTTAAAACCAAAGGATTCAAACACTAAGACCATAGATCCTGTTTTCTTGCCTAAGATGCGCTCTCTGACTAGGTCGGCTAGTTGATGGGGGGTAAGTTGACTAGTATTAATATACAGGTCAGCATTAGTGGATATAGGCTCTAGTAATGACTTTTCTAAAGCAATAGCCTGATCAAGCGCCATATTTTCTTTAATAAGGGGATGCAAACGGCGTGTTTCGCTAAAGCGTCTAATTAAATCATTATCATCGGCATCTAAAAACAGTGTGTTAACATCTACTGCTTTGGGTAAGTAAGCAATAATTTCTGGGATATCTTCCGGGTCTTTAGGTAAGTTGCGAACATCAAGGCTTACCGCCACGTTTTCATAGTCATTGATAACTGTATGGGTTAATGCTGGCAGGAGATTGATAGGGATGTTATCTACACAATAATAACCAAGATCTTCTAACACTCTTAGTGCCACTGATTTACCTGAGCCTGAACGACCACTGACGATGATTAATTTCATTTAATACTATTCCGGATGCTGCGCGGCAACTTATCTATTGTTAGCTTGCTTGTTGAATTAAGTTATAGAGAGCTTGATTATCATTGCACTTTCGAACTTGCTTGATCATCTTTTTGTCACTAAATAATTTAGCAATATTTTGTAGCGTATCTAAATGTTCTTGGCAGCTATTTTCAGGTACAAATAAAGCAACAAAAATATCTACATCTCTGTTATCTATGGCATCAAAATCGATAGCCTGCTTTGTTGTTATTAACACGGCAACCGCTTTACTTGTATTGGGTAATCGACCATGAGGGATAGCAATACCGTTACCTATACCCGTGCTACCCATTTTTTCTCTATCGAGTAAACTTTCTAATAGTTCGTCTTGATCCATATCAGTTATTTGAATCGCAGCGATTTGGCAAATTATTTCTAGAATGCGTTTTTTACTGGTTACTGCTGCATCACAACGAGTACAGCTTGTTGTTAATATTTCGGATAATTGCATAATTGTGTTAATGGTTTTTAGGCGCCACTACGCTAACTCATTTAGCTCGAGGCGCCTGCTCTAATATGCTTTAATTACTTTAAAGCGGTCTATCGGATTAACTCGGCTTAATGCTGAGCTACTTTACCTTTATATTTAAGGATCTGCCTATCAAGCTTATCAACTAAGGTATCAATAGAAGCATACATATCGGCGTTTACTGCAGAAGCAAATACTTCACTGCCATTCATATGAACATTAGCTTCAGCTTTTTGGTTAAGTTTTTCTACGGTCAGTACAACATGAACATTATTAATGTGATCAAAATGTCGCTCTAATTTTGAGAACTTTGTGACGACATATTCGCGTAATGAACTGGTTACTTCAACATGGTGTCCAGAAAGATTAATTTGCATAAACATGATCCTTTTATTGTAGTCTTCTAAAGTAAACTCTTACGTTGATTTGACGGTGGTATCGCTAATGATTCTCGGTATTTAGCGATTGTACGTCGTGCTACTTTTATTCCCTGCTCAGCTAATAAATTAGCCATTTTACTATCACTTAACGGTTTAGCAGGTGTTTCCGCTAAGATGAGTTTCTTAATTAAAGAGCGAATTGCTGTAGATGAACACTCACCACCATTTTCCGTACTGACATGACTAGAAAAAAAGTACTTTAGTTCGAATATGCCTCTTGGAGTATGCATATATTTTTGGGTGGTGACACGTGAGATGGTGGACTCGTGCATATCAACGGCTTCAGCTATATCATTGAGCACCATAGGACGCATGGCCTCAGCACCGTGTTCTAAAAAACCCTGTTGACGTTGGACAATGCAGTTAGATACTTTAAGTAACGTATCATTGCGAGACTCTAAGCTTTTTATAAACCACTTAGCTTCTTGCAAGTTAGATCTAATAAACTGTCCATCATTAGTTGATGACTTCATTGTTTTAGACATTGCCGCATACTGCTTGTTGATAGATAACTTCGGTGCAGTATCAGAGTTTAACTCAACGACCCAGCGACCATTCTTTTTCTCAACAGTAACATCAGGAATAACATACTGGTCATTGCCTTTAATGACCGAATCACCAGGACGGGGATTTAAACTTTGAATTAAACGCATGACTTCACGTAGCTGATCTTCTTTCAATTTAGTTTTACGCATTAGCTGGCGATAATCTCGATTACCAAGTAAATCAATATGTTCATTGATTATTAACTTACTTTCTTTAAGGTAAGGGGTATCGGCACTAAATTGATTTAATTGAATAAGCAAGCAATCAGGAATTGAGCGAGCGGCGACACCAATAGGATCAAACATATTAATACGCTTTAATACGGCTTCTACTTCATCAAGTTCGAGGCCTTCAGTACCAACACTTTCTAAGATATCTTCTGGGGATACGGTTAAATAACCCGCATCATCAACCGCTTCAATAATCGCAATTGCGATAGTTTTATCGGTATCGGAGAAGGGGGTTAATTCCATTTGCCACAATAAATGATCTTGAATGGAGTCAGTGGTTTCACCTTGATAGGTATAATCATCAGCGGGGCTACTTACTGCGCCAGTATTTGATACGCCTGCACTGTAACTTTCTTCCCATGTCGTATCGATATTGAGTTCTTCTGGTATATCACTTTTTTCCATTGCCTCAGTTGTACTGATTTCATCAATACTTGCCTGCTGCTCTTCACTACCATCGCTTGCCGGTTGATCAGATTTTTCTTCATTGGCTTTGGAGGAATAGGCTTCTTCGAGATTATTTTGCTCACCTGTACTGTCACCTTGAGCTTTTTCATCAAGCTCAAGTAATGGGTTGCTCTCTAAAACTTCTTGAATTTCTTGTTGTAACTCTAACGTAGATAATTGCAACAGCTTAATCGCTTGTTGCAACTGCGGAGTCATCGTTAAGTGTTGTCCAATACGGAGCTGTAGTGTAGGGCGCATCTAGGTTATATGATTTCCTATTTATTATTCTTGGTAATTACGTTTTTATAATCCGTAACTACTTTTCTATTAAGTATTCAGGCTAGGTTTACTAACCTATAGCTTAACTTATAAAGTAACTATAGCGTGAATTGTTCGCCAAGGTATACATCTCTGACTTTTTGATTAGCAAGAATTTGATCTGCATTACCTTGTGCAATAATTTCACCGTGACTAACTATGTAAGCATGCTCACAAACGTCTAGCGTTTCTCTAACATTATGGTCTGTAATTAATATACCAATGCCTCGTTGTTTTAAGTGTAAGATGATTTTTTTAATATCGCCAACCGAAATAGGGTCAACGCCGGCAAAGGGTTCATCTAATAAAATAAATTGAGGGTCTGCAGCTAATGCTCGGGCGATTTCAACTCTTCGTCTTTCACCACCGGATAAACTCATGCCAGTATTATCTTTGATATGACAAATGTGAAACTCTTCTAATAAATGTTCGAGTTTTTCTGCGCGCTGGGCTTCACTCAGCTCTTTACGAGTTTGTAGTATCGCCATGATATTATCAGTAACGGTGAGCTTTCTAAAAATTGATGCTTCTTGCGGTAAATAGCCAATACCGCTACGTGCTCGTTCATGCATAGGGGCAAGTGTTAAGTCCCGGCCATTGAGCTTGATAGTGCCATTGTCGTTGGGGACTAAGCCAACTATCATGTAAAAGGAGGTGGTTTTGCCAGCGCCATTGGGCCCTAACAAGCCAACTATTTGCCCCGCGTCAACCTGCAAACTGACATTTTTAACGACTTGTCTGCTTTTGTAAGACTTCGATAAACTATCGGCAATCAGTGTATTTACCTGTGTGTCGATTGCTTTATTAGTTTTCACGGCTATCGCCTTCTTTTTCAATTACCTTTTCAGTTGGTTTTTCTTCTTTAGGTTTTTCGTAAGTCTCTTTCTGTTTTTTGAGTACCGTTGGTTGCAGTATTGTAGTAACTGATTGATTATTAGCACTTTGTGCTTCTAATTTTTCGCTTAAGGTATTATAAGTTATTTTATTACCACTGACTTCACTACCCGCTTGCTTGACTAGGGCATTGCCTGAAATAGTGATCATATTGGAGTTTGGGTTATAGGTTATTTCATCTGCTTGCAAAGTGATTAAGCTGCCATCTTCCAGCTGTTGCTCGAATATAGCGGGCTTGCCTTTTGCTAAATAAGTATCATTTTTTTCGCCGCTCTTTTGATCAACGCGACTAAATACTTTCACTACATCTGCGGTAATAGAAATTGAACCTTGGCGGATACTGACATTGTCTAAATAACTCGCAATTTTATTTTTAAGATCGGCCGCTTGTCGCTGTGATTTAATGGTGATCTCTTGCTCTAAATCTGTTTTATCTGCATAAGCGGGACTGATAAGAACTAAACTACAAGTTAGTGCTATTAGTTTGAAGGTATTACGTTTGAAGGTATTACGTTTGAGGGTAATACGGCTTATATTAGCTTTCATCATGTTTTTTATAAATAGTACGTTCATGCTGGGTTAGGGTCATTTGTTTAGTGTTTAAATCTATAATTAATCCTGAGCCGTACATGGTGAAATCTTTTCCCACCACAACTACTGATTGCTCTGAACTAATAATATTGGTTTTTAAATCTAATGCTATTGTTTTGCAATGAATCTCTTTTATTAAGCTGTCAATTTCTGTCGCTTTAATATGTACTTGATTCTTTAGCTCTACACGGTTGTCTTTATAAAGTGTCGCTTCTTGCGCACTGACCTTCCATGGCTGACCTTTTTCTTGCGGATATAACGTGTAATTCGGCAATTCAAAATAGCTGACTTCTAAATCAGCATAATGCTCCATTCTTTCGGCTTTAATCGTGTGCGAAAGTTGCCCTAAGTCACTATAAATTTTACTTTGAAGCTGCTCAGCAATAAAATCAGGGCGTTGCTCATCAACTATTAGAGTATCTTGCTCTATTGATGCACTACGCCATTCAATAATGCCATAAATTAGCGCACTAAGCAGTAAGACAAATAGCGCTAGGCTATTTAATTGATTCATATACTCGCGCCTGATGCACTGTTTAAGCTATTTTGGCTTTGCATAATCAAATCACACGTTTCTCGCACAGCGCCAAAACCACCACGAGTGAAAGTGGCATAATCGGCACCGCGTAGCACTAGAGGGTGGCCATCGGAGACACTAATACCAAGACCTACGGCTTCAATACAAGGCAAATCGGGGACATCATCACCAATGTACGCTACCTCTGCAAGGTCAATATTTAACTGTTGAACTAACTCGACTAATGCAGGTAATTTATCTTCTTGGCCTTGAATAATATGTGCCACGTTTAATGCTTTCATACGATTTGCTACGATAGCAGAATTTCTCCCAGTAATAATAGCAACATCAACACCACTCGCACCTAAGGCCTTTATGCCAAAGCCATCTTTAGTATGAAAAGCTTTTAATTCTTCACCATCATTTCCCAAATAGATCCTGCCGTCAGAAAATACACCATCAACATCACATACCAGTAATTTTATTTGCTGAGCTTTAGCTAAAATATTGTTTTGGACATTACCATATAGGGTATTCATTAAAGCACTCCAGAACTTAAGAAGTCATGCATATTCATTGCACCCACAGGCTTATTATTCTTATCGACAATAATTAAACCGTTTATTTTTTTATCTTCCATTATTTTCAGGGCCTGTGCGGCCAACATATCACTTTGCGCTACGCTAGGATTATGGGTCATCACTGTGCTGATTTTATCACTGTGGATATCTATTCTATTGTCCAAAACTCTACGAAGATCGCCATCAGTAAATAAACCGACGAGTTGTTGTTGCTCATTAACTATCGCAGTCATGCCTAAGCCTTTTAATGACATTTCAACCAAAGCATCTTTGATAAATGCATGCTCAGAAATCATAGGAAGACGCTCACCTTCATGCATAATATCGCTTAGGCGAAGTAATAAACGTTTGCCTAAGCTACCACCTGGGTGAGATAAAGCAAAATCATCCGCAGTAAAATCACGAGCATTGAGCAAAGCGACTGCTAAAGCATCACCCATGACTAAAGTTGCCGTGGTACTAGATGTTGGAGCTAAACCGAGTGGACAAGCTTCAGCAGAGACTTTAATGCAAATATGCGTGTCGGCTAATTTAGCTAAGGTAGAGTCAGTGTTACCAGTCATTGAAATTAATTTAGCCCCGATGCGTTTAATAACGGGGATTATGGCGAGTACTTCACTGGTTTCACCTGAGTTAGAGATGGTTAAAACCACATCATTGCTGGTGATCATACCTAGATCACCATGACTGGCCTCTCCAGGGTGAACAAAAAATGATGGTGTGCCAGTACTAGCAAGCGTAGCCGCTATTTTACCACCAATATGACCTGACTTGCCCATGCCAATAACTATTACTCGGCCTTTGCAATGAAACATGAGTTGACAGGCAAGCTCAAAATTATCATCAACAAATTCTACAAGTTCAGCAATGGCTTGCTGTTCAATCTCAATAACGTTTTTTGCTAACTGTTTGAAGTTTTTCATAATGATTAATTAATATCAGCCTTTATGATGACAATTGACTAAAAAGTAATACTTGATATGCGATAAAGCTTAGCAGTAATAATATGCCTTTGGCACGAGTGATTCTAAATGAACCTAAGCGGCGGCTAAAACACAAGATAAATAGCAGTAAAGTAACACCTAACATATAAGGCGCATCTCTACTTGAAGCTAAAGGATCAATATTACCAGGCGCTATCAGGCCTGCTAATGGTAGGACGGCTAAGATATTAAAGATATTAGAACCTATTATATTACCTAAAGCTAAATCATCTTCTTTTTTGATAATGCTCATAATACTCGCAGCGAGCTCAGGTAAACTGGTACCTATCGCAATAATAGTTAAGCCTATAACTAAGTCACTAATACCATATGCTTTAGCAATGTATACGGAAGAATCAACCAAAAAGCTCGCGCTTAATGGTAATAAAATGATACCAACTCCCAGCCAAGTTAAAGATAACTTCATACTTACTGCTGGGGCAACATCCTGTTCAGCCTCAATAATCAATGGATCATCACTGGGTCTGCCTTTTGTTTTCTTCAACGTGATAACTAGGAGTGCAATAATGTAAATGGCAAAGCCGGACATTAAGATAATGCCTTCTATGAAACTAAAGTGGTTATCAATCAGTAACCAATAACCTAAGGCGGTAACGGCTAAAATAAGAGGGATTTCACGCTTTATTGTTTGTGATGAAACGGTTAATGGTTGTAGTAAAGCGGTAATACCAAGTACTAGGGCAATATTGGTAATGTTTGAACCAATAGCATTACCTATGGCGGTATCGGGATTACCTTGCATTGATGCCGTTGCAGCCACCATCATTTCAGGTGCTGAAGAACCCATAGCAACGATAGTTAGACCAATTATCATTGGTGAAATACCTAAATTTCTTGCTAATGATGACGCGCCAAAAACGAATTTATCGGCACTCCAAACTAAAGCAACAAGGGCAATGAGTAATATAAATATTTGTTCTAGCATTAATGACTCCAAGGTTAAGAGTAAATTGTCGCTGGTTGTTGAGCAAAAAAGAAGTAAATAATGTCAACAGAACGAAAATAATATTCTTTTGTCTTACTTTTAAGCAAAAACGATCACTTTCTTACAATTTAACCTTAGCTTTTTACATTTATTGCGCTGTTATTGGTTTATTTCTAATGAAGAATTGTTACCGCTCAGGTAAAATCATCCCTATTAAAATAATTTTTATTGTAGATTTAGACAATTAAAAACAGTGACGTTGAACGATGATAAATCCCGCACCTGAAGCAAACTTGGTTGAAATTGAAAATCTAACCTTTAAACGAGGCGAGCGTGTGATTTATGACGACATCAGTTTGTCTATTCCTAAAGGGAAAGTTACCGCTATTATGGGGCCGAGTGGTATTGGTAAAACGACATTACTGCGTTTGATTGGCGGCCAAATAAAACCTGAAAGTGGTAATATACTTTTTGCCGGAAAAAATATTCCCTTGTTATCACGTGCAGACTTATATGAAGCCCGCAAGGATATGAGTATGCTCTTTCAAAGTGGAGCGTTATTCACCGAAATGAGTGTTTACGATAATATTGCCTTTCCCATAAGAGAACACACCCAATTATCAGAAGCCATCATTGAAAAAATTGTCTTGATGAAACTCGAAGCTGTTGGTTTGCGCGGTGCAAGACACCTACAACCGAGCGAACTTTCTGGTGGCATGGCCCGTAGGGTTGCACTAGCACGGGCAATTGCATTAGATCCTGAACTCATTTTGTATGATGAGCCTTTTGCGGGTCAAGATCCTATTTCCATGGGGGTTATTGTCAGATTAATACGTTCATTAAGTGATGCGTTAGGGTTAACCTCGATAGTGGTTTCACATGATGTCCCTGAAGTCATGAGCATCGCAGATTACATCTATATTGTCGCCGAAAAGAAAATCATTGGCCAGGGTACACCTGAGCAAATACGCCAAGATAGCTCTCCTTTAGTCCAGCAGTTTATTCAAGGGGAGGCTGATGGCGCAGTACCTTTTCATTATGACGCGCCAGCTTATCGTGATGAGCTCATTAAAATATCTTCAAGAAGAGTTTAGCTAAATGAATCAGTTTCAAGGCGGAAAATAGTGCAGTATATACAGTTTTTAGGTAAGCAAACTCTCAGTATGATAAGTGGTTTAGGCCGCGCAGTAATTTTGTTGGTATCCGCCTTGGTGCATGTTCCTAATATTCGTAAAGGAACCCCTTTACTGATGCAACAGCTATACAGCGTTGGTGTATTGTCTTTGTTGATCATTGTGGTGTCAGGTACGTTTATTGGTATGGTCTTGGCTTTACAAGGTTATACTATTCTTGTGGGTTATGGCGCAGAAGCGAGTTTAGGCCCTATGGTTGCGCTGTCATTATTGCGAGAGCTTGGTCCTGTGGTTGCAGCGTTATTATTTGCAGGCCGTGCAGGCTCAGCACTTACGGCTGAAATAGGTTTAATGAAAGCGACTGAGCAGTTATCAAGCTTAGAAATGATGGCTATTGACCCCTTAAGGCGAGTAATCGCACCGCGTTTTTGGGCTGGATTTATTAGTTTGCCCTTGCTAGCAGCTATTTTTTCTATGGTGGGTATACTTGGCGCTCACCTTGTTGGCGTTGATTGGTTGGGTGTTGATGGCGGGACTTTTTGGTCGGTAATGCAAGATCAGGTCGACTTTGAAAAAGATATCCTCAACGGCATTATTAAAAGTATTGTCTTTGCTTTTGTTGTGATGTGGATAGCCGTATACAAAGGTTATGATTGTGAGCCAACTTCTGAAGGTATTAGTCGAGCGACTACCTCAACTGTGGTGCAATCATCATTATTAGTGTTATTTTTGGATTTCATTTTAACGGCATTAATGTTCGTAAAGTAGTTTATACCCGTTAGAATTTTTTTGTTGAATTTTTTATTACAAGGCGTTGGTGAAAGACATGGTGTCTAAGAAAGTAGAATTATTGGTAGGTTTTTTTGTTGCATTAGGTTTAGCTGCCTTATTGATGTTATCACTTAAAGTTGCAGATTCAGGTATAGGTGGTAATGGTGAAAGTTATCAACTTTTTGCTAAATTCGATAATATTGGCGGCTTAAAAGTGCGCTCGCCGATAAAAGTGGGCGGTGTTGTCGTTGGTCGTGTTAGTGAGATTACCCTAGATTTAGAAGACTATACCCCCGTAGTAACCCTAGATATTTATATGCAATACAATAATTTTTCAGAAGCAACGTCTGTGGCAATATTAACGGCTGGTTTATTAGGTGAGCAGTATTTGGGCATACAGCCTGGTTTTATCGATGAATCGGTTGATACTTTGGTACCAGGTGATTTTATTGAAGACACGAAACCAGCTTTAGTATTAGAAGAATTAATAGGGCAGTTTTTATTTAGCCAGGGAAGTGGTGATGAGTAAATTAATGAGCAAAAGTAATCTTTTTTTTAGTTTAGTCATTAGTCTGCTTCTGAGTAATAATGCTATTGCTAATAGTGAAGCAGCAACTGAGCTATCCACAGAGCCAACACGCCAAGTCGTTGACCAAAGTAATCCATATCAGATGGTGCGAGGTGCGGCTGAACAGACTTTTAAACGATTTGCGCGTGAGCAACAAGCTATCCAAGATAATCCAAATTTATTGAAAGACATCGTTCGAGAAGAACTGATGCCTTATATCAACTATAAATATTCTGCTTTTAAGGTTATTGGTAAGCATTTAAGAAAAACAACAGATGCAGAGCGTCGTGCCTTTGTACCTGTATTTCGAGAGTATTTGGTGAGCTCTTATGCACAAGTCTTTACTTTATATGATAATCAGGCAGTGGAGTTTTCTCCAGAAAGATCATTTGCGGGTAAAAAAATAGTCGCTGTGAATACGCGGATTATTATGGTGGGTCGAGATAATATTGATGTGGCGTTCAAAGTCAGGCTTAATAAAAAAACTAAACAGTGGCAAGCATTTGATATGGTTGCAGAAGGGATCAGCTTACTTGACTCAAAGCAAGCTGAGCTAGGTAGCATCATTAGACAAAAAGGCCTACCTTACGTTACTGAATTATTAAAAAGCAAAAGTACTCGAAACATTGTTTTTAAAAATCGTGCAGTAAAAGATGAAAGTTCAACGGAAAAAAATGAACAGCAAGGATAAATAGTGAGTAAAGCGAATATAGTTCTTAATCACGGTACTCTAGCTGTCTCTGGTCAATTGAGCCGACATAGTGTCGCGCATATCAAAAATAGTGAATATGTAAATTGGTTTGCACATGGCGCTGTTAATGTTGATTTAAGCAAAGTTAGTAAGGCTGACACCGCTGGCCTTGCTTGGCTGTTTTACCTTTTAGAGCAGGCTACACATCATTCTTGCCAGTTAAGTTTTAGCAATATACCTGAAAAATTAACTAAACTAATCACCTTAAGTGGCGTAGATGGTTTATTACCTATAACATGTGATTAGTATCATATATACCCAAACCACCTGAAGATGCATCTTCAAGTGGCTTGGGTATTAATAACGAACAAAGGAGACTCCCTTGGAAGTTGGTGAAATTGAAGAATTAGTAAAAAAATTGATAACTGATACCCTTGAACTTGATGAGATTCATGTGGTTTTTGATGGCTCTCAATGCCGAATTAATGCGATAAGTGATCTATTTGATGACTTAAGCCGTGTTAAACGTCAACAAGCAGTACTTAAGCCATTAGCTGATATTATAAAAGATGGCACAATCCACGCTGTGACGGTGAAAACATTCAATAAAGCACAATGGCAACGCGATAAACTATTTAATAGTTAGTATTAAATAGTAATAGTGTTACTAAATTGTACTTTTAATGCCTAGTTTTTTAATGCTGGGCATTTTTGTGTATACTGGCTCGATATTTTTTAATCATTTTAAGTAAGTAGTAGTTATTTTGGACGCATTTAAAGTTATTGGTGGTAAACCACTTCGCGGCGATGTCGTGATTTCCGGAGCAAAAAACGCTGCTCTTCCTATTTTAATGTCGGCGCTGTTATCTAAAACGCCTGTTGTTTTTAGTAACGTACCGCAATTAAATGATATTCTCACAACGGTTAAGTTATTAGGTCAGTTAGGCGCCAAAACAAAGTGGCTTAACGAAGAGAAACTCATGATCGATGCTAGCAGCATTGATGTTTGTCGTGCACCTTATGATTTAGTGAAAACCATGCGTGCATCTATTTTAGTGCTAGGTCCATTACTAGCACGTATGGGCCACGCTGAAGTTTCTTTGCCTGGTGGTTGTGCCATCGGCGCAAGACCCGTTAACCTGCATATCCAAGGTTTAAAACTTATGGGCGCTGATATTACCGTTGAAGACGGTTATATCGTTGCTAAGAAGGAAGGCCGGTTATCGGGTGCGACTATTTTCATGGACACAGTGAGTGTTACCGGTACTGAAAACTTAATGATGGCTGCTGCGCTAGCTGATGGTATTACTATCATTGAGAATGCTGCTCGTGAGCCTGAAATTGTTGACTTAGCCAATTGTTTAACAAGTATGGGTGCTAAAATCACTGGTGCTGGTACAGATACCTTAACCATTGAAGGTGTTAGTGAACTTTTTGGTAAAGAATACTCGGTTATGCCTGACCGTATTGAGACCGGTACTTTCTTGGTTGCTGCTGCAGTAACTCAAGGGCATATTAAATGTTTAAAAACCGATCCATCTTCGTTAGAAGCCGTAATAAGTAAACTTCAAGAAGCTGGGGCTACGATCACGACGGGTGATGATTGGATAGAGCTTGAAATGTCCGCGCCTGCAAAAGCGGTAAATGTTAGAACTGCTCCTCATCCTGCGTTTCCTACCGATATGCAAGCACAGTTTATGACCATGAATGTATTAGCAGAAGGCACAGCAACAGTTATTGAAACTATTTTTGAGAACCGCTTTATGCATGTTCCAGAATTACAACGCATGGGTGCAGATATCGCTTTAGAAGGTAATACAGCGATAGTTAAGGGCGTTACTAGCTTAAATGGTGCTCAAGTGATGGCTACTGATTTACGTGCATCAGCAAGTCTGGTAATAGCTGGTTTAGTTGCAAAATCACCAACCCAAGTAGATCGAATCTATCATATTGACCGCGGTTATTTGTGTATAGAAGGTAAATTACAAAGTTTAGGTGCAGATATTACTAGAATTAAAGCGGACTAATATCTCGCTATAATTTGAATTCAATGTCATAACTATGACAGTGTTGAAAAGGCTAGCTCTTTAAAAAGGGCTGGTTTTTTTTGTGTCTGAACTTAGCGAAAGTATAAATATATCCGTCACCATTTAAATTCATAATTTCTACAAAGGATTGTAGGTTTTCATTGTAATCCGGACTTTGAATAATAACGGGTATACAGTTATCCAATCATTCACTTAGATACAGTATAACCGCACTTTAACGGGAGTTTTAATCTGAGATGAAGGTTTGGTAAGTCTACATATAGAAACGTTTAGAGAGGACAGGTAAACGCGGGAATAAAAACAAAATATATTTTCAAACAGGCAATAAAAAAGGACATCCAATTAAGGTATGTCCTTTCTTTAACATCTTTAGGTTGGTTATCAAATAACTACCTAATTATTGCAAATTAAAGTGCAACGATGTTTTCAGCTTGAGGTCCTTTCTGACCGTCAGTAACTGTAAATTCAACTTTTTGACCTTCAGCAAGAGTTTTAAAACCGTCACCAACGATAGCGTTGAAATGAGCAAAAACGTCTGGACCGTTTTCTTGCTCGATAAAACCAAAACCTTTAGCTTCGTTAAACCATTTTACTGTACCAGTAGTAGTAGACATATGTGTATCCTATAAATATTTAAGAGTAATTGTACTAACAATCTTTGCGTTAAGCTAAGCTGCTAGGGGTTTGCTAAAAAGAGTTGCTATTACTTATAAATCAGGACGTGTTACAGATATCTTATCTAAGGTAAGCATGAGATAACATCGAAATGGTGTACAAAAAAATAAAACTAACTTCAAGCTGGGTGCATTATATAGCTAGAATAATTCTTGTCAACTATAATACCAATTTCATTACATTATTGCCCACTTGTGTAGGTTAAAATACTCCATTACTCTCAATCCTAATAGCCAGCTACTACTACTCAATCAGTGCCTTATCTTGATTTTTCCCTTCACACAACAAACTCATGAACTTAATGAGACTGGTATAACTGTAATCTAAACGGCAAGTTAACGGTAAGTAATACTTACCGTTTAGATTGATTTTTATAATTTAAATTTTTGCACTGACTGTTGTAACTCTTCAGCCAAACGAGCAACTTCACTACTTGATGTTGCTGTTTGCTGTGAACCCGCGGTGGTTTGCTCGGCAATCGTCACAATAGACTCAAGATTTTCACTGATTTCATGGGCAACAACACTTTGCTCTTCAGCAGCCGTTGCAATCTGAGAGCTGCGGTCGAATGCTTCGTGTACCGCATGGGTAATAATTTCGAGTGCTTGATCCGCTTCTTCACTTTGATTAACACAATCACTAGCTTTAGATTTTCCTGCATCCATCACTGTTACAGCTTTACCTGCACCTGTTTGCAGCGCTTCTATCATCGTTTGAATTTCAGACGTTGATTCTTGTGTTCTGCTTGCTAAGGTACGTACTTCATCAGCAACGACAGCGAACCCTCGTCCTTGCTCACCAGCTCGTGCTGCTTCAATGGCAGCATTTAGTGCAAGTAAGTTGGTTTGCTCAGCAATACCACGTATAACATCTAATATTCCGCCAATTGAGGCACTGTCTTGTTGTAATTGGTTGATAACTTGAGCGGCTGATTCTACTTCGTTAGCAAGCATTTCAATAGTCTGACGGTTTCTGGCTGAAATACCTTTAACACGTTCAGCTTCTTCATCAGCATGTTTAATTTCACCTAAGGCGTCGTTTGCACTTGCAAGTACACTTTGTGAAGTACTGCTCATTTCGGTTGTTGCTGAGGCGGCTTGCTCTACTTGGTTACGTTGTTCCTCAATTGCGCTGGTACTTTGTGCCGTAACGGCTGAGGTTTGTTCAGCAGCAGCAGCTAATTGTGCTGAACGATTAACTATGCCTTCAATTAGATTACGTAAACTATCGATTAATAAATTACAATTTTTTGATAATTGGGCGAATTCATCTTTACCACTTTCATCGAGTTTTAATGAAAGATCACCCGAAGCCACAATACTGAGCATCTCATTAACTCGTGCTAATGGGCGCGTAATACCAATAAGCGTAATGCGAGCGATTATTAGCGCAACAGCAATTGATATGAGCATAATAATGGTGGTGTGAGTAGTACCGTTGCTTACCGAGTCTTCGATTCGTTGACTGGAATTTATAGTTGTTTGGTTAGCTAGTTCAAGTTGTTTATCTAATATTTTGTTAACTTGCTTGGCTACCTTTTCTTCTTCTAAGAGCATGAGAGAGGCTTGTAGATTAGAATTTAATTGCTTTTGTTTGTGCGCTATTATGCCATTGTCTTCTGATAAAAGACTTTCAATTTCGTTGAATGCTGAGGTAACTTGCTCAGAGATATCTTCAATCTCATGGTTATCTAATTCAAAGATTATATTATCAACTGAGTGCCTTGCATCACTAATACTACGTGTAAGCTCACTGCCAATAAATCCTGCAGTATCTTCATTCAAAATTTCACGATACTCTAGGGCAGAAGAGACAATCGAGTTCAATTGGTTTTCGAAATAGTCACTTAAGTTAATTGCACGTTGAAGCTTAGTATCTGCGAGCTCATGGTCAGCCAAATCTAACAGTAACATAATGGTGTTATCTGCTTTTTCTTCTAAAATATCAATCTTCTCAGTCAATAGCTGCTTTTGTTCGATGCTAATTTTATGGTGGTTAAACAACTCAACACTCGCATGATGAAAGTTTGAATAGAGTTGGTCGACTTGAGTTAAGTTAGTCAGTAAATCTTGTTCAGAAGCTAAAATTTGTTTTAATTCTGATAATTGTTGCGTGAAAACGGCTTCAGTTTTTTTATAGCTTTTAAGGTCGCCCGCTAATAGAGTCAGATCAGTTTGATAATAACCCTTTAAAGTCAAATTGCTCATTTGACTGATCTCAAGAGCAAGTTTATTACTCGCTTTGAGTGTGGGTATAGCTAAAGTGTTCTGCTGCTGAGTTGACTCGCTGATGGTATTTAAATTCGATAAAGATATGGTGCTAATGACAATCAGTAAAGTTGAGATGATGGCAAAGCCACCAATTATTTTTACAGCTACAGTTAAATTCATTGAATCCACCCAATTGAAAGGCTACTTGCCTAGTTAATACGTTAGTTAGTTTTGATATATCAAGCTATGTTTGTATCGGCAGGTATTAGGAAATACTTAATTGCCAATAATTTTTTATTATACTTTGTGAAATATAGTTTTTATTAGTCACTCAGCTCAGAGCTTTGCATAAAGTATTTTTTATCATGCCAGCGAAGCATGGTCAATTGATTACCCCAAACACAGCCAGTATCTAATGGATATATATTAGGATGCGAACTTTTGCCCATGAGTGAAGCCCAGTGA
The DNA here is from genome assembly GCA_002163005.1 of Colwellia psychrerythraea. Taxonomy (GTDB): domain Bacteria; phylum Pseudomonadota; class Gammaproteobacteria; order Enterobacterales; family Alteromonadaceae; genus Colwellia; species Colwellia psychrerythraea_C. Next base: position 23,557 of record MAAF01000109.1, on the reverse strand, counting down.
CCAAACACCCAACGGGTATTATTGATAGTTTGAGATAATTCATACCAAGGGACTATGTTAGTAACCGTAATATCTTCAGGAGAGCCTTTCTGTTCAAGCTCCAGTGTCCCATCGGTAAAGCAAAATCGCATACGGGTAAAGGCATTAATACTATAACGAAATTTTTCAATTTCAGTTATTGCTTGATGCCAATCGTTTGGTTTTTCACCATACATCAGTGCTAACCATGTATTACGATCACTACTGGCTAATTTAGTTTGAATAAGTTTGGCTTGTTCTAATGCATCGACAAGCTGCCATTGAGGTGAAATTCCGGCATGGCTCATATAGGCACTGTTATTATTCGTTTGATTTACAGCATTTGAATTCGAGCAAGTATTAGGTATTTCTTGTAATAAAGGCTGTACGGCTAACCAGTCCATAAGCTCATTAACATCTGGAGCTGCTAATAGCGCAGATAAGTAATCTGATTTGTTAGCTTTCTTAATACCAGCGTGAACTGAGAGTAAATGTAAGTCGTGGTTACCTAAAACTACTTTGGCGCTTTCGCCAAGAGATTTAACAAAGCGTAGGGTTTCAAGAGAGTTAGGACCGCGAGCGACTAGGTCGCCCGCAAGGTAAAGCACATCGTTATTACGGTCGAAGTTGACTTGTGATAACAAGGAGGTTAACTCTTTAAAGCAACCTTGAATATCGCCTACCAGATAGATAGCCATAAACTATTCAGCTTTGGGTGCAGTATTCTCGTTCAAATTATCATTTGCAGATTCAGTCATTTTATTTTTTGCCATGCGTCTTTTTTCTTTAACTGGAGCAACTTCTGGCGGATTATCAACAATAAAATCGGCAAGTTTTTTATACTCATCAAGGGATAAGTTTTCTGGGCGTAAATTAGCATCAATGTTTAATTCAGCTAACTGTGCTTCAGTTATTAACTTCTTAAAAGTATTTCGAATAGTTTTTCTACGTTGGTTAAAGGCAGCTAAACAAACAGTGTTCAGTGCGTTAATGTCTTTAACAGGGTTCTCAATATTTGCATGAGGTATTAAACGTACTATCGCTGAATCTACTTTTGGAGCAGGTTTAAAAGCCTCGGGTCCTATTTCCATTACGGGAAACACTTGGCATTGATATTGAGTCATTATCGATAAGCGACCATAGGCTTTGCAGTGTGGGCCTGCAGCCATACGTTCTACAACTTCTTTTTGCAGCATGAAATGCATATCTTTCACTTTATCTTTGAATGTCAAAAGATGAAAAATAAGTGGTGTTGAGATGTTATAGGGTAAATTACCAAAAATGCGCAGTGGTTTTTCTTCAGTCGCTAACTCGGAAAAATCAAACTTCAGTGCATCGGTTTCATAGATAGTTAAGTCTTTAGCCAAAAATGGATGATGGCGAAGTCTATGGGCAAGATCTCTATCTAATTCAACTACCGATAATTTTCCTGCGCGTTCGATAACAGGCTCTGTTAAGGCACCTAAACCAGGACCAATTTCTATTAGGTTTTCACCCGGTTCAGGATTAATTGCATCAACAATGTCACTGATAACAGCATCATTATGGAGAAAGTTTTGTCCAAAGCGCTTTTTGGCTTGATGGCCTAAATGTTTTTTGTCGTTCATAACTACTTCTTTGTTAAACTATTTGGTACTAGCTAAGTTGATGGCGTTGTTCATTGCTTCAATAAAGCTACCTGAGTCCGCGGTACCTTTACCAGCAAGTTCAAGTGCTGTTCCGTGATCAACGGAAGTACGAATAAAGGGTAAACCTAGCGTAATATTTACTGAAGAGCCAAAGCCCTTATACTTCAGTACAGGAAGGCCTTGGTCGTGGTACATGGCTAAAATCGCATCTGCCTCAGCCAAGTATTTTTCTTGGAAAATGGTATCAGCAGGTAATGGACCAATAATATCTATGCCATCAGTGCGAAGTTCAGCAAAAGCTGGCTCCATGATTTCTATTTCTTCACGGCCAAGATGACCATCTTCACCTGCATGAGGGTTAATACCACAAGCATAAATCTTAGGTGACTTGATGCCGAATTTCTCTTGCAAGTCTTTATGCAAAATCCGAGTGACTTTCTGCAGACGTTCATAGGTAATTGCTTTAGATACATAGGCCAACGGTATGTGTGTTGTTACTAATGCGACTCTAAGGCCTTTAGTCGCAAGCATCATCACAACATCGGTACAGTTAGCTTGAGTTGCAAAGTACTCAGTATGCCCACTAAAAGCAATACCGGCTTTATTAATTAGTCCTTTGTGCACAGGCCCGGTAACTATTGCATCAAATTCACCCGATATATTTTTCTCGCTGGCAATTCTTAATGTTTCTACCACGTAGGAGCCATTAGCACTATTTAATGTTCCAGGCACGCAAGGTTCCGTTAGTTCAACATCAAGTACAGTTAAACTCCCTGCTTGTTGTGATTTCGCGGGTGCGTGTTGATCATAATCGATTATGGTTAACGGTAAAGAAAGCGCTATTGCTCTTTCTTTTAATAATGTTTTTGAGGCAATAACAACCATTTCAACAGGCCAATCTTGTTGAGCGATAGTAATTATTAAGTCGGGACCAACACCTGCAGGCTCTCCGGGGGTAATGGCAATGCGTTGTGTCATTACTTGTTATCCTGTTCAAATATTTCAATATAGGCTTCATCGCGAGTTTCTTTTAACCAACGGGTACTTTCCATACCATATTTACGGTTAAAAAGAATTTGATAAGCGCGGTTTTCATTCAATTGTGAAGTGGCATCAACCATACGGCGATCTTCTAATTTAATAATATGCCAACCAAAAGAGGAGCGAAATGGTTTATGGTATCCCCCTTTTTTCATGGTTGCGAGTGCTTTTGTAAAAGCAGGGTCATAGTTTTTAGGATCTGCCCAACCTAAATCGCCACCGCGTACTGATGTTGGTCCTTCAGAATGTTCTTTAGCTAATTCTTCAAAGGTTGCCTCTCCAGCATTGATTTGATTTAAAAAGCCTTGTAATAAATTCTTAGCCTTTTCATCACTTAAAATAATTGATGGTTTGATTAAAATATGGCTAGCTTTTACTTCTTCCACTTCAACGACTTTTCTACCGCGAATATCTAGGACCTTAACTATGCTATAACCTAAACCTGTTCGAATTGGGCCAACAATGGTGTCTTTAGGCTTATCGTTAATTAATTCTGAGAAGAGCGTTGGCATTTCATTGATATTTTTCCAGCCTAAATCTCCGCCTTTTAACGCGTTGGCATCACCTGATGAGGTTATCGCAATTTTAGCAAAATCAGAACCGTCATTAAGTAATTCAACCACTTTTGTTGCGCGAGTTTTAGCTGCGGCTAAATCCTCTTGGCTAGCATCAGCAGGAAATTCTATTAAGATATGACCTAAGTGGTATTCGACATTATTTGTGCTTTGCTCTTTCATTACTTGAAGTAAATTTGCCACTTCTTGTGGTGAAACAAATATTCGACGTCTTACACTATTACGACTTACTTCACCTGAAACGAGTTCTGTTCGAACATTTTCACGGTATTTTTCATAACTAGTCCCCTCACTAATCACCTGTTGGCGAAATTGAGCTAAGGTTAGTTTGTCTTCTTTGGCCATGTTATTTAAAGTTTGGTCAAGTTGCGCATCACTAATTTGGATACCCATGCGCTGACCCATTTGACTGAGTAGACTGTCATTAATTAATTTATCCATCACTTGAATGCGTAGAGCTTTATCGGAAGGTAAGCTCTGATTATTCTTTTTAGCTTGTTGTTTAATATTAACAAGCAGGTCGTTAACTTCCGACTCTAGTACTACACCGCTATTTACAATGGCGGCGACTCTATCAAGCAGCTCTTCTTTGGCTTGTACTGACGTGATAGTAGTAATGATAAGGCTAGAGGCTAACAGTATTGCTTTAATTCTATATTTCATATTTTTTATATCTTGTTTTATATTTTAAATATTGCGTATGGTGTTAATTTTGTAAGTAATAAGGGCGTTTATAACCAAATATGCTGTCATCAAACATCTCTTGCGTACCGATGGCTGATTGCTTGCCATCTAACCCTTTAATGATGAATTTGATGCTAATACCAGTATCAAATTCTTCACGATTCTCTGTAACAAAGCTGGCAGCATCTAAGTTAGAGTTAATATGGCGATGGTAGGCTATGCGTACTGCCCAACAGCAACTTTCGTATTGAAAGCCAGCATATGATTCTAAACTTCTATCCTGCTGTAAATCTTGTGTTAAACGCCCAACAAATGCCCAGTTTTCGTTAATAGCAATACTTGTTAAGAGAGAAGCTTGTTCTAAGCTATCTCCTGAGACATTACGAGTATAGCGATGGTTCAATTGTATTAGATTATATTTATTAATTTGATAATCAATATTAATTTGCCCTTTATTAGTAAAATCCTCTAGGGTGTTGTATTGAATATCTCCACTCACTTGCCACTGATGATTAATTCGGTAAAACAAATCCGCAGCAACAGATGATTGTTTCTTGTTAATGTCGCCATTATCAGTTAACAAGACATCATTGGCAAGGTCGGTATTATTTTCCCCAATATATTGAATACGACCCAGACTAACGCGAATTATTTCCAAGTTTTCTTCATCAAGTAATCGACTAGTAATACCCCAAGTATACTGGTTAGCTGCCGCGATTCTATCCAACCCACTATAGCGGCTATCACGAAAAATACCGTGGAAATCATCTTGTAAAATTGTTGTATCATATAAGCCAATATTAGATTGATCTTCTTCTGGCACATAAAGGTATTGTAACTGCGGTTCAAGAGTATGGCGGTAGTTTTGTCCAAAGGCGAAAAGCTGTCTATCAAAATTAATACCCGCATGAATACGTACCTTAGGTAAGGTTCTTTCTACTGTTTCTTCTAATGAGCTTCCTGCAGAAATATTGTCTTGTTGATAATAAGTATGCATTAACTTTACTTCAGAATTTAAAAACCAAGCAGGCCTGGTAATAGGAAAGGTAAAGCCTACTTCGACATGATAGCGATTTGCTTCTACTTGATCTTTTTCTGAAGCTTGAAAATTAGTCATTTCAGAATAAAGTTCAAATTGGCCCGATAAAAAGTTTAACGGTTGTTGGGCCGATATTTCAATATGTGGTAATGTTTTATAGCTAGGCTGATGATCACCGAGTACTTCAAAATCCTGTAATTGTAATGTCGCTTGCCATTGCTCACTAAAGTAAGCCAATTCACCTGTTTGATATAAATAAGCATCGTTTGAATTATACTGTTTACTGCCAATATCAACTAAATAGTTATCATCACTAATGGTGGTGTAATCAATATAAGCGCGGAAGTCCTCTGAAAAAGTGCCTATATGTTGAAAGCGCGCTAAATATCTAGGATCATTATTGGTTTTGATTTCTTTATCATTATTTAAATATTCGATATCAATTTTACCCGCTTGCTGATCCATCAAATAACGAAATTCGGTTTGCAGCTGAGTGCCGCGTTTAGACATATAGCGAGGAGTTATAGTGGCATCATAGTTCTCGGCAATATTCCAATAAAAAGGAGCACTAAACTCTGCGCCCAAGTTGGTAGAAGTACTGAACTCGGGATATAAAAAGCCAGTTAAGCGTGCTTTTGATATTGGAAAAGAAAAGTAGGGTACATAAAAAATAGGTATATCTAATACTCTAAATTGTGCATGATAAGCTTCACCAAAATCGCCATTTGAAGAAAGGTTAATTTCAGAGGCTTTTATTTGCCAATCAGGTACTTCTTGTAAACAGGTGGTAAAAGTTGAGTCGACTAAACTCATCACGCCATCACTGCTTATAGACAGTTTTGCTGCTTTACCATGCCCTGGATTGCCATCAAGTTGGTATGATGCGCCGGTCATCTCTGTTGACTTATTCGTTTTACTTGCACTTAGTGTATTGGCAAAAATATTGATTTGTTTGCCTTGGTAATGAATATTTCCAATGGCTTCTATCTGCATTTTTAAACGATTAAAGGAAAGCTGGTCAGCAATGATTTTCTGACCTTTATCTACCAGAATAACAGAACCGTTAAACAATGCTACTTGGTCTTGTTCGATACTTGCCTGTAAAGAGGATATACGAATAGTGCTATCAACAACGTCAGGTATTCCTTTGGCAATATCATCAAAGACGGGTAACGGGCACAGCATTACTCTAGTTTCAGGTGATTGATTTTTTGTTTCTTCATTAGCTTGAGCGACTTCTGATAAGCAAACTAATAGTGCAACGAGAGCAAAACTTAATGTACGGGAAAAAAGCATTTATTGTCCGAAAATGGTGAAAGTATTTATAAATTGATTTTATAGCGATGAATCAAGTATTTTAACGGCTAATTGCTTTATGATATAGCAATTTCTTCAGTTGGACTAACTTCTTATGTCATAGTTCATCTGTAGGCTAGATATTATTGTTAAGGAATGCTTAAAAATGCATATTTGGGGTAAGGTTTTAGGTTTTTTGTTTGGCTTTATGCTCAGTAAAAACTTGTTTGGTGCTTTGTTGGGCCTTTGGCTCGGTCATATGTTTGATCGTGGCCGAGGTTTTAATTTCAATGGGTTAGCCGGCGGCAAAGAAGATGAGATAGCTCGGCAAGCCGCTTTTTTCTATACCACTTTTTCAGTGATGGGACATGTTGCCAAAGCCAAAGGAAAAGTGACTAGTCATGAAATTATGTTCGCTAGTGCTTATATGGACAAACTGGGGCTAAGTAGTGAGTTACGCGAGCAAGCACAAGATGCTTTTCGTGAAGGCAAATCCGCAGGTTTTCCGCTCAAAGACCGTCTTGTTAAATTTAAACGTTTGATGGGCAATAGACATGATTTGTTGCTAATGTTTTTAGAAATACAAGTTCAAGTTGCCTTTAGTGATGGCGAATTAGATGACGCAGAGCGTTCTGTTTTGCACACCATAGCAAAATTGTTAGGTTATTCGACTGGTGAACTTGATAAGTTACTAGAAATGATTATTGCTGGCGCTAATTTCCATCAACAACAAAGCGGCCGGGGTTATCGTCAACAGGGGGCAGGAAATATACCTGCTAGTGGTCAGCAATTAGATAACGCTTTTAAAGTACTCGGCATTGATAAAAACTCAGAAATGCGAGTAATTAAAAAGGCTTATAAAAAATTAATGTCTCAACATCACCCTGATAAATTAATGGCTAAGGGCTTACCACCAGAAATGATGGAAAGTGCTAAACAAAAAACACAAGAAATTCAAGCTGCATATGACTTGATTGAGAAACAGAATAAATAACCCCTAAAGTATGCTTAAGGCTATTTAATATTGAATAGCTTTTCTCTTTTATGATGGTATGAGCTTACCAGCCAATAGCTTTGAGCCAACTATTAATTTGAATCAATAATTCTTCTTCCGGATAATAACCGGTAACGGTATTGTTTAACTGACGCTGGCGGTAATATACTTTCATTTCTTGCGTCGAAAAGGCCTTTCTTTGTGCTGCAGTGGACAGCACGAGTGGATTATCATGCTTAAGGTAAAGGTCGAGTACCGGTAGTTCAGTCAAAGCTAACTGATGTGCAAAGTGTTCATTTACATTGTTAACGAGTGCATGATTACTCTGTCGATAGCTACTTAACATAATGAGTGCATTGGGTCGCTGGCTTCCGTCTTGGTTGTATAAATCTACCAAGAAGGCGGCATTATTCCCTTGAGCAATAACCAGTACTATACCGGGGTATTCTTTTGCCGTGTTCATGACGGCATTGATCATACTATTTAGTTTACTTTTATACTCTTTTAGGGCTAATTGGTTTTCTTTTTTTTGTTCCGCTACTGTAATTGCAGATGAGGGATAACCTTCTGGTTTCTTGCTCGGTTGTATTGCAATAGTGCTCCAGCCTTTAGCAGGGAGAACATTACGTAAATAATTTATTGCTTTTGGGTTAGTGGCACCTTGCTGCCAGTCAGGTAATAAAATCGCGACACCTTTACTGTTTGCACTGGTGTATCTTTTTACTAAAGTCAAATAATCATCTGGTCCTGCTAACAAGGGCTTTACCTCATCACTTGATAAATAATGTTTAAGGTCTTCTTTATACTGCTTAGTTAGCTCGATAGGCTTTTTTATTGGAGGCGTTTTATTTGCTACCGTTTTAGTGTTTTCTATCGACGCGTCAGCTTTTTGCTCCTCTGCAAAGATAAAGTTTGTAGAGCAAATAAAAGTTAGCGCACAGATAAGTAAAGCCATTAACTTTGCGCTGACTTTATTACGGCTAATTTTAGGCAAACTTATGTTATGCAACTATTTTTCCTTAAGGGTCTTAAGTCTCATGGGTATTAACCCGTTACCAGTAATCCTATATCGACCATAGAATAAAAAGCGTGAAATAAAAATGTTAAATAAATGGGCACGGCGCATTAAAAGTAATCGCTTGTTCAGTACTTGGATGAAATAAGCTTAACTTCAACGCATGTAACTGTAATCTGTTTCTCATTATTAATGCTTCTTGAGGCGCATAAAGCCTATCCCCTAATATGGGATGATCTAATGCTAACATATGGACTCTAAGTTGGTGAGAACGCCCGGTAATTGGTGTCAGTTCAAGCAGGGTGCTAGCTGGCTCATTTGTTGAATCATTATGGCTAAGCACGCGATAATGCGTTAATGATTTTTTACCGTTTTCATGGTCAACTTTTTGCTTTGGTCTATTGGGCCAATCTGATATCAATGGTAAATCAACACTACCTTCACTTTGTTCGACTAAACCCCACACCCGGGCAAGGTAGCTTTTTTGAGTTTTTCTTTGCTCAAATTGACGGCTTATAGCAACGTGTGCTGGTTTGTTTAACGCCATGACCATTATGCCTGACGTGGCCATATCTAACCTATGCACGACCGTTGCGGTAGGTAAAACTCTCTGCACACGATTTTGTAAGCAGTCTTGATGTTCAGGCAATCTACCTGGCACGCTCAGAATACCACTCGATTTATTTAAGACAACAATATCATTATCTTGGTAAATAATATCAAGGTAAGGTGACATCTGTGGTAAATAGATAAAATCAGGGTTTGCGCTCATTATTTTTCCAAGATTAGAAGGGCTATGCTCATGTGAGCTTAGCCCTATAATTTTTTAGTGTGTAGCCAGTTAACGTTTAGGCATTAGTGAGTAACCACTATCATGCGAATTGCTTCAAAGGTCAATTGCGCTTTATCAATATAGTGCCTTAACTCATCTTGTTGCTGACTAATAAAATCAATCTCTTCTTGGCGCACACTTGGGTTAATAGCTTTTAACGCTGTTAATCGTTGTTGCTCTAATGAGAGTTTATTTTGCATTGCAGTTAAAGACTTCTCTTGGATTGCAATAATATGCTGCGCGCCATGAGCCTCTGCTTTAGCAACCAAAGGCGCTATTTGTGTCTTAAGTGCTTTGATAAGTTGTAATGCCATTTGTTTTTTAACGGGTGACAATTGTTTATCAAGTACTTTTTCACTGACTTTGTCTGCTAAATTATTGCCATTTTTATCTACCAAAATACGAATTGGCGTAGTAGGTAAGTAACGACCTAGCTGTAAATGAGCAGGTGCAGTAGCTTCTACAGTAAATAAACACTCGAGGAAGAAAGTGCCTACTGGTAGTGCTTCATTTTTTAATAAACCAATACTGGCATTACCAATTTCATCGCTTAAGACCAAGTCCAACACACCACGAACCATAGGGTGATCCCAAGTTAATAATTGATAATTTTCATTAACTAACGCGGTTTCTCTATCAAAAGTAACTGTAGTGCCATCTTCGGGTAAGCATGGGAAATTACTATTAAGCATGTGTTCGCTTTGGTTCAAGGCTATGGCATTATCAGCTTTATCATCTTGCTGGACACCAAAAACATCGAGTGCCTGAAACATAAATTGAGGCAAGTTAATGTCATTATCAACTTGTTGAATTTTTTCAACTAATTCATGGGCACGTCCTTGGCCAGATGAATTCAGCTCTAATAACTTATCTCGGCCAGATTCTAATTCAGCTTTAATTGTTAAATGCTTTTGCCAACTGCCACTGATAAGCGATTCTGCTTCAGCTGATTGCTGCTGGCAGGTTAATGCTAATGAGAGTAATTGCTCTCCGAAGGTTTCGAAAACCACTCGACCCGTAATACAAGTATGCTCAAATGCTTGCATACCTTGTTGGTACCAATCAAACAATAACTGCTGTGCCGAATCTGCAAAGTAAGGCACATGAATACGGATTATCTCTGTTTGCCCTATTCTGTCTAAGCGACCAATGCGTTGCTCTAATAAATCAGGGTTACTTGGTAAATCAAACAGAACTAGATGATGAGAAAATTGGAAATTACGCCCTTCACTACCAATCTCAGAACAAAGCAATAATTGAGCACTGTCTTCGTCTTGGGCAAAATAAGCGGCAGCCTTATCGCGTTCAAATATTGATAAACCCTCATGGAAAACAGCACTGCGAATACCTTCTTTAATACGAAGTACGGCTTCTAAATCAATGGCTGTTTGGGCGTGAGCACAAATGACTAAAACTTTTTCTTTTTTAAGTGACTGTAACAGCTCAATTAAATAATCAACTCTAGGGTCAAAGTCAGTCCAAGTATCATTTTGTTGATCTAAACCGTGGAGCATTTCGGGGGTGAAAATATATTTAGCCTGCTTTGATTTAGCTAAAACTTCAGGGCAGTCACTGAGCATAAACTCGTTAATATTTTCTTGATATTGCTCAGGCATATCCAACGCAACAGGCATTACTTGACGGGCAGGGAAGCCTTTAATAGTATTTCGAGAGTTTCTAAACAAGATACGACCCGTGCCATGTCTGTCAAGTAACTGTTTTAATAAACCTTGACGTACTTTTGCAGATTGCTCGCTATTTGATTGGTTTAACTCAGTTAGTTGGACGCTGATATCAGTTTCTTTCAATAAATCAGTGAGTGTTGCTTCTTGCTCACTAGAAAGTTTATTACCTTCGACTAAAGCATTGGCGGCATCAGCAACCTCACTATAGTGGGATTCTTCTTCGGTAAATTTTTGATAGTCATAAAAACGGTCAGCATCAAGTAAGCGTAAACGGGCAAAGTGGCTTTCATGACCTAACTGGTCAGGCGTTGCTGTTAACAATAAGACACCCGGAATAACTTGTGCGAGTTGTTCAATACATTGATATTCAATACTAGGTTTATCTTGTTGCCAGTTTAGATGGTGTGCTTCATCGACAACCATCAAGTCCCAATCTTCACTAACTAGTGCGTCATACCATTGTGGATTATTAGTGATAAAACCAAGGTTAACTAAGACCAACTGTTCTGAACTAAAGGGATTAGCTTTCTTGCCATCAACATAATTATCTTGGCTGGTTTCAACACAGCGTTCATTATCAAAAATACTAAAATTAAGATTAAAACGGCGTAGCATTTCAACCAGCCATTGATGCATTAAAGATTCTGGTACTATGATCAGAATTCTTTTTGCACGGCCAGTGACCAATTGCTGATGGATGATTAACCCCGCTTCAATAGTTTTACCTAAGCCAACTTCATCGGCGAGTAAAACTCTAGGAGCAAAGCGATTACCGACTTCATCAGCAATGTAGAGTTGATGCGGTATCAAGCTAACTCTACCACCGGTCAAACCGGTTAAATCAGATTGTTGCTGTTGGTATTGATGTTGTAAGCAATCTTTACGCAAGCGAAACCAATCTAAGCGGTCAACTTGGCTGTTAAGTAAGCGGTCGTGTGGCTTATTGAATTTAATAAAGTGATCTATCATCACTTCTTTTAGGATTACTTGCTCATTGGTATCTTGGCGTATGCCTTCATAGCTGATAATACCCTGAGCTTCACTGTGTGAAATTACTTTTAACGACCAGCCTTCGTGGCTAGGAATAAGGTCATCTTGATTAAATATAACACGCGTTAGTGGGGCATTATCTTTAGCATATTTACGAGATTCACCTGTGGCAGTGAAAACAATATTAACAAAGCGGTGTTCAACCCCTGTTACTGTACCCAATCCTTGATCTGATTCACTGTCACTGATCCAACGCTGACCTACCTGAAATGGCATAAACTTACTTCTCCAACGATTGCTTAGTTATTACTTTATATTTGATTAAGAGCGATACTAAACATTAAAAACTAGGGGTAAAAAAAAAGCGCTATAGTACTCTTAATCATAGACGGAATCATTAAAAAATTAAGCTTGCTTAGTGATAATTAAGATAATACTGTGGGTAAGCTATACTTGAAGTACAGTATTGTTCTTTTATATTTGTTTTGTCAGTGACTCACGGAGATTGCTCATGACTGAAGAGAATATGAATAATGAGAATATGTTAAGTGGTAATGTAACCCAAACGTCTCAAATCGATGAGACTATTAATCAACCCATTATCTATATATTAGATACCAATATCCTTTTACACGAACCTTTCGCTTTTTTATCTTTTAAAGAGCACGATGTAGTCGTACCTATGACTGTACTGGAAGAACTCGACTCTATTAAAGATAGGCGAAAAGATGTTAGCCGTGACGCTAGAGTAGCTATTCGGGCGCTTGAAGACACTTTGAGAGATGCCAGTCCAGAGCAAGTGCTTGCTGGTGTTAAATTACCTCAAAACGATGATCAACACCCCAGTGGCTGCCTCGCCATTATCAATGATTATGCGCTTGAGAAAACAGCTCACACTTTATCTTTTAATGAGAATGATAATCGCATCATTAACGCTGCTTTGCATATTCAAAAGAAAACCCCGGATAAAAAAATTGTTTTGGTCACTAAAGATATCAATATGCGTTTGAAAGCCAAGGGAGCAGGGTTGGCGCATGTTGAAGATTATAGAACGGATCAACTCATTGATGATATCCAATTTTTGACTAAAGGCTATCATCAATTTGAAGGTGATTTCTGGGAAAATATTCAAACAGTTGATAGCGAGACTGAGGGGCGAAATACTACGCATTATGTTGCTCGAGATACAGTTCCGCAAACTTATATTAACGAATACTTATTAGATGAAGGCGACAGCTTTGCTGGCAAAGTTACTGGCTGGGATGATGATAATATTTCCATATTAGATCTTGGCAGAGAGCGACTGTTAGCGAAAAGTGCTTGGGGTATTAATGCTAAAAATATTTACCAAGGCATGGCAATGGATGCTTTATTGGATCCAACTATTGATTTGGTTATTCTTACCGGGCCAGCAGGTAGTGGTAAAACGCTACTGGCCTTAGCAACCGCTTTAGAACAAGTGATAGAGCGAGGTCTTTATGACAAAATAATTGTTACGCGCAGTACGCCAGAAATTGCTGAGTCTATTGGCTTTTTACCTGGTACAGAAGAAGAGAAAATGGCACCTTGGCTCGCCGCAATAACTGATTCGCTTGAAGTCTTACATCAACAAGATGAAAGTATGCATGGCAGCTTAAATTATATTATGGATAAAGCCAATATCCAATTTAAGTCAGTGAATTTTATGCGTGGGCGTAGTATTCAAAATGCACTGGTACTGCTTGATGAATGCCAAAACTTAACGGCGGCTCAGCTAAAAACTATTATCACCCGCTGTGGTGAAGGGACTAAATTAGTTTGCTCGGGCAATTTGGCGCAAATTGATAGTAACTATTTAACGGCGGTTACCTCGGGACTGACTTACATTGTAGAACGTTTTAAAGACTTTCCTGGCTCCGCTACGGTTAACTTAAACGGTGTAGTACGTAGTCGACTTGCTTCCTTCGCCGAGGAGAATTTATAGCTTTTACTGTGTTTGGAAAAGTAACGTGGTTAAATACGTTACTTTTCCTTGTGTAACGTTTGTTTAATCCTTGTTTAAATCGGGTGACTGCTTTAACTTATCAAGTTATCTGTTTATTTAAACAAAAAATCAAGGCATTTTAGTGCATTACCAAACGGGCATAAATACAGTTTTTAGACGCTATAATATCACCGTTGTAGTTGCCTTTATTGTCATTATTCTCATTGCCTTTTCTGTTGCCTCACTTCGTTATTTTAATCAAATCGCGCACCATAAACAGCAAAGTTTGGCTGAACTTCAGCAAGAAGCTCAACAGCTAAACTTTATGCTAGAGCAAAGTGTTCAAGCCGTTGTTGGCATACAAGAGTTTGCCGAATATATTCTAAAACACCCTAATCAAATAAACATACCTATGCCTTCTTTGTTGCAACAGGAAGAGATGTTTTATTTAAATAAGCCCCTACATGATGTTATTAAACAGGGTAAACGTTTAAGCAGTAATATCACAGGCATAGGGCAAGTGAGTCAATTTGGAGAGCTTAAAAAACAAGAGATCTCTATGGCAAATGCATTAACGCCTGCATTTGTTGCTGCGCAAAATATCCTCAAAGAAGCAACATGGTTTTATTATATTTCCTTGGATAACTTTGTGAATATTTATCCTTGGGTTGACCGTGAAATATGGCAATTCAGTGAAAAAGCTCTAAATAGCCCACATAACCAATCCATGCGAGGATTAACACCAAAAAACAATCGTGTTATATGGTCTCCTCCATACCTAGATGCGGCGGGCGGCGGTATGAACGCTTCATTAGGTACAGGTGTTTTTTATCAGGACAAGCTACTAGGCTCAATAGTTATTGATCTTAATTTATCGCGTTTGCATGCCAGTTTGCCCGAGTTAGAATCAAGTAATCAAGGTTTTGTTTTATATAATGCAAATAATGATGTTCTACTTTCAAAGCGTCTTGGGAAAGAGTCGCTAAGCTACCGTGCTTCTTGGCAAGATTTGTTACCTGAGTCACTGCAAGGCCTTAATGCTAAACATTTAGCTACCATAGGTGATACTGAGCGCTTAGGTGATTGGTTTATTGAAAAACAGCTGCTTACGGTTAATGGTTGGACCTTACTTAAGTATCAACAGTATGAGGATTTTTCAGCGCCCCAGTATAGTGATTTTATTTTTGTTTTTGCGATGCTGTTTATTGGCTTACTGGCATTTCTGATGTTAGTTAATACCATGACCAAGCGTACCTTTATTAAACCAACGACTGAATTTATAAGTCATATTGAATATTGTGCTGAAGGCGATCCTGGTAAGGTTGCTCCTGCAGCGGACTGGTTACACTGGTTTCAAGTGGTTGAAGAGTTATTTGCTCAAAACCGTAGTTTATTATTACAGCTTACCGATCAAAATGATGTGTTAGATAGCCGTGTTATTGAAAAGACTAAAGCGCTACAGGAAACAAGTGCTAAGCATCAACGTGATTATGCGTTATTACGCTCGGTGATGAATGCAATTCCTGAGTTGATTGTCTTTAATGACCCCAACGGCTTATTAATGGGGTGTAACAAGGCTTTTGAACGCTTGGCTAATCATTCTGTTGAACAAATGTTAGGGATTAACTCAGCCAGCTTTATGCCAGTCCCTTTGGCTGAAGAAATTAAAATATTAAATGCTATTAATAATGATATTTACCCTCAGCAAGCATTGATTAAAGCAGGGGAGTTTATCTATCAGGGTTATTGTAATCAGTTTACTGATGAACAAGGTAATATTCTCGGCTCTATTAGTATTTTTCATGACGTGACGTTACAGCAAACAACACAAGCAGCATTGGAAAAAGCAAGGGATCAAGCTGAGTATGCCAACCGAGTGAAAATTCAGTTTCTTGCCAACATGAGCCATGAAGTCAGAACACCAATCAATGCTATGCAGGGCATGATGGACTTAATAGCTCATACTTCTCTTGATACCCGTCAGCAACATTATTTAGTGAATGCGCAAAGTGCCTCATCAACTTTACTTCATCTTGTTGATGAGCTTTTGGATTTATCTAAAATAGAAGCGGGTAAAATGATTGTCAATCAAGACGCAGTTAATCTACCCATCATTATTAATAAGGCATTAAAACTCAATATTACCAATGTCGATCAGCAACGTGTTGAGATCATTGTTGATATGGGGGCTGATGTGCCTAGCAACGTAGTCAGTGATGAAATGCGTCTAGTTCAAGTGCTGGCTAATTTATTTAATAATGCTATCAAGTTTACTGAACAAGGCCAGATTAAGTTAACTATTGATGTGCTTTCAATAGATGAGACTGTGGCTAAATTACGCTTTCGTGTTAGCGACACGGGTATAGGTATTGCGAGTCATAATCAAAGTCATTTGTTTAATGCCTTTAGTCAAGCCGATGAATCAATGACGCGAAAATACGGAGGATCAGGTTTAGGTTTATCTATTTGCCAACAAATTATCAAACTACTCGGCGGTAAGATCAAACTTACTAGCCAATTAGGGCAAGGCAGTGAGCTTAGTTTTGTTTTGCCATTTCAAATAGTGCAACTTGATATGTTGGATAAGCAAAGCACATCGAGCGTGGATACTTCAGCTCAACGAGTCGAAGAAGAAACGATGACTAATTTACCCGCAGAATTAAGTCAGCCTTTACTCTCTGATATTACTATTTATGCAGTAGATCAATCACTTTCAGCTAGCTTTACTCAAAGTATTGCTAAAATGAATTGGCTGTTACACACCGTTAGTAGTGTTGAAGCGTTATGTCAGCTAGACATTGCAGAAAATAGCGTCTTACTTATTGGTGAAGCAGACTTTGTTGAGCAGCAAAGTCTTCAAGAGTTAATAGTACCTTTAGCTGAGTTTAGATTACTCTGTTTGTGTCAGCCTGCATTAACGCAACTAAGCAATAAAGCTTGCAACTATTTAGATCAATTGTCTATACCCTATCTATTAGTTGATATGCCTTTATTTCGTTATGCGCTTGACCAAATATCACAAGCATTATTTTACAAAGATGAACACTCAGCCGAGCAGGGTAAAAGTTTAAGAGTAACTGTTGATAATGCTCAAGAGTATCAAGAGACAGTAATCATAAAAAAAGAAACAGCTAACGGGCAAGAATGCTTAATTACGAATGATGAGGAAAGTTTACAAGGCGTGTCAGTTTTATTGGTGGAAGACAATTTAGTTAACCAATTAGTTGCTAAAGAGTTGTTATTAAACATGCATGCTAAAGTGACAATAGCGGATAACGGTCAAGGCGCTTTAGAACTCTTAGCAAAACACAATTTTGATGTCGTGTTAATGGATATACAAATGCCGATTATGGATGGACTCACCGCCGCTAAACATATTAGAGCGCAAAGTAAGTATCAATATTTACCCATCATTGCCATGACAGCCCATGCTCGAGAAGCAGATAAACAGCAAAGTTTAGCAGCGGGAATGAACTTACATATGTCTAAGCCTGTTACAGGACAAGCTTTGCTCAGCAATATAAAAACAGTTCTAACTAACCTAAATGCTGTTTAAGCAGAGTTTAGGTTAAGTTTTTAGAGAAGAGTTGTTCTAATTTTTTGATGGTTTCATTAATTTTACTGACATCGCTAGGCGCAATGAAAATCGTATCATCACCAGCAATAGTACCAAGTACACCATCACTTTTACTTAAACTATCAAGTAGTCGGGCAATTAATTGCGCAGCACCTGGACTCGTTTGAATGATGATCATAACCTCATTGTGTTCTATTTCTAAAACTAACTGCTTAAGTGGGCTTTGTGCGGTGGGTACGCCTAATTCAGCAGGTAAACAATAGACCATTTCTTGGCGAGCATTTCGTGTTCTTACTGCACCAAATTTACTAAGCATACGAGATATTTTTGATTGACTGATATTGTCAAAGCCATTGGCTTTCAGTGCATCAACGATTTCACCTTGAGAACCAAACTGTTCTTGTTTTAACAAATCTTTAAATTCTTGTACTAGTGCTTCTTGTTTTTGTAAACCGCTCATAATACGTAATCAACCCTGTAGTAGACTAAAGTGGCGTTTGTAATCAGTATAAATAAAGATAGTATACGTCATCGCATCAGAATACTGAAAGTTAATATCTGAGTAATAGAGTATAACAATTGTTTTTTACTTGCTTATGCTATATCTTTTGGTCAGCAAAAAATTAACGTATTTACTCGAATAATATTTTAGTAACAAATTTTACAATAATTAAACCCACTTAGTTTCGGAGAAATCACATGAAAGTAGCTGTTTTAGGCGCCGCAGGCGGTATTGGTCAAGCATTATCATTATTATTAAAAACTCAATTACCAGCAGGTTCTGAGTTATCTTTATATGATGTTGCGCCTGTTGTTCCAGGTGTTGCTGTAGATTTATCACACATCCCAACTGACGTTAAAGTTGCTGGTTTTGGTCGTGACGACCTTAACGGTGCGTTAACAGGTGCTGATATCGTTTTAATCCCAGCAGGTATGCCACGTAAGCCAGGTATGGACCGTGCGGATTTATTCAACGTAAATGCTGGTATTATTAAAGTATTAGCTGAAGGCATTGTTGCTAGCTGTCCTAAAGCGTTGGTAGGTGTAATTACTAACCCAGTTAACGGCACTGTTCCAATTGTTGCAGAAGTATTCAAAAAAGCGGGTACTTATGATGCTGCTCGTCTTTTCGGTGTTACTACATTAGATGTTATCCGCAGTGAAGCTTTTGTTGCTGAGCTTAAAGGCTTAGATGTTGCTACTGTTAAAGTACCCGTTATTGGTGGTCACTCAGGCACAACTATTTTACCATTACTATCTCAAGTTGAAGGTGCTACTTTCTCTGATGAAGAAGTTGCAACGCTTACTCCTCGCATCCAAAATGCAGGTACTGAAGTAGTTGAAGCAAAAGCGGGTGGCGGTTCTGCTACACTTTCTATGGGTGCTGCTGCAGCACGTTTTTGTATGTCTTTGGTTAAAGGCCTACAAGGTGAAGATGTTGTTGATTACGCATACGTTGAAGGTAACGGCGAAGATGCACAATTTTTCGCACAACCTGTACGTCTAGGCGTTAACGGTGTTAGCGAAATTTTACCTTACGGTGAGTTAAGTGCTTTTGAGCAACAAGCTAAAGAAGATATGCTTGATACATTAAAGAAAGACATCAAAGAAGGTGTTGATTTTATGGCTAGCTAATAAGCCATAAAATACCAAATAAAAAGGCGCTGTTATCTTTGATAACAGCGCCTTTTTTTATGTTTAAATTTTAGTAAAAAAATTATGGGGTTAAACGTTAAAGCTAGTGACTTCTATTTGCTGCGATATGAGCCAAGGCAATGAGTGCTTGTTTGTACTCACTGTCAGCAATGACGTCGAGTGCCTTAATAGCTTTGTCTGCTTCAATTTCAGCTTGTTGCTGGGTATAACGCAAAGAACCAGTTTCTTCCATCGCTTCAAGAATCAACTCAAGGTTATCCATGCCATTACCAAGTTCAATGGCTTCTTTAATTAATTTCTGTTGGGCATCATTACCGTGCTTCATGGCATAAAGTAATGGTAACGTTGGTTTACCTTCAGCAAGATCATCACCGATATTTTTGCCCATCTCTTTAGCGTCGGCGGTATAGTCCATAATGTCATCAACTAACTGGAATGCTGTACCTAAGTACTTACCATAATCAGCCATGGCTTGTTCTACTTTATCATCTTGCTTCGCTATGACGGCAGCAAGACGTGTCGCTGCCTCGAACAGTTTAGCTGTTTTACAATAAATGACCTGCATATAGCTTTCTTCGGTGGTGCTTGCATCATTGCAGTTCATTAACTGTAATACTTCACCTTCGGCTACTATATTAGTGGCCTCAGATAAAATATCCATAATGCGCATATCACCCAATTTAGTCATCATTTGGAAAGAGCGGGTATAAAGAAAGTCACCGACTAATACGCTGGCGCTGTTACCAAATAGAGCATTGGCCGTTTCTCTGCCACGGCGCATATTTGACTCATCGACGACATCATCATGGAGTAACGTTGCTGTATGAATAAACTCAATAATTGCCGCAATTTCCCAATGTTTTTCACCTTGGTACGCGAATGCTCTAGCAGCTAGAACCGTTAACATAGGGCGCATACGCTTTCCGCCACCGTTAACAATATATATACCGAGCTGATTAATGAGTGCGACCTCAGATTGTAATTGATCATAAATAAGATCATTTACTGCTGTCATATCGCTTTGTGCTAATGCCTGTATTGCTTTAATATTTTCTTTATTGCCCATACCACTTTTCTTTAGCTATTTTGACTAGTTAATAATCAAATGTATTCAATTAGTTGATATGGCAAAGTTTACACTAAATTTTAGGCAAAAGTAGCTTTCCGGTGGCTTTGTTCTAATTTCTTAGCGTAAAAGTAATTAAAAAGCATAAATGGCCAATAAAGTTAATAAATGATCGCTTTTAGACTTGCCCTTGTTATGTTCTTCGAGTAGAATTCGCGACCTATATTTTTTAAAATTAGCGTCACATATATAATGACGCAGTACGGAGTAGCTATGTACGCGGTATTCCAAAGCGGTGGTAAACAGCATCGTGTAACCGAAGGACAAACAGTTCGTCTAGAAAAGCTTGAGCTTGAAGTAGGCGCAACAGTAGAATTTGATAACGTTTTAATGATCGCTAATGGCGATAACATCAATGTAGGCGCGCCTTACGTTGCTGGTGGTAAAGTAGTTGCTGAGGTTGTTACACAAGCTCGTGCTCCTAAAATTACTATCGTTAAGTTTAAACGTCGTAAGCATTCACGTAAACAAGCGGGCCATCGTCAATGGTTCACTGAAGTGAAGATTACTGGTATTAACGGCTAATAGGAGCATTTAGACATGGCACATAAGAAAGCTGCGGGTAGTACTCGAAATGGTCGCGATTCAGAAGCAAAACGCCTAGGTGTTAAACGCTTTGGTGGTGAATCTGTTTTAGCTGGTAACATTATTGTTCGTCAACGTGGTACTCGTTTCCACGCTGGTAGCAACATGGGTATCGGTAAAGATCATACTTTATTTGCTTTATCTGACGGTAAAGTACAATTTGAAGTTAAAGGTCCAAAGAGTCGTAAGTTTGTTAGCATCATCGCTGACTAATAACAACTTAACACTCCAAAAACCTCGCTTCATAGCGAGGTTTTTTTTTAGTTTTTTTTTGACAAGTTAAGAATCATTTTTAGTCAGTCAAAAATAGTTTATACTAGCGATAATTGAACAAAAATTACCATATTAGGGTTATTGAGATTCCATGAAATTTGTTGATGAAGTTGAGATCAGAGTTGAAGCGGGTGATGGCGGCAACGGCTGTGTCAGTTTCCGTAAAGAAAAATTTATTGAGTATGGCGGCCCTAATGGTGGTGATGGCGGTGATGGCGGCGATGTTTATTTAATGGCTGACGAAGGCTTAAATACCTTAATAGATTACCGTTTTGAACGTTTTCATCGTGCTAAACGTGGCCAAAATGGTCAACCCCAAAACTGTACGGGTAAAGGCTCTGACGACTTAGTACTAAAAGTACCTGTTGGAACTCGCGCTGTTGATCAAGACACCGGTGAGCAAATCGGTGATTTAACGTATAAAGGCCAAAAACTACTGGTTGCTAAAGGCGGCTGGCATGGTTTAGGTAATTTACGTTTTAAAAGTAGTACTAACCGTTCGCCTCGTCAGAGAACTGATGGAACACCAGGTGAAATTCGCAGCCTTAAACTAGAGTTACTGTTACTTGCTGATGTTGGTCTGTTAGGCCTACCTAATGCAGGTAAGTCTACGTTAATACGCAGTGTTTCAGCAGCAACGCCGAAAGTAGCTGATTATCCATTTACTACCTTAGTGCCTAATTTAGGTGTAGTACGTTTAGATACGCAGCGTAGTTTTGTTATTGCTGATATTCCAGGAATTATCGAAGGGGCGGCAGACGGCGCAGGTTTAGGAACACAGTTCTTAAAACATCTTGAGCGTTGTCGTATCTTATTACACGTTATTGATATTATGCCTGTTGATGGCTCAGATCCGTTAGAGAACGCTAAAGTAATTATCAGCGAGCTAGAGCAACATAATGAAAAGCTGGCAGGAAAACCTCGCTGGATTGTCTTTAATAAACTTGATTTAGTGCTAGAAGAAGAAGCGAAAGAAATTACTGATACTATTCTAGCTGGCCTTGATTGGAAAGGTGAGGTGCATAGCATCTCTGCATTTAATCGATTAGGTACTAAAGAGTTGACACAAAAAGTGATGACCTTTATTGAAGAATTACCTCCTGAAGAGGAAGAAGTGATTGATGGTAAAACTGTTGAGTTTAAATGGGATACCTATCATGAAGAAACTATCGCTGCTCATACCTTAAATGACGACTTAGATGATGACGACTGGGATGAAGATGACTACGATGTTGAAGTAGAATATCGTCAATAACATACCATGTTGATACTTAGCACTTGTTTATTTTATAAACAAGTGCTTTTTTTTGTCTTGTTTAAATTTATCTAACTCTAATTTGAATAGACTTGAAGATCGTTTTAAAATATCTCACCATATGTCATATTTTAAGTCGCTGATATTAAACGCCTTTATATTAATGTTTTTATTTTTTGTAGATCTGGCTTTATTTATATTTATTTTTAGCTATTATGAATACCAGACGAAGTTTTTTTAATAGATGTAACTTTATCGACTACATATTCAAAGGATTGATATGTCACTGTTTAGAAAGGAAGCTATTTCCCATCAAAATGAGCGTTTAACAGGTGCTATTACCTTAGCTCAACCATTATCGATCAAACTAACTGTATTGATTTTAGTCTCAATTGCTTTTGCCATTGTTACTTTCCTTTTTAGTGCTGAATATTCTCGTAAAGAAACCGTCCGTGGTTTTTTAATGCCAAATAAAGGTGTTATTAAAAGTTTTGCTAACCAAGGCGGTACCATAGAAAAATTATGGGTAAAAGAAGGTGATAAGGTTGTTAAAGGTCAATCACTTGCGACTATTATCGTTCAACAAAACAATAACAATGGTATTGATTTAAGCACACAACTTGCCGAACAACTGAATGCTCAAGAAAATTTACTAATTGATGAAATATCGCAACATCAAACTTTGAAAACACAAGAATTATCTAATCTCCACGCTCAAAATATAGCGTTAGATAATGAAAAAGTTGCACTGGAAGATCAGCTAGCATTGGCTGATGAAAAGTTAACACTGTTGAGTGAGCAACAGTTAGATTTCAATCAACTTAACAAAAATGGTTATGTGTCTAACTTAGAAAAAGATCGCCAACAGCAAGCACTACTTGAAGCCAAACAAGAAAAACAAAATATAGCCCGTCTGTTGCTTCAGCATCAAAACCAATTAAACCAGCTTGCCTTTAATATTAAAAATATTCCTCAGCAATATACCTTACGTATTAACAACCTTAAACGCCAACAAGCCGATCTTCAACGTCAATTAGCTCAAGTGGCGAGTAATTATAAATACACTATCACCGCAAGCAATAACGGTGTAATAACAGGTGTTCAAGTTGTCGAAGGTGAGACCTTATCGCAATCAATAGCACAATCTAAACCGCTATTGCACATATTACCTGAAGGCTCAGAACTTATTGCTGAGTTATTACTGCCAACACGCTCTGCTGGTTTTATTCAAGTTGGCAATAACACCCGTTTGCGTTTTGACGCTTTTCCATATCAGCGCTTTGGTTTTATCAACAGTGAAATTATCCGCATTGACCAAACATTAA
>MAAF01000040.1 GCA_002163005.1 Colwellia psychrerythraea | reverse complement strand
CCAGAAGAGGCCGTTGGTCAACTGCTCACTTTAGGTGGCGGTCAAGACGGTATGCATAATCATCAAATTATTGGTGTGGTTGAAGACAGTCACTATGTCAATGTAAAGAATACAGTACCACCAATGACCTATGTACTATCGGCAGAGCCAAAAGACTTATCATTACGTTGGACGTCAATTCGTTTTAAAGCGGGCGCAAGTTTGCAAGGCTTAAAAGATGTTGAACAAATATGGTTAGGTTTAGCGCCTGATTTAGCCTTCAAATATGATTGGATAACAGACCTATTTGATTCAAGCTATCGTAATGAAAACCAGCAAACAGACCTGTTAAATGTCTTTACCTTATTAGCTACTGTGGTTACCGCCATTGGTTTATTTGGCTTAGCAGCATTTAATACCCAACGCAGAGTGAAAGAAATAGCAGTACGTAAAATATTAGGCGCGAGTACGGGGCAGTTATGTTTTATGTTGGTAAATCAATTTTCAAGCTTAGTCATTATTGCCAATTTTATTGCACTACCTTTAGCATATTTTTTAATGCGAGATTGGTTGGATAATTTTATTTACCGCATTAATATGCCCTATAGCGCCTTTATGTTAAGTGCTGTTTTTAGTTTAGTGATCGCTTACATAACAGTAATGGTTATAGCTTATCGAGCAGCAACAGCCAAACCGGTAGATTCATTACATTGTGAGTAATCACAAGAGTGATATATTAGATATCAAAAACTTATTTTACACTAAACTGTTTTACTAAGACCATATTTAATCTGTATAAAAGTCGGTAAATTTGTTGTTTTATGGTGATAACAGATACCACTTTTATTTTACTAAAATAGCTTCAGGGGGAAGTGTAAATTAATTTAGGCTTGGTGTAAGTATGCTCGGCTGCCCAAAAAATTTAGTCGATTCTGAGCGCATCCTTACGCAGCTGCGTACAGAGGGTTATGATGTAACCAATAGCTACGATGATACTGAATTAGTGATTGTAAATACCTGTGGTTTTATTGATTCTGCGGTGCAAGAGTCTTTAGATACCATAGGTGAAGCGTTAGCTGCCAATGGTAAAGTGTTGGTTACCGGTTGTTTAGGTGTTAAAAAAGACGAAATTATTGAACTTCATCCTAACGTTTTAGGGGTAACTGGCCCGCATGCTTACGATGAAGTATTAAGCCAAGTGCATAAGCATGTCGCTAAACCTGAACATAATCCGTTTATTGATTTAGTGCCTCCGCAAGGGGTTAAGCTTACGCCTAAACATTATGCTTATTTGAAAATATCAGAAGGCTGTAATCACCGTTGTACCTTCTGCATTATTCCATCAATGCGCGGCGATTTAGACTCTCGCCCAGTAGGTGATGTGTTAGGTGAAGCAAAACGCTTAGTTGATTCTGGTGTAAAAGAGTTGTTGGTTATCTCGCAAGATACGTCTGCTTATGGTGTTGATGTTAAACATAAAACAGACTTTTGGGATGGCATGCCAGTTAAAACGCATATGCAGCAGTTATGTGAAGAATTAGCGAAGCAGGGCGTTTGGATACGTTTGCATTATGTTTATCCATATCCGCACGTTGATAAAATCATTCCATTAATGGCTGAAGGTAAAATACTGCCGTATTTAGATATACCTTTTCAGCATGCCAATAAACGCATCTTAAAGCTGATGAAACGTCCTGGCAGTTCAGATAGAGTATTAGAGCGCATTGCCAAATGGCGAGAAATTTGTCCTGAATTAGTGATCCGTTCAACCTTTATTGTTGGCTTCCCTGGTGAAACTGAAGAAGAGTTTGAAGAGTTATTAGACTTTTTAGAAGAAGCGCAATTAGACCGTGTTGGTTGTTTCAAATACTCACCTGTTGAAGGTGCTACTGCCAATGATTTACCTGATCATGTGTCAGATGAAGTAATGGAAGATCGCTTACAGCGCTTTATGGAAGTACAAGCGAAAATCAGTGCGGATAAACTACAAGCACGCATTGGCCAAGAATATTTAATTCTAATTGATGAAGTTAATTCTCTTGGCGCGGTAGGGCGCTCTTATATGGATGCACCCGAAGTTGATGGTAAAGTTTATTTGTCCGATGATTATGATGCCAAGCCTGGCGATCAAATTTGGGTACAAATTATTCATGCCGATGAACATGATGTATGGGGCGTACGCGTAGAAGATGAAGAGGCTTAGCTTTAGTCATTTAGAAAGGCTTAACTATTCAGCTTAGGCCTTTCTATTAAATTTATTAAAGCTATAAATTTAATAGTTTTCAAGTGTATATAAAATCCTCACAGAAATGGATTTAGATAAGGTTTCTATATGAAAGTTATAGCATTTATTAGAGAAAAAAGAAGAAATTTACAACACCAGAATGATCAGTTCATTGCCAAGTTAGAGCCTAAATTTAAGAACTTATCAAATTTATTCAATAACAAAATCACAATGCCTTTTAGAAATACGCTAAATAACCCGTGGTTCTCTCAATTTAGTCCCGTTGATACGGAAGAAAGTAAAACCGAAGAGGTATTGATACAAGTACCACAAGCAGAAAAAACGTATAAAAGCCTTCTTGAAAAAATGGATACCGTAACCTTTGTAGGCGAGTGGCACTCGGTAGAGCAAGAGTGTATTGATCAATTTGCAGAAGTGACAGGTGATAAACAGTGGATTCATACAGACCCTATACGTGCAGCGAAAGAGTCGCCCTTTAAAGCGACAATAGCACACGGGTTTTTAACCTTATCATTAATTCCAAAATTAACTAATTCAGTTGATTTGGATAATAATCCCTATCCTGAAGCAAAGATGGTTATTAACTTCGGTTTAAATCAAGTGCGCTTTCCTTATCCGGTTAAAGCGGGTACGCGTGTTAGGGCCAGCATTAAATTAGTCAACTTAGTGCCTATGAAGCGTAGTATCGAAGTGGTTAATGAAGTAAGTATTGAAGTTGAAAACAGTAAACGGTTAGCTTGTGTGGCTGAAACTGTATTACGTTTATATTTTTAGTCTATCTTTCATGACTTAAACATACTTTTAAGTCATGACATACTTTGTAAAAAAGTGACTAAAAGATTAATCGTTAGCTCCCTTATGTTTAATATTCATTTGAAGTGGTTGGTCAGAGCCAGGTTATTAACCAGCGTGACACCTCTTTTTAAATGCTTTAGTATCAATTTTATATTGTCTTTTTTGATTGGTAAAGACTGTGATTAACTTTATAAAACACACTGCTTTATATTAAAAATAAGCAGGTGAACTAACACTAATACTACCTTCAACAAAATGATCAAAACTATTGCTAAGTACTTGACCATTTGGCCAGTGCAACTCTACAGAGCCGGATAAAGGGAGATATCTTGCAGTATACAGTGTTCCCCAATCTTGCCAGTCACTTGCTTTTCTCAATAAGGGGGATTCAAGGAAAATACTTACCAAAGAGCTCTCTTGTTGTCTAGGGTCGGCTAGTCGAGTAGCAATAAATTGCTCTCGTGCATAACTGTCGGCAATAACATCAACGCCTTCAATAATTGCACCTGGTTGATGATTAGTAGCAAAAGATAATGAAGTGACTTGAATTTCTTCTCCTGGACAGAGAACTACCGTTTTACTAACGCCTTGACGGTCTAGTAATGTGATATTGTAAGCCATATGAATAGGCACTGACTGTAATTTTGCTATAGCCTGTTCGCTGTTCTGGCAAAACTCAAGGATATAACGTAAAACCAGCGTAATGGCAAAACCATCACCATGTTTATACCGCCCACCATAGGCAAGTGAAACAGCTAAACCATATTCATTCATACCATCAAGAACACCCCATAAACAATCAGTCATGGCTATTACTTTCGTGCCATTCCAATTAGTATGCAGTAATAATTTATCACATAATTTTGATGGAAAATCGTAATTTCTTACCAGTTCGAACTCACCTGTGATCTTACAAGCTTGTGAGCAACCAGAGCGAAAAGTAGGTGGTTTATATAAACTTAAAAAGGCACCTGTTTTTTCATCCCCACCAAAGGCGGTCCATAGGTTATCATAAGTAGCAAGTAGTTCTGGCATATACGCTTGCAACTTAGTTCGCCCTTGTTCTGCTGTGATTTGTTCAGGCGCTCGATTTAGCCAACGATGATAGTTTGGCCAAGTTCGAGCATAAATTACAGCTAATTTTTGACCAACAAAGTGCTCTTTTTGAGACGAAAAGCTTAAAAATTCAGGCGATTCGATCATGATTTAATGTATTGTTTGAGTTGAGCTGCAGCGCCTTTTACCCAGCCCAATTCTTTATCATCTTTTTTCTCGACTAGGTTATTATCCTGTTCATTTTTTTGGCCTCTACTTTCATGTTTAACAGGTAAACTTTCTTCTGCTTCATCAACTTTACTTACCGGGTTTATTTTATCGGCTTCAATTGTTTGGTCTATAACACTTGAATTACTATTAATATCAATACATTCAGTATTCTCAGCAGATACATGTTTATGTATCCCCAAATGTTCATCATTACACTCTGTTTGCTCAATGTTTGGGGTAGTGGTATTCATCGGATCATTACTTAATGGCAAATCAAGGTGAGTTGGCGATAGTATTTTTGTTGCTACAGGTTCATAAGGCAGTTCGACTTGCTCAACTTCAGGAATAATTATGGGGGGAACGAGGGGAGTTACACTTACAATTGGTTGCATCATTAAGCTCGGCTCTATTGCCTTTTTAGCTTTAGCCGTTCTCGTTGGCTTTTGCATTGGACCCAAACTATTCAGATAACTATTATCACGTTGTTCTTTATTATAAACAGTAAAGTCGACTTTCCTATCTCTAAAGCTTTTCAAAGGCTGACCTAAGCTTCGTAACCCAACTTCTCTTTGACGACGAACTAAATCAAAATCAAGTTCTGTGACTAAAAACTCATTAGTTTCACCTGCTTGATGAATAACGTGACCAGAGGGATCAATAATACAGGATTGACCAACGCCACCTACACCTAGCCCGTTGATATCGATAATATAACTTTGAAATAAGGCGCCACTACTACGCGCAAGATTTAGCTCTATTTCTCGGTCATTAGTGCCGGTTAACACTGGGTGTAAAATGACTTCAGCACCCATTGATGTTAATTCTCTAAGCACCTCAGGAAACCACATATCATAACAAATACATAAACCAAATCGACCTGCATCAGGCACATCGAACACAACAAACTCATCGCCTGCCTCGACTCCTTCTTCAAAGGGGCAGAACGGGAAAAGCTTTCGATGTCTGGCAATCACTTCACCTTGTGGGTTGATAACTGGAGCGGTATTAAAAATAGCACCATCGCGTAGTTCAAAAAACGATCCGGGTATTAGCCAAATATTATGCTTACGTGCCATTTCACAAAAACGTTCTTCGGTTACCCCTGGCATTGTTTCAGCAAAATCATGTAATGGACCATGAGCAGCTAACTCACTGATTAAGACCATTTCTACCCATGGGTATAAACTCATGAGTACATCAATACGTTCTTCTATAGCATCAACATTATTGACATGGTGTAGATTCATTTGTATGCCAGCGATTCCAAATGGCGTCATAATAATTTTGTCCTAATAAAGGTTTATCGATTAATTGTAGGCTGTTGCGTCTTTTTTTCTGAAATAATAAATCGATTTATATTAGATCAAAAAAATCACTTCAATTAGACAGTAATTTAGCAAACTCTATCAACAACTCAAAACATTAAGTAAGAGCCTTTTATCGATAACATATAACCTCAAGTTAACCCCCTACACATTATAAATGTACACAAGCTAAAATGACCAACAAACGCTGTCCAAAGGATTCGGCTAAAAGCGGTTTACTTTCTTTTAAATAGGCGAACAAAATTTAACCGCGAAAGGTCAACAGCCCCTAGATAACAGATAGAAGTTTAGAGAGCTTTATTGTCATTTTGCATCTGTTTTTTTAATTTTTATAACAAAGCTATTAAACGATTTCATTTATTAAAAAACTTATTTTAATAAGCCATACCCTAAGGTTAATGCTGAACAATATATAGGAATAGCTAAAATGAAGCGTTTAGTTTTTGAACTCTGTATATTAACCATGCTGGTGAATATTCATTCAATATCAAGTAAATACTATAGATATTTATCATTGAGGAAAAATTAAAGGAATCTAGTTCCGAATAATAATTAAATTTATCAGCATAAAACCAATGGCATCAACTTATTGCATTACAACAGCATCGGACTAAAAGAGATCATAGCTATGAAAAAACTTAATGGTTTGACAGATATTTACAAATTTTTTCGCACTTATAAAAAACCAATTTATTTTGTTTCAGCTTCACCTTTTAATATTTTGGGTTTAGGACAATTAGTGCCAACGCTACGTTATATAAATTATTTTGACTGTTTTGATGGTGTCCATCATCGTGTATTTACTCCAAAAGACCGCATAGCACCTGAGTTTACTTGTTTAGAAGATGTTGTTAATCATTTAATAAAGCACCAAGAGACTAATGAATATATGGCCAAGCGAGAAGTTGGTGGTCATATGCTGGCAGTAATGTTTGATCAAAAAACTGAACAACTTGTAAAAGATATGGGTATTAATATGGCAATGCCTTCATATGAGTTACGCAACCGATTAGACTCCAAAATTGTTACAACACAAATGGCAAATGAAGCTGGTGTGGCTAGTGTTCCTAATGTATTAGGTCATGCAGAAAGTTATCAAGATTTATTAACATTGGCTAAACCAGCAAAGTTGGGCAAAGACTTAGTTGTACAAACACCTTATGGCGACTCAGGTAAAACAACTTTCTTTATTTCATCTGCAAAAGATTGGCAACAATATGAAAAGCTTATTATTGGCCAAGAAATTAAAGTGATGAAACGCATTGACCCTCGCTGTGGTACGGTTGAAGCGGTAGCAACCAAACACGGTACCATCGTTGGCCCTATTCTAAGCGAGTTAGTTGGTCATAAAGAATTAACGCCATATAAAGGTGGCTGGTGTGGCAATGAAGGCTTCGTCAATATTCTTAATCATAGTGCCCGAACTAAGTTAGAACGCATGGTGAAAAAATTTGGTGAACGCCTTTATAAAGAAGGGTACAAAGGTACTTTTTGTATCGATTATCTGATTGATAAAAAAGATGGTCGTATGTATCTGGGAGAGCTCAATCCTCGTATTAGTGGAGCGTCTCCAATTACTAACCTACTCACCCAAAAGTATGGTGGTGTGCCATTACTTATGTTTCACTTGCTCGAACATATGGACATCGATTATGAGATAAATATTAAGGATATTCAAAAACGCTGGCGTGAATATGATACTTGGAGTCATGTTATTTTTAAACATACGGGTGACGACGTGAGAATCCTCAACCAAGTACCTCGTTCTGGGATCTGGAAAACCAACAAAAATAACGATGTGGAACTAGTTCGCCGCACCGCAGACTGGAGTAACGTTTCAAGTATGGATGAAGCTTTTTTCCTTCGTATTCTGGGACCTGGTGAATACATATACAAGGGTGCTGACATGGGCGTTTTACTGGTGCGTGGTCATATGCAAACTAAAGGAGATAAGCTCACCCCTCGTGCTAAAAATTGGGTCGCCTCAATGAAGGCACAATTCCAATCAGCAAGCCTTGAAACTGACCAGCACCCAATGTTGAATGATGAAGACATTTTGAATAAGATATTTTAGTTCAAGCTAGGGTCTGTTGATCTTTCGAGATTTTTTTTACAGCGATTTGTTGGGAATTTATACAAGGCAGAGCCTTTGTCATGTGGTTATTCAGGACAATATGCTCTTGCATTGTCTAATAACACCATTAAAATGATTGATTCACAAATAAATAAAAATAGTGAGTAAGAAAATGGGCATATCAGGATTACTCTGTTTAGAGGTACTTTTCTGAAAATAAGGCTCACTATTAGCGTAGAAGATTCATTACCAAAAAAAGTGAATTATTCTGCTAAAATATCTATTTAATGATTAAGTAATAACTTGTGGTTATTACTTAATCATTTCCATATTTCAACTAAATTCTGCCGAATTCACTATGTATTATTAATAGCTTATTCGTTTATATTGGCGATAGCTCGGTTGCCAGAAATTATTCTGAATTTGAGTTAATAACATTTCATCGGATATCTCTAAAGCAAACTTTTGTTTAAAAGCAACTTTAGCGACAGAGAAAGCAATTTTTCTACTTAATTCTACGATCGAATTCAAAGGAGGAAGTAATTTTCCTTCGCCAGTATTTGCTAATGGAGACTCCTGAGCCAATATTTCACTTGCTGCCATCAACATCTCATCACTTATACGACTTATATTGGCAGCAACAACAGCAAGTCCAAGTCCTGGAAAAATATAGCTATTGTTACACTGTGCAATTTCATAGCTTTTTCCTTGATATTCAACAGGAGAAAAAGGGCTGCCGGTAGCCACAATTACCTTTCCTTGGGTCCAGGTTATTATTTGCTCAGGTAATGCTTCGATCTGTTTGATGGGATTACTCAGTGGCAATATTATTGGTAAGTCACAAGTACTTTTCATCGTTGTAATGACTTGTTCATTGAATAGTCCTGCCTGCCCAGATACACCGATAAGGATTGAAGGTTTCAGTTGCTGAATGACTTCAAGTAAGCTGGGATATTTACCAGTAGAGGACCAAGTACTTAGCAGGCATTCAGGCTGTGCCAGTTTTTGTTGAAAATCTCTCAGTCTAGGCATGCTCTCCATTAGTAGCCCTAGTTTATCGATCATAAAAATTTGACTACGAGCTTGTTTCTCAGAAATCCCCTCGCTTACCATACAGGCAATAATTTGCTCTGCAATTCCACAGCCAGCAGAGCCAGCACCAACAAATACAACGTTCTGTTCTGATAACTTTTCCTTTTTACTCCTACATGCGGCTAGTAATGTTCCGACAGTTACACAGGCTGTGCCTTGAATATCATCATTGAAACAGCAAAGTTCATTACGGTAACGAGTTAATAATGGCGTGGCATTATGTTGAGCAAAGTCTTCAAATTGCAATAACGCCTGTGGCCAACGACGCTTAACGGCTTGAACGAATAGATCAATAAATTCATCATATTGCTTTTGCTCAATACGCTTATGACGAGCGCCCATATACATAGGATCATTGAGTAACTTTTCGTTGTTGGTACCAACATCTAGCATTATTGGAAGAGTATAAGCAGGGCTAATACCACCGCACGAAGTATATAATGATAATTTACCAATGGGGATGCCCATTCCACCAATACCTTGATCACCCAGTCCTAAAATACGTTCGCCATCAGTTACGACAATAACTTTGACTTTATTCTTAGTAGCATTTCTTAATATGTCATCAATATTTTTTCGTTGTTCATAACAAATAAATAGCCCTCTAGAACTACGGTAGATATCAGAAAACTTCTCACAGGCGTCTCCAACCGTTGGTGTGTAAATAATGGGCATCATTTCAGTTAAGTAACTTTGCACAAGTTTAAAGAACAATGTTTCATTATTGTCATGAATGGCGCGTAGGTAGATGTGCTTATTAAGGTCACTGTTAAAGCTTGAATATTGTTGATAGGCCCTAGCGACTTGTTCATCAATTGACTCATATCTAGGTGGTAATAATCCTGTTAAATTAAACTGTTCTCGCTCAGATAAACTAAAAGCACTGCCTTTATTTAATAACGGCGTTTCTAGCAAACTTGGACCTGAATAAGGAATATAAAGGGGTGAGGTATTATTGTGTTTAGATATATTATTCATTATTTACTCTGTCATATGTTTTTTATTATCGTTTTAGTTGATAAAGGGAGAGCAAGGTTTAGACCACTAATTAATCATTTTGTTTTAGATTTAAATTACAACAAGTTAGCTTCAATTACTGTAAATGAACCAGTGCAACATGAGCGGAACTCTACCCATCTTTTACTATGGGCATGATGAATCTCACCCTTTATTTTGGAAGAGAGTTGTTTCGTTTATTTACGCGGTAGAGCATTTTCTTTCTCTTATGATAAAGCGTGTTTCGAGGAAATGATGATAGTTAAAAGCGCCTTCTAATAATGTAGCTGACTGGGGGAAGGACGGAGTCGATTGACTAAGTAGGTGTTGAAA
This sequence comes from Colwellia psychrerythraea, assembly GCA_002163005.1. Classification (GTDB taxonomy): domain Bacteria; phylum Pseudomonadota; class Gammaproteobacteria; order Enterobacterales; family Alteromonadaceae; genus Colwellia; species Colwellia psychrerythraea_C. The sequence continues at coordinate 187,394 of MAAF01000040.1, read as the reverse complement.
AGTTATTCGACAATTAATTTTTAACTATCGCTAACGTGATAAGTAAAGCTAGAGATATCAATAATGTGTTTACCATTTTCAAGATGACGAACTATGATAAAAAACCTTACATTATTATTATAAATTTAGAGGCTTAATTTATAAGCCTCTAATCATAGTGCTGCTTAACTAGTAGCCATTGAGCTTGTCAATATACTCTGGGAATGCCAAAGATATTTGTGGTACATAAGTGATTAACATTAAGAATAATAATAATAAACTTAACCATGGTAGGCAGGCTTTAATTACCCAACCCATGCTTCTACCCGTTATGCCGGCGGTAACAAATAAGTTAAGACCTACGGGGGGCGTTAACATACCTATTTCCATATTTACCACCATGATGATACCCAAGTGAATAGGGTCAATACCTAACTGGGTAGCAATGGGGAATAATATGGGGGCCATAATTAATATGATGGCAGAAGGTTCCATAAAGTTGCCCGCTAACAATAGTAGTATGTTGACAATAATCAAAAATGACCATGGTTCTAACCCCCAACCAATAATAGTTTCAGCAATAATATGTGGGATACGTTCTGTTGTTAAAACATGAGCAAATAGCATCGCATTGGCAATAATAAATAACAGCATAATGCTAACTTTGGCACCATCGAGTACTACACGCCTTACTTCTTTATCTGTCGTGCTTTTGGGCAATGCTAAGCCCATTAATATGACATTTCTAGTGAGGGCTTTTACTAGAGGCTCTTTATCATCTCTCCATTTTGTATTTTTAAGAGGTCCAATATCGCGATAACCAAATACAGCGATAAGATAGGCATATATTGCAGCAACCGCAGCAGCCTCGGTTGGGCTGGCAATGCCACCATAAATAGCGCCCAAAATAATAAAGATTAGTGCTAATCCTCCTGTCGCTATAAAGCCAGATCGTAATAATTGTTTTATGCCGGGAAAAGGTATTGATGGAAGGTTCTTATAACGAGCAATGATATATATAGCGATCATTAGAATTGAACCCATCATTATACCGGGAATCAAACCAGCCATAAACATACGTGATGCAGAGACTTCAGTCGCGGCAGAATAAACTAACATAACAATAGAGGGTGGAATTAGTATCCCTAAGGTTCCTGCATTAGTAATTACTCCAGCGGCAAAACTTTCCGGATAACCAGCTCGCACCATGCCTACAATACAAATAGAGCCTATTGCTGCAACGGTTGCCGGAGAAGACCCCGATACCGCTGCAAATAACATACAAGCCAGAACTGAAGCCATGGCTAGGCCACCACGAATATGACCTACACTGTCGACGGCAAAATCAATTATTCTTTTTGCAACACCACCTGTTGATAAGAAAGCGGAAGACAAAATAAAAAATGGGATCGCTAATAAAGTGTAGTGTTCAGAAGTCGCTTCATACAATTTTAAAGCAATAGATGCGATTGAGTCATTTGAGAAAAGTAAGATGGTCAACACGCTAGAAAAACCTAACGCTACGGCTATTGGCATACCAATCAAAATACATAGTAATAGTGATAAAAATAGGGCGGCGATAGTCATTATTTCTCCTCCTTGGTATTGTTTTCTTCTGGAGTGGATTCTTCTTGAATTAGGTGCATGCTTTCTTCTGCTTCATCAGCAAATTTAAAACCATCCGCTTTACCTTGAATGATTTTTATCAATAATTGCAAAAAGCGGTAAAAAAGAAGAGCAAAACCAAATAATAGAATTGACTGCATAATCCAAATTGGCATAAGCGGGTCTTCAATGTCTATTCTGAATATGTCCCAAGCAGTATCAATATCCATTGAATTAACAATAAAAGCAGGTATATGAATATCTTCCATAACGAGACCGACGTCATACATTTTTGCTAAATAAACCATGCTGCCATAAAAGAACATCACGCAATAACATAGACAGATTAATACCGCTGTAATCGATGTGATCTTTTTTGCTTTTGGAGGCAAACTTTTTACAAATGCATCAACACCAATATGAGCACCTACCTTCACTCCATAAGACATGCCAAATAAAACAAACCAAGCCCCGCAAGTAAGTGTGAGCTCTTCCATCCACATAAAGCCGACATTAAAAACAAATCGAGCAATAACTTCTGCAAAAACTAGCAGCGTCATACACACCAGCAAAAGACAGATAAATCCCTCTTCGAGTGCGTCAGATTTTTTTGAAAACATAATAGAACTACCTATAATTTTGCTAAGTGGTATTAAATGCCGTAAGTGGCAAAATATACAGAGACCATCATCGAGTAATAGCCTCTGTATCAATGAAAAAGGTAATTAGTTTGCCGCTATTGCTGCATCAATTACTTTTTTGCCTATTTGTTTTTCAAATCGTTTCCAAACTGGCTTCATTGCTTCAACCCATTGCTGACGCTCTTCGTCTGAAAGTTCTTTAATCGTTGCTCGTTTTGACTCTACAATACGCTGCTTGTCTACCTTAGATTTTTGAGAGGCAATCTCGTTACCATAAGCAATGGCTTCGTCTAATGCTGTTTTAACATCTTTACGAATATCTTTTGGTATGGAGTACCAAAAATCTCTTGAGGTAACAACTAAATAATCTAATACGCCATGATTACTTTCAGTTATATGCTCTTGTACTTCAAAGAATTTTTTTGAATAAATGTTTGACCAAGTATTCTCTTGACCATCTATTGCTTTAGTTTGCAATAACGTAAAAACTTCAGAAAAAGGTTTTTTAACAGGCACTGCGTCAACGGCATGAAATTGAGCCGCTAAAACATCTGATGACATGATACGAAATTTTTTGCCTTTTAAATCGGCAGGTGTTGCCATTTCAGAACTAGAAGAGAGCTGTTTCATTCCATTATGTAAATAGCCAAGACCTTGCAAGCCTTTACGTTTAATAGAGTTAAGTAGTTTTTGACCCTGTTCACCTTGTTGAAAACGCTCTACAGCGGCCATGTCGTTAAATATAAAGGGTAAATCAAATACTTGTAGTTTTTTAGTGTACTTTTTAAACTTTGATAACGACGGAGCAGCTAATTGAACATCGCCTAATTGCATTGCTTCAAGTACTTTATTATCACCAAATAATTGTGAATTTGGGAATACTTTTACTACAACTTGTCCGGCTAGTCTTTCTTCGACCAAGGCTTTAAATTTTAGCGCCATTTGGCCTTTTGGTGTGTTTTCAGCAACGACATGAGAAAATTTAATTTCAATTTGTTCAGCACTGACATTTAGCGAGAAAGCACATAATAGGGCCGTAGTTAGCCCAAGCATATTTTTAGTTAATGACATGATTTTTCCTTAATTAATTTATATTTTTCTTATGATTTATATTCAAATTAAAAGTCGAAACGTACACCTAACTGGATTTCAGACATGTCTTCACCCGTTGATGGTAAACGACTGGTGTCACTATCAAGTTGTTCTACTGATGCCCAAAGTCTGAATTTTTTCGATAAATAACGGATATATTCAACTTTGATTGAAGTAACATCGCCTTTCACATCACAGCTGTTTAATGCATAACGTAGGTGAACTTGGTTCTTATCTGCTTTCCACTTACCATATAAACCTGCAGTTGAACGCTCTTCATTTTTACAAGAGGTGACGCCGCCAACATCGTTGCCACTTAGGGTTGATTTTAATCGGACATTACCTGAAGAGTTTCCGCCGTACAGGTCAAAATCATCTTCTGCTAAATGGTAAAAGGCAGAAAGAGTTATACTGTCAGAAACGTTGTACCAACCACGAACACCGTAGAGGTTCCCGGTATTTTCACCACGTTTATCTGCAGCCAATGCTGCTTGTAATTTCACTGGTCCTGCTTTGTATTCAATACCTGCTTGGTATTGATCAAATGAATCTCCATCTTGCTTTTCTGTCTGTAAAGCTGCACCAAACTTCCAGTTGCCTGTTTTTTTCTCCCACTGCAGCATGTCGTCATCACGAATAGCTCCTTGGCGCAGTGAATCTAGGCCATCGGAAAAGTAAGCGCTACGCACAAATTTATGCCAAATAAGGGTTTGCGAGCCATAAGTCACTTTACCAAAGTCACCTTTTACACCTACGACTATTTGGCGTAATCCTGGCTTGTTATTTTGGGAAAAATTAACGCCATCATCACCCCTCATGCCATATTCGACTAAGCCTAAACCGGTTAAACCGCTCCCTAAATCTACAGAGGCTTTTGCACCCATTCTACTAAGGAAATCTCGACCATTTGCCGCGTCATCATCAGTACCTGCATCAACATAATCAGCACCTAGCCTCAAAGAACCATAAAAAGAAGTTTTTAAATCCCCTTCATCAGCGTATGCAACGCTTGTAGCGCCAATTAATAGTGTCGCTGTACATACTTTCTTGAATAAATTAGTTGTAGTTTTATTACTCATTGATATTCCCCTAATGTTTATAATTTATATTGTGAACGTTGTTTTTTGTTTTTAATAAAATGTTGTTATCGCTAAATCACATCGTTCGTAAGCTATATCGCAAAGTTAATGCCAATATACTTATTAAAATTAATATATTGATAATCATCTGCAAAACAGTGGTTTATATGTTTTTCTGTCATTCTTGATGCAATAATTAAATCAACTATTGGGGGGGAGTGACCCAAATAGAAATTGAACTGTAGGGAAATCCATCCATGGGATGTACTTCATATAAGAGGGGAGGGGAATTTTTTATTCATTTTATTAATACTTGAATATCATCTCGTAGATCAAGTCTGTAACTACTCTATATATAACTTCCTTTCAAAGGAAACAGATGAAGAGATTTGGGAATTCACTTAGATTTGTCAAAGGCTTTGATGGAGGTAGTGTATGGGGTGAAGAACACTCATATATGAGTGCATCAGCGGTTAATAAAATGCATGGCAGGTTAGTGGAGCTGCGCAAATTAAAGAATGCTTTTTGGCACAATTCTTCTTAGTTTAACCCCTATTTGTTTTAATTTATTTACTTCACCGTCAGGGTTCCATTTCAGCGTTACTTCCCAAGCATTTTCAGGCAACATTTCTTCTAACATACCTTGCTTGACACTATTAGCAATTTTTTGAGATGGGATGATAGTAATACTTTCTGTATTTAAATTCGCACTACGCGGGTCTACGTTGAAGGTACCTATAACGGTAATATCATCGTCAATCACCATAGATTTTGCATGCAACCCAAATATTGGCATTTGTTGTAACTGACCTTGCATCACGTCTGACATGACTTTTTGCCTGATTTGCGCATCAGGTTTAAATTCATAGATCTTCACACCTGTTTTTAATAGAGCTTTTCTATCCCGTTGATAACCACTAAATGCATCGAGGTTATCGTTAGATGCTAAACTGTTCGTTAATATTTTTACTTCAATACCTTTATCGACTAGTGTTTTGAATAGATTTTTTCCTAAATCAGTAGTGATTAAATAAGGCGTTTGGATGGTTACTGATTTTTTTGCTTTATGTAAAAGAGCGATAAGGCGTTGAGTGGATAAACCACTCCCTCCCAAAAATTCCTTAGCATCATTTTTACCGGGTACGTCTGAAATGTATTCAACACCTTTAATCCATTGAAGTTTTCCTGTTTCCTCAATTTCTTTAAAAACAGCAGGAAGGTTATTTAATTGATCTCTTACTTTTGGAGCATAGTTAGCTGGATCACAAGCATATTGGTGAAGCGCATTATAATTAGTATTTTGTACGTCTTTACTATTTAGTATTTCATCAACCGATATACTTAAAGAATCGTGCCAAAAATTGTTAAACGAAGTTTGAATATCTTTTGTTATTCCTCCTAATAAAAGGACATCTCGATCTCTGAAGTTGTATTCGTGATCATAACCAAAGTATTCATCAGCAACATTTCTTCCACCTGTTATAGAAACCTTACCATCGACAGTAAAAGTTTTATTGTGCATACGCTGATTAAAGCCATGAAAATTGGTCGTTAAGTTAACTAGCTTATCAACGATGTTTTTACCAATATTAGCCACAGGGTTATATATTTTTATTGATAAATTTTCATGTGCCGATAATTTCAATAACTCATCACCTTTGGCATCAACCATAATATCATCAACTAATAACCTTACTTTTACTCCCCTTTCTGCTGCTTTAACTAGATAATCTATAGCTATCAAGCCAATGTTGTCGGCCGAAAAAATGAAGTATTGTACATCTATAGTTCGTTGCGCATGTTTACTCAACCAGCCCCTTGTAAGCATTGCTTCAGTACCTTGTTCTAATATATAGACACCTGTACCGTTTTTCATTTCGTTGTCAAAAGGGCTTAGGTATTCAGATAGTGCAATCTGGGGTTTATCATCAATAGTAGAGCAATAATTTTGAACTGGCTCTGATAGGCGGTCTTCTACTTTTGAGCAACCGAGCAGCAGCAGAATCGATAATATAGCCATTTTTTTAGCTAATGTTAAAAATTTAATCTCGATGTTTATTTGAGTTTTATCCATACATTTTTTATTCATTATCAACACTAATTTAATAGTTAAATTCCCTTTATCTTTATAGGTTAACTTTTAAGTAATGACTTAAATTTATCAATGATAGTAATAGATATGACTCAGACAAGCTATTGTATTTATCAGGAAAAGTGAGTTACATCAGTTCATAATGATAAATTAATAACTCATGAGAAAGTTATTAATTTGAAACTAAATTTTTTTATATAACATTAAAGCATTTAAGGTAGGGTCACCTTGTTGAAAAATCTTTCTTCCATCGGACTTAAACCCCATTTTATTTAATAATAAGTCCAGTTCAGTGAGGGAATAAAAATTACGCAATTCATTGCTATTATATTGCCAAGATTCACTTGTTCCAAGGTTGAATACATCATGTGCTAAAGCAACCAGATGGTTCATTTTTGTATTGATAACATCATGATCTCTAACAACTAGACTCGCACCCGGTCTCATTACATCTCTAATATTGGTAATGAATTCTTCTCTTAGATGAATAGGGCAGTGGTGAAAACCAATATAAACGGTTACTAAATCAATTGAATCTCTTGCTATGGTATTAAGTGCCGGTTGATAATTATTGAATAAAATATCTGATCCCGCTTTGAATATTTGCCCCCTGTCGATCATATCGGTCGGAGAATATGTCGCCTTTTTATCAGTGATAAAATATCGTTCATCTTCGATAGAAAAACGCTCTTCTAAGGCATCGAGATAGCGGCCTGTAGTACCTATCTCTAAGTAACCAGAAAATTTTTGCTTATCTTGTAGAAGATTTTGGGTTTGATCGGCAATAATTGTTTTTTGCTTATTTAATGCGGGAATAACGTATTGAAATGGCGCTAGAAATGAGGTGATTTCATTGAGTTTGCTTTGTACTTCCAGATAAATCTCTTGATCTGAATTCGTCCGCTTGGTTATTTCGCTAATCAGTTGATGAAATTCAAGTTCGGGATAAAGGTGAAAAACATTGAGCAAAAATTGGTAAAAGTTTTCCTTATATAATGAGTTATTGTAAATAAAATGAAAATTACTACTTGAATCATGGGAAACCTTAGTAAAATTGGTCATTGAAATTACTTTCAACGCAGGCAACAGAGCTGAAATACTTATTATAGCTTTTAATAACTTACGTCGAGATTGAACCATATTCATCCTTGTGGAACTCATTACTTTACGGCACTATAGCAAATATAAAAGCAAAACAGAATGGATGCTACATGCTGCTTCAAAACGCCTTATTTTTATTTAAAAAGCTCGGAAAGGCATTCATTGCCTTTATCATATTTACCGCCATAGCAACCACATTACTTATATGGAATGTAGGGAATGATCATAACGACGACGCTAGCAATGAGCCTATTAATGAATTAATTATTAATGATGTTACTCAATTAAACCCTATTACTGTTGAGCGCATTGTAAAACCTAAAACTATCGATGAAATTACATCAGAGATAACATCAACAACGGGACCTATCTCTATTGGTGGTGGTCGGTATAGTCAAGGTGGCCAAACGTCTTATCCAGACAGTTTACACTTTGATATGCGCAGTTTTAATAAAGTACTTGATTTTGATAAAGATAAAAAGTTAATTACAGTTCAAGCGGGCATAACATGGCGTGACTTACAAACGTTCATTGACCAACACGACTTGTCAGTAAAAATAATGCAAACCTATGCTAATTTTACTGTGGGTGGTTCATTGAGTGTTAATGTACATGGACGCTATATTGGTGAAGGACCTTTAGTGCGATCAGTAGTTTCACTAAAAGTTATTTTAGCAAACGGCACTGTGGCTACAGCCTCTCCACAGAAAAACTCAGACTTGTTTTATGGTACAATAGGTGGCTATGGCGGAATTGCACTTATCGCTGAAGCAACTTTAAAGCTTATGCCGAATGTTAAAGTTGAGCGAACAACATCAACAATGAAATTGGATGATTATTATGGTCATTTCAATGAAAATGTACGAGATAACAAAGAAGTAATTTTTCACAATGCTGATATTTACCCTCCAAACTATGAAGATATTCGCAATGTTTCTTGGTTAACAACCGATAAAGCGGTAACTCAAGTTGATCGACTTATCCCAAAAGATAAAAATTATGGCTGGCAGCCCAAAGTCGCCAGCTTTGTTGCCAATTATGATTTGGGTAAATGGGCAAGACAATACTTATTTGATCCTGTTTACTATAATCTAGATGCTGTTTTTTGGCGCAATTATGAAGCGAGTTATGATGTTAATGAGTTAGAAAAAGCTGACCGTTCTGAATATACCGATGCACTAAGAGAATATTTTGTACCCGTTGAAAATTTTTCAAGTTTTGCACAAAAGATGAAGCACATATTCCAAAAGCATGAGGTAAATATTATTAATGTCTCTATTCGTCATGCACTGCCTGACCCAGATACACTGTTATCTTGGGCAAATGAAGAAGTTTTTGCTTTTGTTGTGTATTACCGACAAGGCACTAGTTTAGCTGCACAACAAAAGGTTAAAGAATGGAGCAAAGAAATAATTGATGCGGTGATATCAGAGAAAGGCACTTACTACTTACCATATCAAATTCACGCATCGACTGAGCAATTTAGAAAGGCTTATCCACGTTCAAATGATTATTTTGCTTTAAAAGACAAAGTGGATCCTACTAATCGATTCCGAAATAAACTTTGGCAAAAGCATTACCCTAAAAATAGCGGACGGTTTGTTAAAAAAAAAGCTGAAATAGCGCAATATTACCGTAATCAAGGTCAAACACTGTTAACTATTCCCGAATGGTATTTAGTATTCAATCCCATGGAATATGCCAATTTTTTGGAGGATGAAAATAATCCAAGTGACTTTCCTTTTTTTGCCAGTATCGATGAATATTGGCAATTATATGAGAAAGCTGTTGCATTCACAGACGACAAATAACCAAAAAATGATGAATACATGACCATGCTACAAGTTATTGGTATTTCAACAACAATAGAGTACATGTATAAAGGCGTTTATGAAAATACCATAGGCCGATTTACCCGTTGGACGGCCAATAAAGCAACTCCTGAAGATGACATTATCAAAAATGCTCACAATGCATACAGCGAACTTATATTTCATGAAGCTTGGTATGAATTTGATTTTGCTACTTGGCTTAAAAAAATATGGATTGAGCCTGAATTTTTTGGTGATAATTTTATACGTAAATTTGAACGTAAGCTTTTTTTTACCCTTGAATTTGGATTCAAAGAATTATACGCGGGGGTGATAAAGTATGCTGCAAAAAGTGCATACGATGAAAGTGACGGTAAAATTTACCTTACTCTACAAAGTGAAATGACCTTACAACCGGAACAAATATATCCAGGTAAGGAATTGGCAACTGACGGTAAAGAATATTTATTATCGGTACCTCGTTGGGGAGGTTTTACTGATTTAATCCCAAAACTTGCGAATCTTGATGTCACGTTTAGCGATATATCTGGTAATGATCGAATTGCTCTATCTTTTCTTACAGATGAAGTCGATCCTTTTAAGCCAACGTTTGGCACATATTTGTTTGATTCACAGCTTGTTTCATCAGACAAGGTTAAGCGTGTTATTTACCTTGTAAAGGTGTCCGATTTAACTCTTTTGCTTATTGAACTAAAACAAAATGGTTATTCGGTAGAGCATATATATGATTATTAAGTTTCATTTGTATGGGGGATTTATGGATGCCCAGAGGGTAATCGCATGCATAACAACCTCTGGTGAAAATTAGGAATAAGATATTTAGGATATTCGTGAAGAAGCGCAATTGATTAAAGATATACTTAACGTCTCTAATTAAGTATATCTTTCTTTTGTTTACACGCTGTTTTTATTAAGCAGAGCTTAATGCTTTATCTGCCAGGTCCTCGCTGACTTTAATTACGGGTAATGCCCAAATACTGTTAGGTTCACCATAGTAAGCACGATGTTTAGTTTTCAATGCTCCATAGTAAAATGCGGCTGCAAATACTAAAGTAACAAACTCAAAAATAAACGATGGGAAAGGTTCCTGCTCCCACAAAGCTAAGCTTGGTAAAGCTATTGTTAATAACGTAGTTAACGGAATGAACAGGCAGGCAATACTCAATGCATAGAGTATGTGAATAGCACTTCTTGATGCCCCTCGAGAAAAAGTATAAGTAAGTGCTGCAAAGAAGGTAAGGTAATAACAGGTTAAATAATGATTATTGACTTGTACGTCTATCAAGTAGAACCATTTGCTAGCAAGTAATGTGGTCACCACCGCTAAAATGGACCCTAAACAGACTCCAATAGTTAAACATGCCATAAATCGATTGGCTTTTGTTTGCACTGCTTGTTTTTGTCTACGCTTTTCCAGCCATAATAAATTACCACTATAGAATAGAAATGCGCCTAACAGCCCCATAATAAAGTATAACCAACGGCCTAAATCACCCGCGTAGCCACCAAAATGTAAAGAGAAAAAGCTTGCCACCAGCGGCGTATAAACATCCTCTTCATTCATTTGTACACTACTAAAACTTACCTCAAAATTGTATGGGTTCATATAAATGAAGTCACCGGTATTATTACGCATCATTGCTTGGTGATTAATGATGGTGATACCGACAGAAGGGCGCGATGAAGACAAACCGGAAAAATCCAGTGACTTAACAGTATAACCCTCAGTTAATTCATCTACTTTTTTCAGATAACTGGCAATAGGAGGTAACTGATCAATGGTGTACTCAACTTTAGATTTTTCTCCGCGTTCAAATAAAGGTTCATCACCATAAGCCAGACTTAAACCACCATAAAACACATCGTGAAAGGCAAAAACGACCACAGTTATGGCAATGATGAAATGAAAGGGTAAGCTGATAATGCCGACAAGATTATGGCTATCAAGCCAAAAGCGATTAGCGCCTTTGTTTGTTCTTAAGGCAAAGAAACTTTTTACCAAGGTTGGTAATAAAAAAATAATACCTGAGACCAACGCGATAAAATAGAGTATTGCAGCTATGCCTAAAACGATCACTCCAACATCTTCATGTCCTATTTTCCCAGCAATACCTGCGGTGCGATGAAGTGTATCAATTAAATCGCCTAATTCATTCGTAAGGTTAGCTTGAGTAACTAATTCACCTTGCTCTGATAGCGTCGCATGCCTGATAACATGGTTTAACTGTAGGCCTCGACCACCGCCTTTTTCAGACCAAGTAAGGGGAGATAAATTGTCATTAAAATTAACCGTGAAATCTTGTTGTGCCTTATCAAAGCTTGACGATGCCTTTAAGATCAATTCATCAAATTTGTCTGCTGGTATTTGAGGTAAGTGATGGCTTGATGGGGTTGCCCAATGAGATATTTCCTCTTCAAACATGCTTAATGAGCCAGCATAAAAGCCGATAAATAGTACTAATCCTGTGACAATACCCGTCCATGTATGAATAGACTGATAGGTGCGTAAAATATCACCACGAATTTTCATGATAACCACCTCAAGAAAAAGAATAAGGCGTACAGCGCTACATTGGCAGCGCCCAAATAAGTGATGGCTTTAATACCCGTTTTAAAAAGGTAACTAAGGCTGAGCACCAATAACCAAATAGGTGTGATAAGCCACATATTGAACTGCACTTTAACGGGCGCATTAATTCCCCCAGGGCCGTACCAAGCAAAAATAGCAACTATTGCATACGCTAGTGTTAAACCAAGGACAATGCCTGCAAGTGTTTTCAACCACCAATGTGGTTGAATTTTTTCATCTGCTGATAACCTCGCCATTAAATATCTCCTTTGGCGCGGCATAACTTTTTATTTAAGCCGAGTAACGGTATACAAATGAGTGCAGCACACGAAGTGAATAACCAAGTAAATAGTGCCGAGCTTGTGACATATAATTGCAGCCAAAAAAACAGCGCTAATAAGCTAAATATAAAAGCAAGTAGCCGCCAAAGTTTAGGTAAGGGATTTGAAATAAAGGTTTGGTGTCTATTGGTGAGGTAGAAAAGTGCAGCGCCACAAACCGTTAACAGTAGGGCTATAAATTGCCACATATCAAACTATCCATGAATATAAATTAATAACGGAGATTTTATTGTAATTGAGAATGATTTACAATAGCGTTACGTGTTTCTGTTATTTGTAACTCCATATAAAATAAAATCAATTTAATCACACTTTATTCCTGCGAAGGAGAATGATTTGTATTTGCATTTGCTGCGGTTGTAAAGTAAATTATCGGCCATTAAAACAACTAAACTTAGGGGCTGTTGATCTTTCGCGGTTAAATTTTGTTCGAGATAAAAGCGTTTTAATGGCGGCGAGTAGTGTGTAGCCTAGTCATTCTAAGCAAATTCTACTCAACAAAGAGTAAAACGCTTTTAGCCGAATCCTTCGGACAGCGTTTGTTGGTCATTTTTACGGCGTTATCGCCTTTTTATGTGGAACAACCACATGGCAAAGGCTCTGCCTTGTATAAATACCCAACAAACCGTTGCAAAAACAATCTCAAAAGATCAACAGACCCTGATATTTATAGAAACTTAAGGGCCACATGAAAAACTCAATATTCAAAATAAACACGATTACTGCTGCCTTATTTAGCGCATTAGTGATGCCTTGTGCTTTTGCCGAAGGTGATGCTGCACAATTACAATCGATGGAACATATAACGGTTCTTGGTGAAAAAACAGAGCGTAGTTTGAAAGACACTAGCTCTTCTGTTTCTATCATTACGGAAGAAGATCTCAAAACAATGCAAAGCTTAACAATGAGCGATGCTATTTCAGACATCCCTAATGTTGTTGTTTTATCGGGTGCGGCACCAGACATTCGTGGTGTTTCAGGAAACGGTGGAGCCTCTGGTTTTAACGCGTTTAGTGGCGGGGCAAAAGCACGTGTTTCTACGTTAATTGATGGTGTAGTCGAGCCCTTTGTCGCTTTTGTTACTGCGGACTCCGGTATATGGGATGTCGAGCAAGTCGAAGTATTTAGAGGCCCACAGTCCACCAATAATGGCCGTAATAGTATTGGGGGTGCTGTCTATGTAAAAACTAAAGATCCAACGTTTGATTGGGAAGGTGCCGCGCGCTTAGGTTATAGAAACCAAGACAGTTATGTTGACTCATCGGTCGTCATCTCAGGGCCTTTAGTTGAAGATGAGCTAGCCTTTAGAGCATCATTTCAACGACTTGACGGCGATACTATTGATAATCCAGTAATCTTTGAGGCAAACCCACCTGAGCATGATCTTAATGCGATTGAAACGAATCGCTTAAAAACAAAGTTACTCTGGAAACCCAATGCAATTGAAGATTTTTCTGCTTTATTAACATACTCAACGAATGATGAAAAAGGGAACTCAGGCCGTAAGTATTATGTAGGAGATGATCCTTATTCATACGAACCGATAAATCCTACCTACATGGATACAGAATCAGAAACCATCAGTTTGAAACTTGACTATGAAATCAATGATTACTTGTCGGTCGATTTTTTAGCTGCAGTGATGGATTATCAATGGGCAATGGATACTTACGATGAAACTCAAGCAAAAGAGCAATTCGTGAAAATGGATGAAAACAATACCACCATTGATGCCAAAATAAATTTTGGCAACAATAATCCAACATTGAATGGTTTTATTGGTTTTGCCCACTTTGAGCGAGAACAAGATTTCTATAGTAAAGGTGCCTTTCCATACAATGGTGATGACATCAGTGATTCAAATGCTATTTATGGTGACGTGAGTTATAACTTTGCTAACGCTTGGACCGTAATTGCCGGTGGACGGGTTGAGAAAGAAACCCAAAAGCGTGATTTCTCAATGCCTAATAACGACATTAATAATGTTAAATTAGATGAAAGCAATACCATCAGCTTACCTAAGCTTGTGTTGCAATATCAAATTTCTGATGAAACTACCTTATCACTCAGTGGTCGTCGCGGTTATAACTCAGCAGGCGGGGCCTTAAGTTGGCCAACAAAACAATATTACTATTATGATGCAGAAACCGTTAATACTTATGAATTTACGGTACGTAGTAGCTTATCTAATGATGTAAACCTAAGTGCCAATATGTTTTTTAACAACTTTGATGATTACCAAGCATTAAGCTCATCACGCACCATAGTGAATATGGATGATGCTCAAACGTATGGTTTGGAATTAGAAATGTCTGCAATTATCACCGATGATTTTCAAGTTAATGCAGGTTTAGGTTTGTTAAAAACTGAAATTAAAGATGCGGGTGATGATTATGCTGAAGCAACGGGTAATGAGCTGAACTCTGCACCTGAAATCACTGCCAATGTAAGTGGTAAATACTGGCTGACTGAAGCCTTTAACGTCGGTGTTTCTGTTAATTATGTTGATGAATATTTTGGTGACTTTGCCAATACTGAAGAGCGAAAGGCTGGCGGTTATGTGCTAACGCGACTAAACGTGAATTATGAAACAGAAAATTGGTTAATCGCTGCTTTTATTAACAATGCCCTAGACGAACAAGAGCTGATTAGTAACGAGCCGGTAGGTAGATCATACCCAAGAGGTTATTCAGCCATCGTAGAACCTAGAAATATTGGCGCTTCTGTTACTTATTCATTTTAGTCGCCTGATCAAGACTTCGCTGTAATAACCCCATTAACTGCCATCTGGAAAAATACTGAATTAGCGAAAATTAAGGCGCAATATCAAAATATAGCGCCACTGAAAAAGTACGTTTCACCTGATATTGTGCTCGTCAGTGTGATGAAAAAGTGCCTGATGCCAATATTGCCTTTATGTCTTGGCCTGACAGTCCTTACGCCATTAACTGAACACTTATTAAAAGTTGCCTTAATTGATGCAAGTACTGGTGAAATATCATCAATGAGAGAAACGCCTTGGTATTTTGATATGGTTAATATTTCAGTACCTTTGCACTTTGGTGATTATGGCGGCTCTTGTTGGTCATGGCTGGCTAGATATTCTATCGTGGCTTTGCTTAGGAAGTAGTGTCGGGTTAATTATTTATGCCTATTATTTTGCGAGAGCAGGCAAGTAATGAAGCAATAACCTACTGGTTGTTGCTTCATTCGCATTTGGAACAACCAGATATTGAATGAAGCGCCTCGATTGCCACCTTTTTCAAGTGCAACAGAGTTACCAACTGAAAGATCAACAGACCCTAACTCTTTGTGCTTTTGTTTATATTGTTTAGCTAGGGATCTCATCGTTATGATCTGAGATTGCTGGAATATAATATGTTAAATTTAAGCAAGCTTTCGCCAAATTATTCATGCCTAAATTGATTAAGCCTAAAGCAATTATTTACGGCTTAACCTTGTATTTAACATTTTTATCCTCATTTTCAGAGTATCCAATGTATTTAGTTTTATCCACAATAACGTTTTGTATTACTACTTTTGTTGCTATATCAACTTGGTCAATGTTCGGTTTTGTTGTTAGCACTCAGTCAGACAATGAAAAAGTAATATATGAGATAAAACTTATTTTAGTTTCGTTACTGCTTTATACGGCAGCGAGCTTAATCGATTTAATCTAGGTTGAAAGTATGATGTTAAATGAAAACATACCCGCAATAAGAGCACGGGTAAAGTTAAGTATAAAAGATGATATTCCGGCAGAAATTATCAGTTTTACTGGTCTTGTTGATGATAAAGAACATATTGCCATAGTGTTTAATAGTGCTGACAAACAGCAGGAATCTCCTTTAGTGAGAGTTCATTCTGAATGTTTGACTGGCGATCTTTTCCATTCTTCTCGATGTGATTGCGGAGAACAGTTAGATGAATCGATCAGTATTATGAAAGATAAAGGCGGGATAATTTTATACCTGAGACAAGAAGGGAGAGGTATAGGTTTATATAACAAACTAGACGCTTATCTTTTTCAAGAGCAAGGCATTGATACCTATGAGGCAAATAGAAAGCTAGGCTTCAATGACGATGATAGAAATTATGATGACGCAGTAAATATGCTCAAAGCGATGAAGGTTTCGAGTCTACATCTATTAACGAATAATCCATTAAAAATAGATGCCATTGGAAAGGAAATATTTGTTGAGTCGATTCAAAATACCAAAACCTATTTGAAAAGAGATAATAAAAATTATCTCTTAGCTAAATATGAATTATCAGATCATCAATTAGAAAAGTCATTAATTTAAGGGGGGATCTAAGGCTAAATTTTCTGATAATGACCAGTGAAATTATTTTTGGTGATTTGTAAATAGTAAATTTAACTTCTGAAACCTCTTCGGATGTCATGGCACAATTAATATTAGATCAAGGGCAAAGTTTTTAAACTCACTTACCCTTGATCCAAGCTTGTCTACTTCGATAAATGAGATTGAAAAATCAACTTTAGACATGAAAACTTTGGTCGATAATAATAATGACAATATTGAATGGTACTCTGGCGGGGATGCGATTTGGCAAGCACAAACGACTAAAGTACTCAAAGGTGATAATGCCGTTGAATAGGGCGATATTATAAATTCACAGAACTCTGTATTACTAGCGATCATTAAAACCTTAAAGTTAATGATTTTTCTTTTAATTCTTTAGTGCAAGCTGAAGAAGGCTATGATGGTTTAAAAATAGCGCTTAATGGTCACACAACAGAATTTTTCGCTACCGGTATAACCCAAACAGAAAAAATTGCCTTAATAGAGGTAACTGATCGAATTGCTTTTGTACAAAGCACTTTAACGAACACTGCACCTGTTATTTACTTACCGTAGAAGCCAGTCTCTTCCGTACAAAACGTGATTTATGCCGTGGCTTGACTAGATTGATAAGTATTAAAATGCCCATCAATGATAATAGCATCATTACCGCCATTGTTAACTAACCCCGTTGTTATTGACCCTATTAAACGACCTAAGCCATGTCCAGAAAAACCTTTTACCTTTCTGCACATTCAGCAATTTTGGTTATTAATTTACTATTATTTATGTCCAAAATCATAAAACCTATTGACGATCGGTTTTTGACCTTGTACATTAGACCTATCGGTGGTCGGTTTTACTTTTAAGGATATATTTATGCAAATTGGTGAATTAGAAAAATTAGTTTTGCAATACTTGTGGCAACATAAATCGGCTGATGTGAAGGAAGTGTACACTCATTTTAACAAGATCAGAGGCGGTAGTTTAAATACCTATCAAAGTACGCTAGATAGATTGTATAAAAAGGAATTATTATCTCGTCATAAGGTGATAAATGCTTACCAATATCAAGCTAAAGTTGAAAAGTGTGATCTCATTGGGCAGCTAATTAGGTCTGTAACTAATGACTTTATCGCTGATGATGATAGTAGTTTAGTGGCTGCTTTTTCTTCGATGTCAAAAGATTTTAGTGAAGAGCAATTGACTAAATTAGAAGCACTAATTGAAGCTCAACGACTAAAACTAGCACAGGAAAAATAACAAATGATTGAAGGTATATTAGCCGTTGTCTTGAATGTTATGACGATAGCAGTTATTGCGTTTTGTATTGCTAATGTATCTGTCTCTTTGATTATTTCTTTATTAGCTCAAAAGTTTTTAGCTATGCAAGTTCAACCTAGAAAGCTTGTCTTATGGTTACTTGTTACAACACCTTGGCTGGCGAGTGTATGTGTCGCGTTATTATTTTTAAATGGTTACTTATCATCCAGTGTACTTGAAACTGAAATAGAGTATGTTCATTGGCATCATATGACTGTCTTTAAATGGTTAAGTTGGCACGGAATAACCTTGATGATTGGTGTTACTTTCAGTTCATACATCATAGTAAAGAAAATGATTCAACTAAATAAACACCAACATGACTTAAAGTCGTTAACTGCTTTATCGATTCACTTTGATGTAAAAGTGCAAGAAATTGAAATGCCAGAAGTCATTGCTTTCACTACGGGTTTTTCAAAGAAAATGTGTTTCATATCGTCAGGAATGATACAGGAGCTGACGCATGACGAGTTAACTGTGGTCATAAAGCATGAAAAAGAGCATGCCAAAAATAGCGACCCTTTAAAGAAATGGGTGTTCAGCATATTTGCAGATTTTTTTATTCCATCACTTGCCAATCGTCTGAAATTACATATGACACTTGCCATGGAGCAGTTAGCAGATGACGGGGTGATTGATGATGAATTAACTTCTCCGTTTATCGCCAGTACCTTGATAAAAGTTGCTCGCCTAAATGCATCATACTCACCGATAAAGAGTAATGATCTTGTTGCCAATTTTGGTGCTGATGTATTAGAGCAACGTATATATTTTTTATTGGGACAGCTGGATCTTAAACCCGTAAACAAAGGTATAACAGGCGTATTGATGCTGTTAATTCTGTGTATGTCATTATCATCAATTGATGCGATACATCACCTAATTGAAACGGTTTTCAATCATTAATTAATAAGCCTTTTTTTTATCATCTAAACCGACTATCGGTCGGTT
This sequence comes from Colwellia psychrerythraea, assembly GCA_002163005.1. Classification (GTDB taxonomy): domain Bacteria; phylum Pseudomonadota; class Gammaproteobacteria; order Enterobacterales; family Alteromonadaceae; genus Colwellia; species Colwellia psychrerythraea_C. Next base: position 168,485 of record MAAF01000040.1, on the reverse strand, counting down.
TTAGTAACTATTATATTTTCTTAAAATAAGGAGAAGGTACAGTGCCGACTCGAAAAAAAGCACCTTTAAAACCGATTGCTAGTCGGTTTTTGAGAGTGGGTAAACTAATGATAACAAGCTTATCTGTTGTTTCATTAGGGGCATTTTCGCAACAAACGGTAAAACTTAATGAAGCGATCAGCTATACATTACAACAGCACCCAGGCTTAAAATCTTTTAGCTATATGCAGAAAGCTTCCGAAGGGATGATTGAACAAGCGAGTGTTTCTAGCCCTATGACTTTTTCTGCAGAGGTTGAAGATGCTTTTGGTACAGGAAGTTATTCCGGCGTTTCAGCAATGCAAACAACATTGAGCATTTCTTGGCTATTAGAAGGAGATAAAATTGAATCGAGAGTAAATGTTGCCAATGAAAAAGCAAGCATGGCGAAGTTTAAAAGACAAATTAAAGCATTAAATTTAGCGGCTGAAACAGCAAAAGTGTTTATCACCTTGTTGTCTCAAAAAGAGCAACTTAAGCTGGCAAAACTTGCTAGAAATCAAACAAAACAAGTATTGGGTGAGATAAAAATTCGTGTCACAGCCGGTAAACTTAATGTGATTGACGAACTTAGGGCGAAAGCAGAGCTTTCAAGAAAGAAATTAACTGTTGAGGATTTATTACATGAAATCCAAGCTAGTAAAGCCCAGTTGGCGGCTCAGTGGCAAGGAGAGGCTGATTTTATTGTTGACGGAGATTTGCTAACTATTCCCACCATTGCACAGATTGAAACAGTCTATAAAAAACTTAAATCCAATCCACGACTTAATATTTTTTCGTCCCAACAACAAATTGCTGAAGCTGAAATTGAACTAGCTAAAGTAAAGCAAAAGCCATCTTGGTCGGTTAATACAGGCATTAAACGTAATGAATTTGTCGACGATTATGCGGTAACTGCTGGGATTTCAATTCCATTTGGTAGTGAAAATAGAAATAGAGGCAAAATAACTGCTTTACGTGCGAAACAAAATCAAAGTCGTGCGGAATCAGATGCCTTATATCAACGCATTTCAACTCAACTATTGATGCTTACGCATAAATTAAAACACAACCGCCATGTTATCAACGGATTGTCTACTGAAACTATACCGGCGCTAGAGCTAGCAAGTATAAAGGCGGGAGCCGCTTATAAAATTGGACGTTATAGATATACCGATTGGTATGCCGTTCAACAAGAGTTAGTGACATCACAAACAGAGCTTATTGAAGCTTATACAAATATCCATTTATTTACTATTGAATTAGAGTGCTTAACGGGCTCATCAATTTCTATGTAAGCGAGAGAGTTATGAAACTTAAATCAATTGTTACTGCCCTTATTTTAGGACAGTTATCCGTAGCGAGTATCTCATATAGCCAGTTTACTCATGCACAATCTACAGCAGATCCAGTGACAGAAGAAGTTAAAAAGGGGCCTAATAATGGACGAATGTTACAAGATGGAGATTTTGCTATTGAATTGGCTATTTTCGAAGAGGGCGTTAAACCAGAATTCAGGATTTATGCAACCATGGGAAAAGTTAAGTTAGCAGCTGAAGATTTAGCGGTAAATGTAAAGCTCAGTCGTCTCGGCGGCGTTGAGGATGATATTGATTTTTATACTGAAAATAACTATTTACGCGGTGATATGGAAATATATGAACCACACTCCTTCCAAGTTACGTTAACGGCTAAATACGGCAATGAAAAGTACCAATGGTCTTATGATAACTTCGAAGGACGTACTGCCATAAACGATAGCATTGCTAAAGCAATGTCAATAAAAACGGAGTCAGTTCAAAGTCAGATTTTTAATGAAACGTTGAAAGTTTTTGGTAAATTGAAAATAGCGCCAAATGCCGTTAGAAACATCAGTGCCAGATTTCCAGGAGAAATCAAAATGCTTCATGCGGTGCTTGGTCAACGTGTTACTAAAGGGCAGCTTCTGATGACAATAGAAAGTAATGAAAGCCTTCAAGCATACAAAGTTTACTCGCCAATTAATGGTTTGGTAACCGCTCAAAATGTGGGTGCAGGAGAGCAAACAAATGATAGAGCACTGCTAACAATAACTAATACCACTATGTTAATTGCAGAGTTAGGTGTATTCCCGATAGATCAAGCAAAGGTGAAATTAGGAGCCTCAGTCAATATATCGATACCAGGTACTGAAAAAGTCATTAAAACACAATTATTCGACGCACTGTTCGATGTTAGTAAAGAGCAAGCAAAATTATTTAGGGCTGAAGTAGCAAACCCGGATGGTTCACTTAGCGCTGGCCAATTTCTTTCAGCCGAAATTTTACTAGATAAATATAAAGTACCTTTGGCGGTTAAAGCAGATGGCTTGCAATCTTTTCGAGATTTCACTGTGGTGTACGCAAAAGTTGATGAGGAATATGAGGTAAGAATGCTGGACTTAGGCCGGAAAGTTGGCCCTTGGGTTGAAGTGTTAGGTGGCATAGTTGAGGGAACTGAGTATGTGGCTAAAAACAGTTACATCATCAAAGCCGATATTAATAAATCTGCTGCGTCACACGATCATTAAGGAAGTTGTATGTTGGAATCTATTTTAAAATTTTCTATCGAGCGCAGCAAACTGATACTGGTTTTTGTATTAGTCGTTGCAACGATTGGATTATGGAACTTTACTAAATTGTCCATAGATGCCGTACCTGATATCACTAATGTTCAGGTCATTATAAATACCGAAGCGGCGGGTTATACCCCTTTAGAAGTTGAGCAAAGGGTTACCTTTCCGCTGGAAACTGCTCTAGCTGGCGTGCCTGGCTTAGTCAGTACTCGTTCTGTGTCTCGATACGGTTTATCGCAAGTTATTGCTATTTTTACTGATGAAACGGATATTTATTTTGCCAGGCAGGTTATTGGTGAAAAACTCAACGCTGCTAAGTCTGAATTACCCGCTGGCTTATCGCCTGTGCTTGGGCCTATTTCAACGGGCTTGGGTGAGATATTCATGTTCACCGTTGATGCAGAGCCAGGAGCGAAAAATGCTGATGGCAGCGCTGTAACGGCAACCGATTTACGAACGATTCATGATTGGACTATCAGACCGCAATTGATTCAGGTTGATGGCGTGGTTGAAGTTAATCCCATCGGTGGTTACAAAAGAGAAATATTGATTGCTATCAACCCACAGAAGTTATTAGCACATGGTTTAAGTCAGCAAGATGTGATCGCTGCTATTAGCACTCATAATCAAAATCGTGGCGCTGGTTTTATTGAAAAAAATGGTGCTCAGTGGTTGGTGCGTGTTCCTGGTCAAGTGCAAGATATCGAAAATTTAGGCAATATTCCTATTGCCACGCGCACAGGTCAATTCTTAAAAATAAAAGATGTAGCCCAAGTAAAGGAAGGTAAAGAGTTACGTACGGGTGCTGCAACCCAAGATGGTCATGAAATTGTACTCAGTACTGTCTTTATGTTGATTGGCGAGAATAGTCAAAAAGTTGCTAAAGGTGTCGGCGAAAAACTGGCAGAAATCAATGAAACGTTACCCGCTGGCATTATAGCGAGTGCGGTTTACGACCGAACTAAACTCGTTAATAAAACCTTGAACACCGTTGAAATGAACCTGATTGAAGGGGCCATTTTAGTGATTGTTATTCTCTTTCTTTTTCTTGGTAATTTTAGAGCGGCACTACTTACTGCAGCCGTTATTCCATTTGCAATGTTAATGACGATAACGGGCATGGTACAAACGAAAACCAGTGCAAACTTAATGAGTTTAGGCGCGCTTGATTTCGGATTACTTGTTGATGGTGCCATCATTATTGTGGAAAACTGCATGCGTAGGCTAAGTCAGGCTTCTGCTGGCAAAGTACTGCCAGTGAAAGAAAGGTTAACCTTAGTCTTTGATGCAACACGTGAGGTAATTCGTCCGGCATTATTTGGTGTATTCATTATTACTGTGGTGTATTTACCTATTTTTGCTTTAACGGGTGTTGAAGGGAAAATGTTTCACCCTATGGCGATTACCGTTGTTATCGCTTTAGTGAGTTCAATGCTGCTATCAATAACGTTTGTACCTGCAGCTATCGCCTTAATGTTCAAAGGACCGATTGTTGAGAAAGAAAACATGATTATGAATGCATGTGAATCATTTTATAAACCGGTACTCGCTTTTGTGCTAAAAGCGCGCTGGTTAGTGGTTGTATCGGCTTTTTCTCTTGTCGTGGTTGCTGGTGTGATGGGCAGTAAATTAGGCAGTGAATTTGTACCTAATCTAGATGAAGGCGATATCGCCATGCATGCACTTAGGATCCCTGGTACATCGCTTTCTCAATCTGTTGAAATGCAAAAGATTTTAGAAGCGAAAATTAAAGAACTGCCTGAAGTTGACTTAGTCTTTGCAAAAATAGGCACAGCAGATGTTGCTACTGATGCGGTACCACCAAGTGTTGCAGATAACTTTATCATGCTTAAACCGCGTGATGAGTGGCCAGATCCGAACAAAACTAAAGACCAATTTGTACGTGAACTTGAAGCAATGGTAATGCCTATACCAGGAAACCGTTACGAGTTTTTACAGCCTATTCAAATGCGATTTAATGAGTTACTTGCGGGTGTACGCGCTGAACTTGCAATAAAAGTATTTGGCGATGATTTTGATACACTTGCCAGTTTAGGCTCAAAAATAGAGAAGGCCATTGAAGGTGTCGACGGTATTCGTGATATTCAGGTTGAACAGACCAAGGGTTTACCTATTCTTACGGTAGTTCCGAAAGATGAAAAATTGGCGCTATATGCCATTTCAAAAGCTGACTTTCAGCGTCAAGTCGGTGTTGCTATCGGCGGTGAAACTGTTGGCAAGTTCTATCAAGGCGATAAACGCTTTGACATTACTGTCCGTTTACCTGAAATCGAACGTAATAACGTTGATAACTATGGGCAATTGCCAATCACCTTATCAGGAGGTGGTTATGTACCGTTGCAAGAGTTAGCTTCAATTGAACTGATTAATGGTGCTAATCAGGTTAATCGTGAAAATGGTAAGCGAAGAGTTGTGGTAACTGCAAACGTGCGTGGTCGTGATTTGGGAAGCTTTGTTGGTGATATCAAAAAAGCAATCAATGCTGACGTTGATATGCCATCAGGATACTGGCTGGAATACGGCGGTACTTATCAGAAACTGCAATCAGCAGCCAAGCGATTAAGTGTCGTTGTGCCAGTAACCTTAGTCTTGATTATAGGCTTACTTTTATTAGCTTTAGGCTCTTTTAAAGATTCAATGATCATCTTCACTGGGGTACCACTTGCGTTAACTGGCGGTATCTTTGCGTTGATACTCAGAGATATTCCCTTCTCAATTTCAGCTGCAGTCGGTTTCATTGCGCTGTCAGGGATCGCCATTTTAAATGGTCTGGTTATGGTTTCTTTTATTCGAGAGCTTCGTAAGGAAAAATTGGGTTTAGAAGACGCTATTGTCAAAGGTGCATTAACTCGCTTACGCCCTGTATTAACAACAGCATTAGTTGCTTCATTGGGTTTTATTCCAATGGCGTTAAACACAGGTATTGGCTCTGAAGTTCAAAGGCCATTGGCTACGGTTGTTATTGGCGGTGTTATTTCATCTACCCTATTAACGCTATTTGTTCTTCCTGCTTTATATCGCTTGTTACATTCAATAGGTAGTAATAAATCAACAGAAAGTACTACCGATTTAATTGAAATTAAAGGGTAAATCAATGTTCGCAAAATTCAAATTAACCTATTTGCTATACCCTCTACTCATCCTATGTGCAATGGCTTCTGTAGAAGCTTTCGCCCATGGGGTGGATGATAGTACACGCAATTTTCTACAAAACAATTCGGGTATTCAAATTATTCCGTTTATGTATATAGGTGCCAAACACATGGTTACCGGATATGACCATTTACTGTTTTTAGTCGGTGTATTGTTCTTTTTGCATCGCAGTAAGGATGTTCTGCTTTATGTCAGCATGTTCACCGTCGGACATAGCCTGACTTTGATGACAGGAGTACTAGCAAATATTCAGGTGAACGCTTATTTGATAGACGCAATTATTGGTTTCTCAGTGGTTTATAAAGGTTTTGATAACTTAGGAGGTTTTAAACACTTCTTTGAAAAACAACCTAATCCTAAAGCGGCTGTACTGATTTTTGGCCTCTTTCATGGTTTTGGCCTTGCTACCAAAATACAGGAATTCAAACTGCCTTCAGAAGGGCTAGCAACTAACTTACTAGCATTTAATGTTGGTGTTGAATTAGGACAATTCATTGCATTGATGTTCATTTTACTGGCGATAAATTACTGGCGTAGCTTTGAAAGCTTCGACAGGTTTTCAAAAGTAACCAATACCGCATTAATGAGTGCAGGCTTTATGCTCGTTGGTATGCAATTAACTGGATATTTAGTCGTTAATTAAGATGAAAATATTAATATGAGAAAATTATTATGAGAAAATTATTTATGGAATCAAATCAGCAAAGTCGTTCATTACTGACTGCCACCATGGCCTCATTGGTCATAGCAATAGTCGCCTTAGTATTATTTATATTGCCAGCAGAATATAACATTGACCCTAGCGGATTGGGTGAAAAGTTAGGGTTAACTGTATTCAATGAGCAAGGAAAAGTAACAAAGGTCAAGCCATCAATGGCAGGTCAACAGGACTCGGTAATATTAAATATTCCAGCAGGCAAGGGCATTGAGTACAAATTGAGTATGAAAAAATTTACAAAAGCGACTTATGAATGGGTAACCGATGGCGGATCACTTTATGTTGATCTACATGGTGAGCCTAAAGGAGATAAAACTGGGTATTTTGAGTCTTATACCATAGCAACATCGAATGAAATGAAAGGCAGTTTTATCGCACCATTTGAGGGTTCACATGGCTGGTATTGGAAAAACAAGTCTGATAAAGATATCCAAATTCAACTTATTTTTAATGGTGAGTATGCCATTGAAGGTCTTAAATAATTAACTCAATAGAAAGGTAAAATATGAACATTTTAAAAAAAATAATACTGATTTCAACATTAGCTATATCGGCATCAACGTTCGCTCACTCAGATGGCCATGGAAAAATTAACGCCAATAAAGTCATTTCAATAGCGCAAACATCTGCAAAGATGCTCACGTTTAAAGACCATGGCATGTCTGTTGGCAAGATTGATAAGTCATGGAATGATCTAACGAAGGAACAATTTAGAATTGTTGAAGAAGGTAAGTCTAACTTTATCGTAAAAGCAATGAATACCAAAACGAAGAGAATACTTTACTTCGACATCAGTAAGAAAGGAGAAATCAAAGATGTAAAATCCGGTGGCTCTTTCAGTGGCAGCCATGGTCATTCGCATTAGTGTAAGTGCTTCGCCCCTTTTTTGCTAAAAGGGGCGTCCCGATAAGTGTTTATAGCAAAAGGGTGTGATGTAAACGCTTACGGCCACTTAATTTGTTATATAGCATGTGACCGCAACGCTACTTGTTATGGCAGGAGATAATCCAGAACATTGATGAAGCAACAATATACAATTAAGCGTTTCGTTCTAATACTGATAATTTTGTTTTAATAAAATCACTGTGAGATACATAAATTAAATCTGAAATTTTTCGAATAGTATGCTCTTCATAAATACTAATCTCTTGATCGGCTAATGCTACTTGCCAGAGTGTTTTCACCAATTCAATGCGTTGTTCCTCACTATAATGTTTGTTAATGAGTTTAATAAACGGGTAAAGTGAAGTGACATCTTCATCTTGTGCTGTTGCATGTTCAACGAGAGAATCAATTTTTTGTTCAGATAGATTAAAAGACTTCACCAGCACCGCTTTAATTGCCTGCTGCTCAACTGACGATTTATCTAAACTTGCCCTATTTACTTCTATTAGCAATGTAGCTGCAGCTAACGGAATTTTATCTTGTGTATCTTCCTGATCATTAATCTTTAGCTCTTGGCTAAAAAAGTGTTTAAGTTTTGCTAACATGTTTGTTCCTTATTTGTTGGAAACCTGCACTAGGCTCTTAGCCATTTCTATCAATGGGTTCTACAATGTTAATGATAATACCTTACAAAGGTAGATACGCAGTTCACCCTGATTATGAGTATATAATTGCCGTTATAAAAAATAACGCTATAAAATTTTTATTCATATTGAATTCCGTTTATACACTGTCTTTCAATAGACCGTTGATAACGTCAGTTATTTTATAATTTATTATTAATAAATTATAAAACAATTTTTCGGAAAGTAACTTTTAAAATGGTAACAATGTGTTTGTACAATGTTTACGTTGAAAACATCTATAAACTCTTGTTCTGTAGGTACTATTTTAGGTGAAGTGCAATATTAAGTAATAACTTTTACGTGATTACTTAATATCTTTTTCATATTTTGAGTGATATTTCTAATTTAGTTATTCTAACCTAATGCTCTTAATCTGGACGGATTTATACTAGGCTTTGTTAGTGATTCAGCCTTATTTTGTTTGGCTTTTAACTGCTCTGACAATGTAAACATTGCCGGGCTTAGCAATAAAATTGTGGCAATAGAAAATACTGAACCAAAGCTTAAACTAATAACCATAGGCACTAAATACAATGCCTGTGTCGATGTTTCAAATAACATGGGAAACAAACCAGCGGCTGTTGTTACTGCCGTTAATACTACAGGTCGAAAACGGTTCAACGATGCTTCCATTACCGCCTCTTTATAATCCATACCGTCTTTTATAAAAGTTTTAACTTTAAGCAACATAACAAATGAGCCATTAATGACTAAACCTGAAAGTGCAATCATGCCAAATAAACTCATCACGCTAAACGAATAACCCATCACAATATGTCCTAACATAGCTGCGGCTAAACAAAATGGGATAATAAGTAGTACTAAAATAGCGTCAAGGTAGTTACGGAAAATTATCGCTAACATGGCAAAAATGAGGGCGAACGAGAGGCCTATACCTTTTATTATTCCGGTATTAACTTTTGACTCAATTCGCGCCTCACCACCAAGCTCTACATCAAGTTCAGGGTACTTGGCACTTAACTTGGTTAATAAGCCTTCTTCGACGGTATTGAGTATTAAAGAAGCACTGGCCACTTGGCGCAATATACTGGCGGTAACTTCCACTAATTGAATGCCATCAACGCGGTTAATACTTGTGGCAGCCTTAGTGGAGGTAATATTAGCAACTTGTCCTAATTCAACCATATCACCATTAGGCGCTGAGATGATTAATTGACTGAGTCGATTGGCATAATATTGCTGACTTCTTTGCATCATAACTCTTACTTTAACTTCATCACCAGCAACTATTTGTCGAATTGCTTCGCCACCAAAAAAGCGTAATCGAATCAACTCTCCTAAGCTGTCACTTGTAAAGCCTAGGTTTTTTCCTAAGGGCGTTGGTGTAAGATTATATTGGAGTTTGCCATCCATAAGAGCGCTATCAATGTCAGTAACGCCTGATATTCTATTTAGTCCATTCATTAATTCATTGGCAGCAAGGGTTAATGTTTCAGTATTTTTGTGTCCTAACTCAATCACAAGCTCTTTACCGCCACCGGGACCTACTTGATAATCAAAGAAAATCGATTTGATTCCTGGAACTTCACCAATATTCGTTCGCCATGTATTAACAAAGTCTTTTGCAGTGAATGTTCGTTGATCATCTGGGACTATCATAAAGGTAGACGAGCCGCTACTTGAACCAATCTCTTGCATGCGAAAAGTATAATCGTCCTGCGCATTTAGGCTTTCAATAGCCTTGATTCCGGCACGTTCTATATAATTAATAATATTGATCTTATCTTTTAACGGTGCGCCTGTTGGGAATTCAACTTCGGCATCAATGCGAGTCGATTCAATTTTAGGTACAAAGCTTGAGTCAACTCGTCCACTATAAACCCATGAAAAAACAAGCGTAGAGAGTGATACAAAGATGATGATTACCGTGACAGGATTATTGCAACTGGCACGTAACCAAGGAGCATAAACTTTAGTTTTAAAGGTGTCGAAGCGGTTAAAGCAATAAGCTTGAACGCGAGATATAACACGAAAACGCATTGGCTTATCAATATGTCTTAAATGAAGAGGTAAAATCAGTAATGCTTCAATAAGCGAGACGATGAAAATGGCAAAAATTAATAAAGTCATGGGTTTATACATAACACCAAGTTCGCCTGGCACATAAAACAATGGAATAAACGCAATAATATTGGTAGCCACTGAAAATACCACAGGTAAAGTCATTTCTGTTACTCCCTCTTTAAGGGCAATCTCCATAGCGATACCTTGTTGTACTTTCAGGTAAATGTTTTCGGCAACAATAACAGCATCATCAACCAGTATTCCTAAGGTAATGACAAAAGCAAAGAGCGTGATCATGTTGATAGGAATATTGAGTATTGGCATAAGACCTAAAGTACCAACAATAGAAATAGGTATGCCCATACTTACCCAGAAAGCTAATCTTAAATCGAGAAAAAGTGACAACACCAAGATAACCAATAGCATGCCAATAAGCCCGTTACTGGTTAATAAATTAATGCGCTGGCTAAAAGGCTTAGACTCATCTTGCAGTATTGTTAATGTTAAGCCAAGTGGAATTTCTGATTGGTAGTCAGCTATAAAGTCTTGAATATCATTGCTTATATCTATCGGTTTGCTGCTTTTATTTTGATAAACCTTTAGCTCTAACCCGGCTTCACTATTAACTTTAAAGGGTCTCGTTTGTCCTTGAAAACTATCACTAATCGTTGCGATGTCAGCGAGTGTAACTCTGTTGCCACTGTCGTCATTAATAATAGTTATGTCTGAAAACTGCTCAGATAATTCTTTTCGACCTAAGGTTCGAATTAAAATCTCACCACCTTGAGTATTAATGCTTCCCGCAGGTACATCGGTAACTGATGATTTAACTTTTGCTAATACTTGCGCTAAAGTGAGCTGATATTGGCGTAATTTTGCTTGATTAAGTTCAATCACCATTTCAGGGGAACGTGCTCCTTGAATATCAATCTTTGCTAAATCAAGTGCGTCAAGCATGTTCTGTTTTAGTTGAGAGGCTTCACGGTAAAGCAGCAATTCTGATAAGTTACCATGCAGTCCAATTTCAACAATACTGTCTAGCTCTTCAACAAAAGTAACCGTTGGGTTTTCCATTTCAGCGGGGAAACTATTAATACCATCGACACTATTTTTAACTTGGGACAGAATAGTGTCAGGATTAACACCTTCAATTAACGCTAAGGTTATTTCAGCTGAACCTTCATAGGCATTGGCACTTATTCGGTCAATATTAGGGTTGTCTCTTAACTGATGTTCAATGCTTAAAATGATGCCTTGCTCAATATCTTTCGGCGTAGCTCCGGGATAGCTCGCTGTTATTAAAATTTCATCAATTTGAAAAGAAGGGCTACTTTCTTGGTTAATACTATTAAACGACATTAATCCGAGAATAATAATTGCAACGGTTAATAAACTTGAGGCAATGGGATTGTCAATCATCCAAATAGAAGGTGCTGACAGCATGCTTTTATTTGATATTACGTTCTTTTGAGTCATTACAAAACTCCCAACACAATATTAGCGAGCATGCCTTCTTTTGCTCCAGTTATTGCACTGGTAACGATGGACTCACCTTCTGCAACATTATTATTAACGATGACATAGCGCTCGTTTTGCCAAATAATTTTAGCGGCTTTTGCCGAGAGTTTTTTGTTTTTGTCTACAATCCAGAAGATATCATCGTCAATCGAACTCAGGGGTAGTTTAAGGGTGTTTTTTTGTGGTAGTAACTTTAAGTCGGCAGCAATGAACTCCCCCAATATGAAGGATTTTCTTGGGTTTTTAATGCTCAGATAAACTTGCTGTAATTGACTGTTCGCATGTAAATTTGACGATAATTGTGAGACCACTGCTTGATGATTTTTATGACTATCAGCTGAAATATTAACTACTTGGTTAATGCGCAGCAGTGTTGCAATATCACTGGGGACAGCGAGTGAAACCCGTAGTATTGAAAGTTGTGCTAGTTCTCCTAAACTATCGCCTTTATTAACATAACTTCCTTGATAAATTACTTTTGTTAATACAGTAAAGTCACTGCTACTGACAACGGTACATCTTTGCAGGTTTTTTTTAGCAAGGTTCACATTACTTTGTGCGATAGTAACATTAGCTTTTGCTGTCTCTAATTGTGGTTGACGCAACATTAATGACTTTTGCAAAATGATGTTTTCACCACCGAAATCACCACTAATTTGCTGATATTCTCTTTCTGCAACTTTTTGCTCACCAAGCTCAAGCTGTAAATTAGCTTGTGCTATTTTCAAATCACTTTGACGTTGGTTTAACTTGTACTGATAATCACTTTCATCTATTTGATAGATTATATCGCCTTTTATAAGCTGGCCACCTTCAATAAATGCTTTATTAACATACTTTACTTCTCCTTCAACTTGAGCAGTCAATAATAATAGGCGAGGGGATTCAATTCTTCCAAAGGCTTGATAGCTTGGTGTAAATTCTTGTGGTGACACATCAATAACACTCACAGATAACACTTTTTCTGTTTGTGCAGATAACTCTTGGGTCGGGGATGTCGCTAAAATGATGAAAGAGCTAATAAGTGTGACAAAGGCGATTATTGCAGTCCTTGGCTTAATCTTGAAATTTTTCATGTGGTGATCCAGTGTATTGTGGCGGATAGCGGGATTGAAAGGAAAAATATTATAGTGCCGTTCAGGTCTAATTTATGTCACTAATAAAAGGCTAGCTAACTCTACCGATAAGGGGGGGGAGGGGAAATGTTTTAGCTACTGTGATACTTAATACTGTTAGCTAAATTGATAGTTCACTTCTAATAACACCGTTTTAGGGAATTGATGTCTTATCGCTTCTGGCGCTACATCAAACCGAAGTTTTGAAAGTAATATTTTTACGCTCTTGTTAATATATCGACTTTTGCAAGACTTGACTATTTTAGGGGCTGATACCCGCCCATCGGCATCAATAATAAAGCTGATGGTCACATTCCCTTGCTGTCTTCTAATTTTGGCTTCTTTAGGATATTGCTTTTGTTTGGCAATATAATCACGCACTTGGGCCATGTATGTCTGCATAGCTGATTTCACGCCAGCCCTTTGAAAGCTTTCAATACTAGTGGTATTTTTAACAATAGAGGAGGGGGGCGATAACTCGCTACTATTTTCAATGGCAGTAGGTTTACGGTTCTTTTCAACATCCTTTTCGTTAGTCTTTACGTTGTTATCATTCTTAACCAATTCTATCTCGACCTTTTTTACAGGTTTAGGTTTTTTTACGGGGACAGCAACTAAGCGTTTCACTGTTTTTTTAATTTTTGCTACTGGTTTCGGCACTTCAGGCACAGGCGATTTTTTAATTGGCTCTGGCGGTTTACTCACCGCTTCGGGCGGCATGCTTTGTTGGTTTTTTTCTGTGTTTTTACTTACTAGGGGGCTGGCAAAAGTTAGGTTCATATCAACTACCTGCAAGGTTTTATAGCTATTCATTCCTCCTCTATCGACTTCTTCGCAGAAAATCACGTTAAAATAAAGCGTAGCAATTAATCCGGTTATTAATGTCGCAATAGGCTTTGGTTGCCAGTTCATGATCCACCCTTTTTTGTCGGAAGTGATAGCTGCGTGACTAATTTGATGTTTTGAACACCCGCCTTACTTAGCTCTTTCGCAATTTTCTCTAACATCCCTGTAGTTATCTCGCTATCGGCGAGTAATGATAGCTCTTTCCTATGACTAAACTTGGTCGCTAAGGAGGTAAAAGCTATGGCGTTTTTTTGGTAACTTAACTCACCGTTTTTACTGACAAAAAGCCATTTATCTTGTGAGTTGTTTTTCTGCTCTAAAGGATTTTCTTTTGACTGGTTAGGTATTGAAATTCCGGTAATGGGCGTTGCAATATGCGCTGATACCATAAAAAAGATCAATAATAAAAAGATAATATTGATTAACGGCAGCATGGGTTCTATTACCGGCGTAGCAGTTACTCTTTTAGTTAATTTCATAGCCAATAAATTCACTGTTAATTTTTTTTATGCCTAAATTGTATAAGCTTTCTTTGACCGTGATAAAGGTTTGCAAGCTTATATTGGCTTCAGGCATTAATAAAACCTCAGCCACCTTATTTTCTTGCAAATATACGTCTATTTGTAACCAGCTCATTTCCATACTATTAACGCGATAGCTAATAGCATTGGACGTTTCATTTTTTATGATACCAATACTGAGACTGTTAGAATCAATGACAGAAACTTCTTCTGTAGCACTTAACGGTACATTTTGCTTTTGTAGTTGCATGAACTGACTGACTAACATAAAGAAAATCAATAAAATAAACACCACATCAATCAGTGGCGTTAAACTCACTATCGGTGAAGTTTTAGCTTTTTCTGATAGTTTCATTCTGGATCACTGCCATTGAGTTCTGATCGATATTTCAGTTAAAACGGTTTCAATTTGACGTTGCGCTTTAGCTAACATACGCTCATAAAGATGCCAAAGTGAAAGCGCTGGCAAGGCGACAATAAGCCCAGCGGCTGTTGTTAACAATGCTTGAGAAATACCCGCAGATAATACACTTGGATCAACCTGCATGCCTGAACTCTTTAATTGGTCAAAGGCATTTATCATGCCTAAAACCGTACCTAAAAGACCTAATAATGGCGCGGTCATACTGATAACTTCAAGGGTTTTTAATCCGCTACGCATTTGTTCAATTTTATTGGTTGCGTATTGCTCCATCACCACTTCAAAATCATCTTTGTTACCATGAGACTTTGACTGCTTAAGTGCATGATTTGTGATCTCGTTAAGTAGATATCCGTCACTGTGTTTTTCGCTATAACTTTCGGAAAGTGAATGAGTACTGAGATTTTCTAACCAAAGTGCGTAATAGCGACTATTGGCGACACCAAACCAGATAAATTGTGCTAATTTATAACTGGCAATAGACACTGAAATAATAGAAAGTGCGATTAAGACCCATAAGCACCATCCGCCTTGATCTATCCATTGAGGGATCATGTTATCTCCTGAAATATTCACTATTTTTGATGAGTTAGACGCCTATCTGGTATTTCCTGTAGGCCATTTCAAATATTGTTGCTTAAAGTAAACTAAAAGGTTGTCGTGCTGCTACTCTAATTAATCATTGTGATCAAAAGGGGTGAGCTAGGTGATATCCTTGACCATAAACGGTATCGATAATTGGTTGTTGGAAAGGTTTTTCCATTGCCATGCGTAAGCGATAAATATGTGTTCTCAGGGGGGAACTTGCGGGTGATTCTTCGCCCCATATTTCTTGTTCAAGCATTTGCCGTGATACGATATTTGGATAATGTTGCACCAACACTTTTAAGATATTCATCTGTAGAAAGTGAAGTTTCACCGTGGTTTCATCACAGGTAACGGTTCTTAAGTTATAGTCAATTTTAAGTTTTGCTACGGTTTGTTTACCAATATCTCTACGAGGCCCACGAAGCGCTAACGCTTTAATACGACAATGAAGTTCTTCATATGATGATGGTTTGTTTATAAAATCATCTGCACCGGCTTTAAAGGCTGCGATTTTGTTCTGTGTATTATCTTCTTCACCTAAAAATATAATGGGCGTGCTAATAAAAAGTTCATTTCTGATCTTATGACACAAGGTTAGAGAATTTATCTTAAGAATTTCATAATTAATGATAATGACTTCATAGTTATTTATTGACGCTAATTCAAAAGCAGAGATTCCATTGAATGCATAGTCAAGTTCAATGTTGTAGTGAGTTAAAAAGTTGCCGATAGATTCAGCATACTGCAAGTCGTTTTCAATTAATAAGATCATATTATTCAGTCGTAAATGTAAATTGTTATCAATCGTATTTGTGATGTGAACTTTACTCCGCTTAATGTCTACAAAATGTCTAATCATCAAGGTTTAATAACATTGATCTTTGAGTGAACTTGTTAATGCTAAATTCCACTCTTTATAAGTCTTTTTTTATTAGTCATATTTTATGAAAGTAAAGAACAAACACCTTAGAAAACTGCATATTTATTGCTCCTTAATTTGCTGTACTTTGTTATTGTTTTTTTCATTAACGGGGATCAGTTTGAATCATAGGACGACGTTTGAAGCAACGCCAAAACAAAGTACTAGTCAGTATGCTATTAAAGGAGTTGAAGAGCAGAGCATTAAATTGCTCTTACGTGAAGCGAATATCGCTTTGAGTGTTAAAGCACTTGAGCAATTAATACGGCATAAAGAACTATCTTTACCAAGCCCAGGGAAAAGGCTTGAGTTATACATTGAAGAGCAGCAGTTATTTATTGAAAGGAGTGATTTTGGTTTAGTTAGCCAACTCAATGAGTTACACCAAGGTCGGTATACGAGCACTACATGGAAATTTGTTTCGGATATTACTGCCATCGTTTTCATTTTTATTGCGATTACCGGGGTTTGGTTGAGTCTAAGAGATACCAAACAACGTCGAAATTACCTTTTGTTTTTATCGCTGAGCTTAGCTACTTTTATATTACTAATGGAGTAAACAATTGAAAATAACATCGATCTTTTGCATAACTTTATTGTGTGGAATACTTTTTATAAGTGAATGCTCGGCCAAAAATCAAACCTTTATAGCACAAAAACTAGTTGTCCAAATTGAACTAACCCCTTTTCAGAAAAAACATCAGAATCCCTATTTTTCCCTTTGGTTAAGCAATAAAAACAAAGAGCATAAAACGCTCGTTGTATTGAGAGAAAAGGTTAAATGGTTAAGAGATTTAAAAAAATTCTGGCGTAATATTGCGCGAGAAAACAGAAGTGAGAGTGACGCCGTAACTGGCGCAACAAACAAACGTAAGAACTTTAACTATACCTTTGAAATAGACACTATATGGCAGGATATATCACTAGAGGTGGTGCGTGAAAATGGCCATAGGGAGTTGATATATCTTCCTATTTCAACAAGTAAAGAATGCGTTAAGGGTAACGTTGAAATAGTAAAAATTTGCGTTCAGTTAATTATTACTGAGTAGGAATATTACTATTTTAAGCTTTAGTTCTTATGCTGAGCACTCTAGTTACTATTAAAAGGAGTAGCTTATTCTTGACGTAATAAGTTACTCCTTAGGTAAGAGTTTATTTACTAAGCGTTGTACCACTGGTTGAATAAAGAATGCTGTAGGAAATGCAATTGGCCAGGCAAAGAAAAAGGCATCACGCCAAGCAGATAAAAATATGATTTCTCCTATGTTGTACTGGGTTGCCATAATACAGCCACTCATTACCATCGCCATAAGAAAAGACATTAAGATTGAACTTAACAGTTTATATTTCAGTTGATAGCTCATTGTTATCCATTTATTAGTTAATATCAGTTGATTGAGTTTGTGAGTCTACAATCTAATGTGTCTAAAATTTGTCATGTCTAGGTGACAATTCAGTGATCCTAATTGCGTAATAATAATAGTAGTTATCAATTAAAGGAAACACCCGAATGAAAAAAATTATACTAGCAAGTACTTTATTATCTACCTGTCTTTCAATACAAGCACATGATATTTGGATAAAAGCAGATACTCATGAAATAAATAATGATGAACAAACAGTGTTTGCATTAGACGTATCTCGCTCTGCTCAAGCCTATGTCGCAGAAGCAAATCATGGTATTAAATCGCTTACAATGAGTTCGCCTAATGGGCAATCTAAAAAAATTACTGCTGATTATTCAGGTAAGGTAAAAGAAGTTTTTGAAGTAGAGTTCAAAGAAGCGGGCACCTATCATTTTGAAAGTCCTATGACGCAAGTTTTTCTTTCTTTTTATTTTGATGAAGAAGGGAAAAAGCATAAAATTCGAATGCCAAAAACAGAGTATCACACCTTACCTAAAGGCTCTAAACCTGAAAAAACGGTGGAAAAGCAAATTATTACAGAAACATACGTTAGCTATAATGGTTTTAGTGATGTGAAGCAAACGAATCAGGAAGGTTTGCAAATAGTGTTAATGCAGCACCCGAATAAATTAAGAGCCGGTAAACCTTTACACTTTAAACTGACTTTTAACGGTAAGCCAATACCAGAAGCTGAAGTTGCCCTAAAAAGCTTGAATGAATTCTACTACCAAGATAATGATAAAGTTGAAGTTAACATAACGTCAAAAGACAAAGGCCTAGTAACGTTTAATCCTAAACACCCTGGGCGTTATTTATTGGGCGTTGAATATGGTTTAGCTCTAAAAAACAATGCGAAAGCTGACTTTAGATCGATTGAAAAATTCTTAACTTTTGAGATCACTCAGTAAAGAAAGTATAACGTTACAATATAGGCGAGTGCAGCAGTTGCACTCGTCATCGACTCTTCTAGTGTTATTCCAGTTAATTTAGTTCGTAAAGCCCTCTTGTGACAATTGAGTTACAGAATGTAGATCATAATGATTCTTATTTGTAATGTAGGGTAAAATATAATGAACACATCCAAACTTTCATTGGCTGTTTACTTGGCTTTGAGTAGTCAATTAGCGATAGCAGCAGTAACGGACGAAGATAAATTTTTACTTGATAGCATAACCGTTATCGCCAGTGATGCAGACGCAGATAAACAAGACTCTATTAGAGCTCCTCAAGCTATTTCAACGGTTAATGAGGCCACAATTAAAAATATTGCCAGCAAAAATATTCCCGCGGCAATACGTATTTTACCCAATGTTGATATTTTAGGTGGTCCATCAACGGGTAGTGAAAATATTTCAATTCGTGGCTTACCTCAATCTCACGCTTATATTTCTATTGATGGTATCTATCAAAGTAACTATGCAAGTAAAAAGGGCAGCTGGCAATTAAATCCCAACTTTGTTAAAAATATTAAAGTAACTGCTGGCCCAACTTCAGGTGCCGCCGCAGGTAAGATAACCATTGAAACCTTATCAGCTCTTGATTTATTAGCCGCAGGTGAAAGCTTTGGCGCTAAAGTTGATTTAGGTTACCGCAGTAACAACGCACAAAATGATTACGGCTTATCTTTGTTTGGTAAAGAAGGGACGCTTGATTATTTAGTTGCCGGCCAAACAAGTGACCGCGATGGTTATGAAATTGGTGGCGGTGGTATTAATGAAAGAACACGAGGTGATCAAACCTCAGGCCTAATTAAAATAGGTAACCAATTTAATGTGGATCAACGCTTAGCTTTCACATTAAATTACGATGATAGTCGTACTTTTCAAGTAAGAAATGATGTTGGTTATCGTGATACTAAATATGCTGGTAGTTCGTTAGTATGGACTGATCATGCCAGTGATAATGATTTAGTCGACTTGCAAGCGTCAGTGTATTTCAACTATGTTGATTCATTCACATGGGAAGAAGAAAGAGGCAACACTGAAGGTATCCAAGATATCCAAGATGAAAGTTGGGGCTACAATATAGGTAATAATTCATTAACGGATTTTGG
Organism: Colwellia psychrerythraea; assembly: GCA_002163005.1. Taxonomy (GTDB): domain Bacteria; phylum Pseudomonadota; class Gammaproteobacteria; order Enterobacterales; family Alteromonadaceae; genus Colwellia; species Colwellia psychrerythraea_C. The sequence goes on along the minus strand of MAAF01000040.1, from coordinate 148,999 downwards.
GTTATTACATTACGGTACTTCAGGCCACTTCACTACGCACACTGGTGCTATTATTAAAACTGACGCTGACACGGGTGAAATCATCGAAGATGAAAGTGCCGGTAGTGAAGCATCAAGTAAATCACATAAACTGGGTGGTTGGGTTAATATGCAATTACCTCTAGGTGACTCTTTTGAGGTTATTCCTGGTATTCGTTATGATTCATTTTATGTAGAGTCATCAAATGCTATTGGCTTAGATGGGCAACCATTATTAAGAGAGGGTCGTACAGAAACTCGAGCCTCTAAGTCACTTAATGTGATTTATAACTTCAATGATGAAATCAAGTTCTTTGCCTCCTACGCTGAGGCTTTGAATGCCCCTGGTAATGGTTCATTGTTTACTTCTGGCAGAGGTTTTAAACCAAATCCAGAGCTAAAATCTGAGCGAGCAGACAACAAAGAATTAGGTGTTGTTTTTGACTATCAAAGCATTTTTTCTGAAGGTGACTCTTGGGTCAGCAGAGTGAATATATTTCAAAATGATATTAAAGACTTTATCACCGATATCTATAGTACCGAATGGCCGGACGGTGAGCGAGTCAACATTGGTGAAGCACAATTAAAAGGTTTTGAAGTTAGTACAAATTATCGCTTAGGGGATTGGGATTTATCTGCCAGTTATGGACAAACTCGGGGAATAGATAAGAATACGGGTTGGTATTTAACTGATATGCCATCCGACAAAATCAACCTTATTAGTAACTATAGCGTTAATGATGAACTCGTTTTTGGCACGAGTGCAACATTTGCTTTTACCCATGATAAAACACCGACACAGCAAGTTATTGAAGGTGGTGAGATTGAAGATATTCCATCTGAAGGTGTTGGAAGCTGGTTTACTATGGATGTGTTTTCTACTTATGAGCCGAAAAAAGTACAAGGTTTAAAAGTTAATTTATCCATTACCAATCTTTTCGACCGTGGTTACGCACAGCGGATGGACTTTGAAAGAAATGGTGACCCTAAAAACCCAATTGAATTTTATGAAGAAGGTCGAAGTGTTAACTTAAACATAAGCTATGCATTTTAAATTTTTAACGTAAAACATACCGCTATTACACTTTTTTAATAGCGGTAATTTTCTTACAAATGTTGTTACACACCGTACTTTAATTAGACCCCATTAATATTACTTTCTAAATAATAGCTTTCAAGATTGATATCAATTAGACATTTAGATGACATGACCGCGTTTATTCTTGATGTCATTTTATTTCTAACGTTGAGGTCTACTTTTGATGAGTACTAGTTCAAATAACACGCTTTATACATTAATCGCTGTCAGTCTAATGATTTCTTCTGCGCATGCAGACAACCCAATAAAGGGAGCACCACATTGGTCAACCCCTGCGCGAGGAATCTCTCTTGAAAGTGAAGAGAAACCTCAAGCTAATATCATGCTGCTATTGAATATTTCAGGAAGTTCAAAGAAATATTCTCAACAACAAATTGATGATAAATTTAATGCACCTGACTGGTTTCCAAATCGGCATGGTCAAATGCCTGATATTGTTAAATCAGGTAAAGCGCCGAAAGTTTGGGCGTGTGCTTCTTGCCATTTAACCTCAGGCGCAGGGCACCCAGAGTCAGCATCGCTTGCAGGACTTGATAGTCAATACCTTCAAAATCAAATGTACGCTTTTGCTAATGGCTCTAGGCTTGATTATTCCGGTCATATGAATCGTATGTCAAAGGCATTGAGTAAAGCTGAAATAAAAGAAGTTAGTGATTGGTTCTCAAATTTACCACCAAGGAAGGTTACTAAGGTTGTTGAAACATCTACAGTGCTTAAAACCTATATTGATGATACGCGTATGAGACTATTTTCTCAGCCACCTACAATGGAGGCTATTGGTACTCGCATTATTGAGATCCCTGATCATGTATTGGACGTTAAAAAGCGTAATCCTGAGGGGACTTTTATTAGTTACGTGCCTCAAGGGAGTGTAGCGCGAGGTAAAAAATTAGTCAGTATGGGTAATGGTAAAACTATTCCTTGTTCTGGCTGCCACGGTACTGATTTAAGTGGTAGTACTATTGCGCCATCTATAGTTGGTAATTTTGCTAGTTACACAGTACGTCAATTACATGGTTTTAAAGGGAAAACTAGAAAAGGTGGTCAAGCAGTTATGATGCAAGGGGTTGTAAATGACTTAACAGATGAAGATATTGTTGATATTTCAGCTTATTTAACGTCTTTGCCTGTAAATTAATATTTGGTACGCTATAAAAATCGTCAACCAAAATAAGCCGGAGTGGCTGTAGCATATGTCGGCCACTTCCGTTTATTTCAATTATTTCAATTATTTCAGTAAATATCGCCGCCAACAGTTAAACCACTTGGCACAAAATTAGGTTTACCTTTATAAAAGTCATCAGTGTTAAGTGTTTTCAAAAAGGCTTCGATATCATTAAAGTCGCCATCGCCAATAGTTACTTCAATATCACCTCTATTTTCATAAATGGCTATTGCATCAATCAATCTGGTGCGTGATCCATCATGCATGTAAGGTGCAGTGTAAGAAATATTTCTTAAACTCGGAGTACGAACCACATCCTCGCCTATAATGGCCTCACCAATATGTATAAGGTTATCAGAAAGCATCGGGCCCATATGACAGCGAGAGCAGCCGCCATCAATGAATTTATTGAGTCCTATTATTTCTTGTTGAGTAAATATTGTTTGCTCTCCAGAAAGAAATCGATCAAACCGTGTGTTTGGGGTGGTAATTTTTCTTTCAAAAGTTGCTAATGCTTTCACTATGTTTTCACTGTTGATAGCATCACTTACAGTAAATGCCTGTTCGAACAGTTCAACATATTCGGGGATGGCTTGCAGTCGTGTGACAATTTCAGCCATAATATCTTGCTCACTAATATTGTAGCCGAGCATTTCAACAGGGTTTTTAATAGGGCCTAAAGCTTGATCTTCCAAGGTACTTGCTCTTAAATCCCAAAAATAACCGCCAGAAACGAAGTTCTCAGTGGTTACATTATGAGTCATGCCAGTAAAAGCAACATTCATTATAGTAGGGGAATGGATAGAGGTTACTTCAAAGCCATATCTTGCTGGCCCTAACCCAACACCGTCAGAGCCTATAGAGAATGCTCTGCCATCGGCCCAACCAAAATCAGGGTGATGACACGAGGCACATGAGGTGTTTTGATCGCCTGATAGTACCGGATCCCAAAAGAGCAACTCGCCTAATTGTTCTTTTGATTCATTGTAAGGATTATTGCTGGGGTACAGTGATGATGTTAAGGGTGTAAAAATACTGGAATAATCTCTAGGTTGAGCATCATTCCCCATACCTCCTGGGTTTTCGCAGCCAAGCAAAGTGACACATGTCAACGCAATTACACTAAACCTTATCTGTTTCATATATTACTACCTCATAAGTCATTAAAACACATAGACCCTAGAACAGAGCCAAACAAAGGTAGTGAGTTTGTCACGCTATATGTCTATGAAATGTCTTATGAATTACAGCTATGACATTGGCAGTTAAATTAATCGGAATTTGCATTTTTAACTTGGAGGATTGGCAAAAACAAAGCGACTAGAAATATAATAATTGCTAAATAATCCGGCCAAAATACCTAGGCAAAAAGCAATGGGTATGGAAAACGTGTCTTTTGTGAACCAAAATACTAGTAAGTTTATGCCGCCCGATAGATGAGCTGTTAACAGATGTTTGCACCACTGAGCGATAACATTAGTGAATTGTTGATGACTAAAGGTATAAATTCTATTACCAAACCATGTAGCACTAGCCGCTAACCAAAATGATAATAATCTTGCTAGCATTACATTGTCAGTTATATTACTTAATAATAAAAAAAAAAGGCTGTCAACAATAAATCCTGAGCCACCGATAATACAAAACTTTTTGAACTGCTGCATAACTTCCACCTCAAAGACTTTCAATTTACGCCCAGCTTATCGTGAGTAAGGTCTAAAAAGTGTCACTATGAACACATAAAAAGTGGTGACTTTTTTTAGACTTAACTTGTTTTAAAGTAGCTGCAGAATAAATTTTGGAGAGAATAATGCAGCTTGTAAATAATGAGTCATCGAATAAACATGAAATAACGTTAAGTATCATTGTGCCTGTTTATAATGAACAGGAAATGTTGCCGATATTTCACCATCACCTAGCAAAAGTACTGAGTACTCTCTCTCATGACAGCTTTGAAATTATTTATGTCAATGATGGTAGTTCTGACGAAAGCTGGGATGTCATGCTTAATTTAAATAGCCATTACGCTAGTGTTGAGAGTATAAATTTGAGTCGAAATTTTGGTAAAGAAGCTGCCATGACTGCAGGTATAGATAACGCAAAAGGGCAAGCCATCATTTTATTGGATGCTGATTTACAGGATCCACCTGAGCTGATCCCTGAAATGCTAGCAGCATGGCGCCAAGGTTTTGATGTCGTTAATATGAAACGTAGTGCACGACTTGGCGAGTCTAGATTTAAATGTTGGACAGCGCACGTTTATTACCGACTACTTGACCATTTATCTGAGGTGCCACTACAAAAAGACGTTGGCGATTTTAGATTACTTAGCCGAAGAGTTATTGAAGACATCAAGCAGTTGTCTGAGCGAAGCCGATACATGAAAGGCATCCTTTCTTGGCCAGGATATAAACAAACCACTATTAGTTTTGAACGCCCAGAACGAGTGGCTGGAGAAACGAAATGGTCGTTTTTACAATTGGTTAAATTAGGATTATCGGGCATAACCGCCTTTAGTGTTAAACCATTAAGGATATCTACTTGGGCTGGCGCGCTAATTTCAGCTTCTGCTTTTTGCTATGGATTTTGGATTTTGATAAAAACGTTAGCTTATGGTGAAGCCGTAGCTGGCTACCCCTCTATGATGTTAATACAGTTGTTTTTAGGCGGAGTACAATTGTTAGCTATTGGTGTTTTAGGAGAATATGTAGGACGCATATATGCTGAAGCTAAGGCTCGTCCAATCTATTTAATTATGGATAAAGAAAAGAATAATATAGTCAATTCAATGGTAGAAAAGCATGGTTGATTCAGATATCCGGAATAATAATGTAACTTCGTCACTGGTATTTTGGGCTGCAACGTTAATTTTATCATTAATTGTCATTCGACTTATCTCATTAGGGCTCTTCCCGCTTTATGACACAACAGAAGCACGATATGGTGAAATGGCACGGATAATGTTCGAAACCAACAATTGGGTGACTCCTCAATTTGATTACAATGTCCCTTTTTGGGGCAAGCCGCCATTTCAAACATGGATAAGTGCTTTAAGTTTTTCTTGGTTAGGTGTTAGTGAGTTCAGTGCACGTTTACCACATTTCGTTTGTGGTTTACTAACCTGTTACTTTGTTTTTCGTTTTACTAAATCACTCACCAATAAAAATAGTGCTATTTTTTCTCTATTAATACTGACTTCAAGCCTTGGTTTTATCATCGCTATAGGTATGGTCATGACAGATAGTGCTCTGTTAATGGCATATACTTTAGCCATGGTTTGTTATTGGCAATGCTATAGCCAAAAAGATAAAGTGGTATCTGGACATTTGTTTTTTGTTGCTTTAGCGTTGGGTATGCTCATTAAAGGCCCTGTCGCGGTTGTGCTTATTGGTATATCACTGGCTTTTTGGAGTGTGTGGCAAGGTTGCTTTAAAATCGCAATAAAACGATTGCCTTGGCTAACGGGTATGATGGTATTTTTGCTGTTGACCTTACCTTGGTATATTTGGGCTGAGATACGTACGCCAGGTTTTTTAGAATATTTTATATTAGGAGAGCATGTTCAGCGATTTCTTGTTTCAGGATGGCAAGGTGACTTATACGGCACCGCCCATGTTAAACCAAGAGGCATTATTTGGCTGTATTGGCTTGCTTGCGCTAGCCCATGGTCCTTTATCGTTATAGGGTTAATTGTTAAGAAGTATCGTGGAATTGCTTTACCTCAACATAAGTATCAAGCGTTGGGGATTAATAAATACCTAGTATGTTGGATGATATCGCCATTATTACTCTTTACCTTTTCCGGCAATGTTTTGCCTATTTATGTATTGCCCGGTTTTAGCGCGCTAGCAGTACTGGTTGCTTTAAACTGCCGATTAACAAAATGCAGTAACTATTTAGCTTTCATTTCATTAGCGCTATTAGCGTTAGTTATTATGATATTAGGTTTGGGGCTGGTTAATAAAAAAAGTGAAGCTGAATTACTTGGGGGGAATCGAACTTTTTCACAATATGAGCCACTTTATTATTGGAATAAAAGACCTTTTAGCGCACAATTTTATTCCAAAGGACAAGCGCAATTACTTGAAAATAAAGACAAGCTAAATACATTATTGAAGTCAGATGAGTCGTTTTTTCTTGCGATTAAATCTAGTGATTTTGAGGGATTACAACATGTTTTAACACCTGTTTGTATAGTCACTAATCAAACAAAAAGTCGTCTGCTGTTAAAATGCAAATAACGTAATCAATGCAATTAATATAGTTAAGGGTCATCTTTTGAAAATTTTACTGGTAGAAGATTGTCAGAGTGTTGCTGAAGTCATTTTTGATTATTTTGAAGAGTCAGATTTTGACTTAGATTATGCTGCTACGGGTAACTTAGGGTTATCATTAGCACAATCACAAAAGTTTGACTGTATCATTCTCGATATTATGTTACCTGGGCTTGATGGCATTAGCCTTTGTAAGCAGCTTAGAGCCGAGGGGAATAATACCCCCATTATAATGCTGACTGCACGAGATACTAATAGTGATATGTTAATAGGGCTCCGCCAGGGGGCCGATGATTATATAGTAAAGCCTTTTAATTTGGAGTTATTAGAGGCACGTATTCACAGTGTTACTCGTCGTCATTCAGGTTCAGGTTTTATTACTCAAATGACTTGTGGCCCTATCACTCTAGACATAAACACTCATCAAGTGTGGCGTGGAAAACAAGAAATAAAATTAACACCTATTTGCTTTAAGATATTGAACCTATTAGTTAAAAAATCACCTAATGTTGTCTCGCGTCAAGAAATAGAAGAGGTATTGTGGTCTGATGATTTACCCGATCAAGATATATTACGCAAACATGTCTATCAACTTCGCCATAAGGTAGATAAGCCCTTTAAAGACAATATTATAGAGACAGTACCTAAATTAGGCTATCGCTTGGTGGTAGCACAATGAACAATGCTAAACCAATGAGTAGTAAAATTATCCGAGTTTATTTATTGGGTGCAATGGTACTGTTAGTTTTTTATGGTGCAATTTTTAATAACACAATTTTATACACTGAAAATAAAAGTAGTGAACGCCGTTTAGCATTAATTTCACCCTACCATTTTAAGCTATTTAGCCAAGGTTTTGCTGGCGAAATTCAAATTGATCCCATGCTAAAAATATATGACCAATATGATATTTTACCCCCTTCGATAAAACGAAGAATCGATAAAAGCTGGCAGGGAAGTATCATTTTTCATTTTGAAGATGACCATGAATATAGTGTGTTTGCAAAGCAAGCTATGACACAAAAAGGTCTAACCATTGTTTACGCTTTGGAAGATATAGATGCGATTGAATGGGACGACACAGAATTCGCCATTTTTCAAACGGCGATATTTGGATTTGGTTTATTCATCTATATTATTGCAGCTCTTTTTATCATAAAAATGGCTAAGCGTATTAGTACGCCATTTTCAAGCTTGGCTGATAAATTAGAAAGTAATGATAATGAAGAGTATGCGCCGTTATCTGTTGATGGAGAGTTATCACAAGAGTTAGTGCAGATGTTAACGAGTATCAATAGTTATCGTAGTAGGATCCGGGATACTTTTATGCGAGAACAAGCTTTTACTCGCTACGTCAGCCATGAATTACGTACACCTATGACAGTTATTCGTGGTGGCATAAGTATTTTACGTCGATTAAATGACGAAAAAGTCCAAAAGCAGTCCAGCCGAATTGATAATGCTGTCATTGAAATGGAACAGTTAGTTCACACTTTTTTGTTAATGGCGAGAAATGAAGATAGCGATACCATCAATGTTGATGTTTCTGATGAGTTTATCCAAAAAATAGTACAAGACTTTGAATCAACAATACATGCAAATCAGGTTGATTTTCATCAAGAATTACAATGTGACTTTAGCCTAAACGTTCAACCTTTATTATTTGCAGCAGTGATTAAAAACTTATTAAAAAATGCCATTAATTGTAGTGTTGAAGGTAATGTAAGCATCTTTATTTCTCCACAACGAATCGATGTGATTGATAATGGTGTAGGGCTTGATGCACAACCTCGTGGTTATGAAGGTTTTGGTATTGGTCTTAATATTGTGCGAGATATCTGTGAAAAATATCAATGGCAGTTCAGTATAAAAAATAATTTAGGTGATGGTTGCACCGCTTCGGTAATCTTCAGTCAAAAAATTGCTACATAAAGCAGCATTTTATCATTGTCCTATCGCCTAGAATATCCCATCAATGTTTGATTATTCACCTTCACTGATACTTGATAGCTAAACTACTTTACTAAATAATTCACTTAGTTTTTAGTCATGACCATAAATGAATAATAAACAAGCCCGTATTATTGGCTATATTCTCTTAAAATCGAGCTGTCGAATATAAAGAAAAACTCAAAGAATATCTATCCCCCTGCGTACTTCCTCATGATGAACTAAATATTCTTTATTCGTTAACAGCTCTCTTTGTTAACATAAAGCGAGTTTCCGTAAGGAAATGTTGCATCATATAGGAAACTTTATTCACTAAAGTGGATTTTATTTCATTTAAAGTGTATTTTATTGCGCTATCTCAACTTTTATATCTTAGTAAACATGAATAATGAAAAGGTCAATTATTAGATATACAACAATCAGCTCAATAATCCATCCGATAGATAATCGATAAAGCACTATTATAAGGTGCTAAATAGAAGTAAATATCTACGGTGAATTATTAATACTTCAACAATTAAATGGCAATGTTAACAAGGGAACTCTCATCATTATTTGGGTTTTCATACCTTCACAAAACATATGTCACATTTGCTTAGGAAATTTTTATGGAATTACTTAAGGGTATAGCCCTTTTGCTCGCAGCGTTAACCGCATTTTCTTTATTTAGTCGTTTTGCACCTAAAGGCACAAAAGCCATGGGGGGTCTTGCATCAGCGGCGGTAGCTAGCTTTCTTGTTGAAGCTATTCACGCCTATATCTCAGGTGACTTTCTTGGTATTGATATCTTAAGAGAAACCGGGTTAGCTGCGGGTTCTATGGGGGGGCCTGCGGCGGCAGCTCTTGTCGCATTAGCCTTAGGCGCTAATCCTGTTTTTGCCATCGTGGCTGCGATTGCAACTAAAGGAACCGGTATATTAGCTGGCTTTATTGCGGGTTATATTTGTTACTTTATTTCCAAGGTCATTGAAAAGCATCTTCCAGAGGGCATTGATATTATCGTTGGTGCTTTAATTCTCGCACCGTGCGCTTATGTTATTGCTCATGCGTCTGGGCCTGTTGTCGGTAGTATCATGGCAATTATAGGTTCAGCGATTACAGGAGCGACTACAGCATCGCCATATGTTATGGGCTTTATACTTGGTGGCTTAATCAAAATGATCTGTACATCGCCATTAAGCTCTATGGCACTTACGGCCATCCTTGGTTTGACTGGTCTTCCTATGGGGATAGCGGCTATTGCTTGTGTTGGCGGATCTTTCACTAATGGTATATTAATGAAGAGACTCAAATTAGGTGATAGAAACAAAGTTATTGCCATTATGTTGGAGCCACTCACTCAAGCGGATATTGTCACAAGAAATGCCTTCAAGATTTATTCTTGTAACTTTTTCGGCGGTGCATTATCTGGTTTAGTTGCTGTTTATTTTAATATCATTAATGATGCGCCAGGCACTGCAGCACCGATACCAGGCTTACTTGCTCCTTTTGCTTTTAATGAAGCGGGTACCGTTGTAATGGCAATTATTGCTGCATCTATCTGTGGTATTGCAGCAGGTTATATTGGCAGTAGCATTCATCTAAAGTTAGATGAAAAACGTGCAAACAAAATCAATGGGGTTACTGCAGTAGCCACTTAAATTGGTTAATGTGATAAAAGGTTGCATAGCAGCCTTTTATCACTAATCAAAAGCTTGAGATTCAAATCATAAGCGCATAACTTGAATAGGTCGCTAAAGCGGTTAGAGGAAAACTTACACCTAGGCATATCCCACGTTACCCATACCATTTACTTAAAGCGTGATAACCAATACTCACGTATTTAGACATTTCATTTCAGTCAACAAATTTGTGTTACAATCAGCGTTTACTTTTTCAGTGTTGATTTAGTTTGTTAAATTTTTATATTTTTTTTCATAAAAAATATAAAGTTAAGCTAACATATAACTTCATTGTATCTACCATGAACGATAGCCAAACCATGCTCATATTATTGTGTAATGTAAATATTTATGCACCAAATCCCCTAGGTATTAAAGATGTTCTTATTGCAGGTAATAAAATTGCCGCAATCTATGATCATGGCCAAGGTGCAGTAACTATCCCGAAAGAGTGGATGGTTGAGGTTATTAATTTTGATGGCGCTATATTAACGCCTGGTTTCATTGATAGTCATGCTCACATTACAGGTGGTGGTGGCGAAGCCGGTTTTGCAACGCAAGTACCTCCTGTTGGTCTAACTGAATTTACTCATGCTGGTGTAACCACAGTCGTTGGTTTACTTGGTACTGATGATACTACTCGCAGTACCGAGAATTTATTAAGCCGAGTTTATGGTCTTCGTGAAGAAGGATTATCGGCTTATTGTTGGACTGGAGGATACCATTACCCTTTAACGACTATTACAGGCAGTGCAAAATCAGATATTGCTTTTCTTGAGCCTGTTATTGGTATTGGTGAGTTTGCCATCAGTGACCACCGCTCTAGCCAACCAACGTTTGAAGAAGTAATTCGCTTAGCGAGTGAAACTCATGTCGCAGGTTTGCTCACAGGTAAAGCGGGCATTATTCATTTTCATTTAGGTGATGGTGAAAGACGTTTAGAATTAATAGAACGCGCAATAAGAGAAACTGAACTACCTGCAAGAGTCTTTAACCCAACCCATGTTAATCGCAACAAACCTTTGTTTGAAGATAGTTGTCAATTATTAAGTAAAGGTTGTCATATTGACCTAACAGCATTTCCCGCAGGAACCGCTCAGCCAGGTTGGGAAGCCTGTGACGCAATTGAGATGGCCGTTGAAAGGCAATTACCCTTAGAACAAATAACCCTTAGCTCGGATGGCGGAGGTTGCTTACCTTGTTTTGACCCTCAAGGTGAATTACAACATATGGATTTTGGTCGAGCGAGTACATTAGGAGAAACATTGGTAGCAACTTTAAGCAAAGGTTTGTCACTTGAAACCGTTCTGCCTATGTTAACAAGTAATGTTGCTAATATTTTACGCTTTAAAAACAAAGGGCAAATTGCCGTTGGTTTTGATGCGGATTTATTGGTGATGAATGAAAAATACGAAATAACTGATGTCATGGCACAAGGTGTATGGCACAAGCAAAATAATCAAACAATGATTAAAGGTACATTTGAATAGAGGTAAATATGTGTCCAGCAAAAACGACTGATGGTCAACAAAGGGGATTTGTAATCCCAATCGGGGGGGCAGAAGAACGCGTAAATGATCCTATCATTTTACAGCGTTTTGTAGAGCTTTGTGGTGGAGAGAATGCTTATATAGTTATTATTCCAACCGCATCACAACTCGATGATACGGGGACAAATTATGAAACCGTTTTTTATGAATTAGGTGTGAAAAAAGCAGTTTCTTTACCTATTAATGATCGCGAGCAGGCAAATAGTGATGATTATCTAGCTGAATTAAAGAATGCCACTGGCATTTTTATCACTGGCGGTAATCAATTACGCTTGTCTACTATTTTAGGTGGTACTCCGGTGGCTCAAAGCATTCGTAAACTTAATGCTGCGGGAGTTCATGTTGCTGGTACTTCTGCAGGCGCGGCTATAATGCCTGGCCATATGATCGCGGGAGGGCGTACTGGAGGTTTACCCAATGAAGAAGGGGTAACTTTTGCGCCTGGTATGGGCTTAATTAATAAAGTTATTATTGATCAGCATTTTAGCCAACGAAACCGATTAGGACGTTTGTTATCGGCCATCTCTTATAACCCATTTGCTTCAGGTCTTGGCATTTGTGAAAATACTGCTGCCTTCATTGATCCCTCAGGAACTTTGGAAGTGGTTGGCCATGGTAGTATTACTGTGGTAGATCCTTCAGATTTAACCCATAGTTCAATGGCGGATGCTAATCGAGGCGAAGCTATAACGTTAATCGGGCTAAAGTTACACGTGCTTAGTCCAGGTGCAACTTACTGTATCAACGAAAGAATAGCGAAACCTGCAACTTAAACCAGCAGGTAAATGATCCTTGTTTTTAAAGCCTGCCACCTTTTTTGTTGTCAGGCTTTTATTTTATATTTCATCAATTTAACCCTAACCCCAACATTTTCATATCCCTTCTAAAAATATTATTTAGCAAGTAGTTTGCGCTTCAATAAAACCGTGTTATCTTTTCTAAACGACGTTTTATGTAGTTGTAATCGTAGTCTAGTTGTTATTGGATAATATAAAGTTCTCGTCAGAGTAATAAAGGAAATCACTATGAAAATACAATCTTCCAACGTGTATGTTGGCCCTAATGTTTATGCTCATTTTCCTGTGATTCGCCATATAGTAGATATCGGCATTTTGGAAAAATATCCCTCAGTTAGGCTGGGTAATGAGTTTATTCAAGGATTACTCACTCACCTGCCAAGTTTAGATCAGCATGGTTGCTCTTATGGAGAGCCCGGTGGTTTTATCAGACGGTTAAAAGAAGATGATGGCACCTGGATAGCTCATATTTGGGAGCATGTTACCCTCGAATTACAATGTATTGCAGGCACTGAAGTCACGTTTGGTAAAACGCGTGGTACAGGTCAAGTCGCTGAATATAATATGGTTTTCCAGTACAAACAACGTGATGTTGGCCTTGAAGCCGCTATGTTAGCTAGAAATTTATTAATTTCATTAATGCCAGCTACTATTCAGGTTGAGTTGCAAACCAAGATTGAAGATGACTTTGATTTTCAGCAAGAGTTGGCTGATTTTATTCGTTTTGCTCAACGTAAAGAGTTTGGCCCTAGTACCCAATCATTAGTTGATGCTGCACAAGAGCGTGACATTCCTTGGTTACGATTAAACGAGTACAGCCTAGTTCAATTTGGTCATGGTAAATATCAAAAGCGCATTCAAGCAACTATTACCAGTGAAACTAAACACATTGCCGTTGAGATTTCTTGTGATAAAGAAGACACCCATAATTTATTAAATGATCTGGGTCTACCTGTTCCCCAGCAACGCATGGTGTATTCAGACACGCAAGCCGTAAGAATGGCAAAACGCATTGGTTATCCAGTGGTGTTAAAGCCGTTAAATGCGAATCATGGTCGTGGCGTTTCTATTGATTTAACCACCGAAGAACAAGTCATAACTGCTTTTGCCTTTGCCCGTGAACATGGTACAAGCAGAGCAGTTTTAGTTGAGTCTTTCTTAACGGGATTAGACCATCGCATGTTGGTAATTAATGGCGAATTAGTCGCTGTTGCAAAACGTGTACCTGGTCATGTAATCGGTGATGGTGTTAATAATATCAGTAAGTTGATTGATATTATCAATGAAGACCCTCGCCGAGGCGTTGGTCATGAAAAAGTACTGACTCAATTAGAATTAGATACCCAAGCCGAACGGTTATTAGAAGAAGCCGATTTTACACAAGGTACTGTTCTAGCCAAAGGTGAAATATTTTACTTACGTTCAACTGCTAATTTGTCCACTGGTGGTACCGCAATTGACATGACCGATGTGGTACATCCTGACAATAAGACCATGGCTGAACGAGCAGTGAAGGCCGTTGGTTTAGATATTGGTGGCGTTGATTTTTTAACGGCTGATATCACTCAATCTTACAAAGATATTGGTGGCGGCATTGTTGAAGTTAATGCCGCACCTGGCTTTAGAATGCATGTAGCCCCGAGTGAAGGAAAACCAAGAGATGTGGCTGGCAAAGTGATTGATATGTTATTCCCGCCAGCTTTACCTAAGCGTATCCCTATTGCCGGTATTACCGGTACCAATGGTAAAACGACAACCTCTAGAATGTTAGCTCATATCTTAAAAAGCGCTGGGCATGTGGTCGGTATGACGTCTACCGATGGCGTTTATGTTGATGGTCAATTATCTGTTAAAGGTGATATGACCGGTCCTGTTTCATCTCAGATTGTTTTACGTGATCCCTCTGTTGATATTGCCGTGTTAGAAACAGCACGCGGTGGTATTGCTCGCTCAGGTCTTGGTTATAATGAATGTGATGTCGCTGCTTGTATTAATGTTCAAGAAGACCATTTAGGCCTTAGAGGCATAGATACACTTGATCAACTTGCTGAAATTAAACGTATTGTCGTTGAAGTCGCCAAAGATAGTGTTGTGCTCAATGCCGATGACCTTCAGTGTTTAAAAATGGCTGAACATACCAAAGCGAAACACTTATGTTATGTCACTATGAACACTGGCCATAGTTTAGTTCGCGAGCATATTCGTGCCGGCGGTCGTGCGGTTGTATTAGAAAAAGGTATCAACGGTGACATGATCACCATTTTTGATAACGGCACTCATATTCCATTACTCTGGACCCATTTAATTCCTGCAACTCTAGAAGGTAAAGCACTGCACAATGTGCAAAATGCCATGTTTGCTGCAGCCTTAGCTTATTGCTTAGATAAACCACTCGAGGCAATTCAACAAGGTTTAAGAACCTTTACAACGACCTTTTATCAAGCTCCTGGAAGAATGAATGTTTTTGATGAACATCACTTTAGAGTAATACTTGATTATGCTCATAATGCTGATGGTGTGCGTTGCATGAGTGAATTGGCAAGTAAGTTAGAAGTTAAGGGTAAACGTATTACTGTGCTGGCAGGCCCAGGTGATCGCCGTGATGAAGATATAGTAAATATTGCTAAAGCTGCCGCAGGGCATTTTGATATCTACATTTGTAAGGCCGATGATAATAGACGGGGTCGTGAGCTAAATGAAGTTCCGGAACTCTTAGTTGCGTCATTAAAAGCTGAGGGTATTAATGAGTCACAAATATATTGTATTTCAGATGAAGTAGAGGCAATAAATAAAGGGCTTGAATTAGCGAATACCGATGATTTATTGATGGTCTTTGGTGATGCTATTACACGCTGTTGGAAACAAATTATTAATTTCAATAGTGGTCATGAGCCTGCGATAGAAGCAGAAAAAACAGCCGTTCAAACTGTTGTTTCTATGCTAGAAAGTAGTGAGCCTGATACTTTTGTTTTGGAAAGCGGTATGAAAATCGTTACCGATGAACGTGGTGTTCGTGTGGTGTCTGAGCACGATGAAGATAGTGATTAATTACGCTATTTTTTATTGACAAATAGAGTTCATAAAGCGAAGTGATATACCCAAGCCACCTCAAGATGCAGAATTCAGCTGGAATTAGAAACGTCTTGAGGTAAGGCATTGATTGAAGAGAATGCAGGAGAATATGCTCCTGTATTCTCTAATAAGCTGCATCCATGCAGCGTCCTTCTAAAAATTAATAACGTGGCATAAAACGTTTCTAAACCAGCCCTTTGCGGACGGCTGAGCAAAGGATGTCCATCGTTGCATCTATTTTTAAGGGATAACCCTTAATAAAAAGATGCGCCTTGATCATAATTTTCTCAAACGTCCTGAACCTCGCATCTTGAAGTGATTTGGGTATCTATGAAAAAAGAAAATATAACACTGAGCTTAGATGATAATCGCCGGCTGACGGGGAGAAATTTATTATCTGACCAGCCAGGCGCAATCATTGATGCTTTTGTATCCGGTATTGATAAAAGCACCGTGGTAACTGTTTGGACAACCTATGTCAAACAGCTACTTAAGGCGGTTAATTGGTCAGATGAAAAAACCTTCTTTCGAATTTTCGAAGATGGAGTATCTCTTGCCATTAGTGCGCCTTTAGATGCGCTTTATGCTGCTTGCGATTTAAATGAACTAGCGTGGCAGCTTGCTTGTGATGAATTAACGCAAACATCGAATGAAGAATCAAGTTCAGCAGCAATCAATCGTTTAAAAAAAGCGATAGCTGAGGAAGTAAATCCAAAATTACTTGAGTTAATTAACCAGTCAACGTCTAAAAATATTGTCTATTTAGTTGATGATGATGAATTTTCATTGGGTTACGGTACGACTGCGCAAAGTTGGCCAATATCAGCATTACCAGATGTATCAAGCCTAAATTGGTCACAATACAAATCGATTCCACTTGCTTATGTAACAGGCACTAATGGCAAATCGACCAGTGTTCGCATCATGTCGCAAATCATCAAACAAGCGGGAAAATGTTGTGGGGTTACTTCTACCGACTTTATACGGGTAGGCGACAATATTATTGATCATGGCGACTATTCTGGTCCAGGTGGTGCAAGAATGTTATTACGACATCCTGATACAGAAACTGCTATTTTGGAAGTGGCTCGGGGGGGAATTCTACGTCGAGGATTACCGATAGATAATGTAGATGCTGCATTGATCACAAATATTGCCGAAGATCACTTAGGACAATATGGTATTAATACTGTTTCAGCACTTGCTCAAGCTAAAGCGGTTGTTGCTAAAGGGCTACTACCTAACGGAGAAAATAAAGGACAGGAGAATAATAGGCAAAGCAGTGATCAAAGTAAGGGCAGGTTAGTGCTTAATGCAGATGATGAACATTTAGTTGCCTTAGCGCCTGAATTACCCGTTACTAAGTCATGGTTTTCCTTGCATGAAGATAATGCGATATTACAGCAACATAAACAAAAAGGTGGCGCCGTTTGTTTTGTTAGAGAACAACAATTGGTTTATTCATACGATAATGAAGAGTCGGTAATCATTGCCGTTAACGATATTCCAATGACGCTAAACGGTGCGGCTTTGCACAATATTCAAAATGCACTTGGTGCTATCGCGTTAGCGAAATGCCTGAACATTGAAAATAAGGCGATTAAAATAGCATTATCAAATTTTGCTAGCAATGTTGAAGATAACCCTGGTAGAGGTAATCATTTTAGCGTTAAAAATGCAGAAGTGATTATGGACTTCGCACACAATGTTCATAGCATGGAAGCGATGGCTGTAACCACGGCTAACATGAATGCACAGCGTAAATTTTTAATGCTAAGTCATGCGGGAGATCGGACTAACAATGAGATCATCAACATGACTAAGACGGCATTAAAAATGAAGCCTGACTTTATCGTTGCTGCTGAGTTAGTTCCTTATTTGCGCGGTAGAGCGTTAGGAGAAATACCTCAACTTATTGTAGATACAGCGCTTGCTTATGGTATGAAAAGAGATAATATTTATATTGCTGATAGCCCTTATGAAGGAGCAAAGCACATTGTAGAGCAGTTACACGAAAAAGATTTAGCATTACTAATGGTTCTATCTGACCGAGAAGAAATAATCGAGCTTTTACTTGATAAAGCTTTTGTTTAATAAAGTTTTAGTTTGATAGGAGAACTCTGTATCAGTCACAAATAAGACCCCCTATATTAAGGGGGGCTTATTTGACATCAAATGACTAAACGTTTACAGCGTCTTTCAATGCTTTACCTGCTTTAAAAGCAGGAACTTTCGCAGCAGAAATTTGGATCTCTGCACCTGTTTGAGGATTGCGACCAGTACGAGCAGCACGGTCATTTACTTTGTAAGTACCAAAACCCACTAATGCGACATCACCGCCATTAGCTAATTCAGTTGTTACAGAACCAATTAAACTATCTAAAGCACGGCCAGCTGAAGCTTTTGAAATGTCTGCGCCTTCAGCAATTTTCGCTACCAATTCACTTTTGTTCATTATTATTATTCCTTAATTATGGTTGTCACCGACATACTAAAAAATAACAATGAATTGAGCAATAGCAAATCGTAATTTTTGTGTAAAAAGTGGAAATACGGTTTATTTTATTTAGCGCCATTTAATGGAATTGGTATAAGGTATCTCAGGGGTAAAAGACTATACTTGAGGCAAACTTACTAGTGACAAGCATTGTGTTTTATCGATAAAGTTTTTATATGCTAAGTTTTGAGGCATAGCAAGCCATCGATATAAACTGTTTTTTGTCTGTTAGAGTCTGTCGGTATATCACAAGCAGCTTGATTGTTTTTATTTCTAGCATTTAAACTTATGAAAATAATGGTAATTTACAGTATAAAATGATTAGATAGCGACAGTTTTTCATATCCAAACCCTTGTTTGAATAAGTATATTAAATGAGTTTTATTATGACCTTTTGGCAAAAGTTTTCTTTATTAAATAAGCGTATTAAAGCTATTATTTATAGTGGCATAGTCGTGTTAATTTATGCCATAACAGGCTTTTTTATTTTACCTCTGGTATTAAAACCACTTATTATTGATACAGTGACGGAAAAATTAGAACGACAAGCCCAATTAGACGTTATCGAATTTAACCCGTTCACTTTAGCCATTTCCTTTAAAGATTTTAGTATTGCCGGTAAGCATACCGATAAACTGCTTGGTTTTGATCTGTTAACCATAAATTTTCAAGCTTTACCTCTTATACAAAAAACACTCTCCTTTGATGAAATAATCATTAATAAACCAGAAGTTAGCGTAATAATACTGGCTAATGGTGATTATAACTTTCACGATATCATTGTTAACAACACTTCATCCTCAAGTAAAAATGAAAATACCAGTGATGCTGATTGGATTTTATCAATAGACAAGTTTCGTCACAATGAAGGGAGTATCAACTTCAGTGATCAGAATAGAGAAACAGCTTACCACCATAAAATTAAAGAAATTAATGTTATGTTGGATGATTTTTCTACTAAAGCAGGTGAGGATAATATTCACCATGTGAAAGCGATAACAACACAAGGTACAGCGCTTAACTGGCAGGGGACGTTTAGTTTATTTCCGCTTAAGTCTTCAGGTGATATTAGTTTAGTCAGTCAATTACATGTTATTTCTGATTATTTGCAAAAAAGAGCATTGTTCAATATTACCGAAGGGACATTGAAGCTTAATAGTCACTATGACTTTAATTTTGCAAACGAAGAGTCACAATTTACTATCAATAAGTTAATCGCCTCAATTTCAACGTTAGAGATCCGCCGCCGAACTGATAACAAAAAAATCATTACATTGGATGAGCTTAATGTAGATATTGAACAAGTGAGCTCATCAAATAAAAAAATAATAATTAATAGTATTGCCAACAAAGGCAGTTTCATTGCTATTAACAGAAACAAGTCATCAACGTTTGATATTGAAGACTTATTTATACTACAACAGCTAAATCAATCAGTTGGTACTGATAACACCGAAGATAAAATTGAAAGTTCAACTGAAATAAACGCAACCGTGAAGCATAATGATAATAAGCGTGAGAATTGGGATCTAGAAATAGCGAGCATCAATACAAGTAACAGTAATATTGTTATTAACGACAGTTCAGTATTTCCCACGGCAATTCATGACGTCACAATAAAGTCATTAACAATTGAACATTTAAAGCCTTTTACCGACGAATTAGCACTATTATCCTCAAATATACGCTTGAATGCTCAAGGTATTATTAAGACTAAAGGCACAATAAAGCCTAAATCTAAACAGTTATCTCTTGTTTTAGATACAGAACAAATATCCCTAAAAGATTTCCAACCTTATCTTAATTCTGTGGCAAACATGAAAATACTTAGTGGTGAGTTAGCGACAAACTTAACTATTAATATCGATGCTGGCAATGCCACCCCCTTATTGCATGTTGATGGCGATATTAAAATAAGCGCCTTAAATGTCAACGATACTATGTTAGATGAAGAATTTTTAAGTTGGGAAGAGCTAATATTAAACGATATTCAATTTAGTTACCCTGAGCAAGAGTTGACCTTGGCTGCTATTAACATAAATGCGCCTTTCTTACGTTTAGTCATTAATGAAGGTAGTACAACCAACATCCAACAATTATTGAAAGCTGAACCAACAGATACGCCAAATCCTGAGGCGAAAAAGGTTAAGTCTGAGACCAAAAAAGAAGTCAGTTCAACAGCACAAAACTTTACCGCGGATATTAATAGAATCAATATCATTAATGGAAAGTTAGATTTTTCAGATAGCTCACTTACACCAAAGTTTAGTGCTGGAATTTATAGTCTAAACGGTGACATAACAGGGTTATCTTCTAATGAAGACAGCAGAGCAAAAATAGATTTAAAAGGTAAGGTCGATAAATATGCGCCTGTTATTATTAAAGGCGCTCTAAACCCGCTAAGTCATGACGCCTTCACTGATATTGATATGTTATTTAAAGGAATCGAGTTAACGACATTTACCCCTTATAGCGGTAAGTTTGCTGGCTACGCAATAGATAAAGGTAAACTGAGTTTAGGGCTAAATTATAAATTGTCTAAAAACAAACTGGTTGCTGAAAATAATGTCACGTTAGACCAGCTCACTTTAGGCGATGTTGTTAATAGCGAAGAAGCCACCAGCTTACCGATAAAGTTTGCCTTATCAATGCTAAAAGACAGTGAAGGGGTAATAGAATTTAATTTGCCTATTCGAGGTGACATTGATAACCCTGACTTTAAGTATTCCAGTTTGGTTTGGGGGGCATTGGGTAATTTAATTACGGGTATTATAAGCTCTCCTTTTAAAGCGTTAGCTAGTTTGGTTGAGGGAGATAATGACAATTTTGATCATGTGATTTTTACCGCAAATAGTTTTGAACTTAATGAGGCAGAGCAGGGTAAACTCAATTCTCTCGCCAAAGCATTATTGCAACGACCTTCTTTATATATAGAAATAAGAGGGCTAAGTTCCAATTTAATTGACCATGACGAAATGGCGTATGCAAAAATATTAAAACAATTACAAATAGCGCCTAGAACCATAGGCGGTGTACTGACCGATGATGAGAAAACATTGTTAGTCACTTATTACCATTCTTTAAATAAAAAAACAGAGCAAGCAAACCAGAAAGAAAAACCTTCAAATCAAGCAGACATTGCTCCTACTCTAACCAAGAAAGAGCAGGAGCAACAAGAAGAACAACTGTTTAGCGAAGCAATAAAATTTATTCTCGCTGAAACACCGATAACAGATGCAGAATATTTTATGCTGGCAAAACAACGCGCATTACAAATTCAAAAGCACCTGATTGAAACGGCTAAAGTGCCAAGTGTTAATGTGTTTTTACTCGACAGTAGTATTGAAATTGAGAACAAGCATGCTGATATTGAGAAATCACAAATAACGCTACTGCTTAGTTTAAAAGCAAAATAACGCTTATTTTAAATTATCAGCAATAGTTTTGGTTGATTACTGTATTGATTAAGTAACTTGATGATGTGCTCTTTTTCGTTTGGTATCAGATTGCTAAATTATTTTTAAAATTACGATGGAGAAGTAAATGAAATCAATGAGCATTAAGGTGTTTTTAGTAAGCACGTTATCTATATTGCCATGTCTTGCAAATGCGGGAGAAAAGGTGCCTAGCCAAGATATTCTGGAAGCGCGTTCTCTGGTAAAAGCGTTCGGCAGTGATTTAAAACACGTATTAAAAACGTCGATGAAATCAGGTGGAGCTATAAAAGCATTAGAGCAGTGTAATATTCAAGCGGGGCCAATTGCCGTAAA
The DNA here is from genome assembly GCA_002163005.1 of Colwellia psychrerythraea. Lineage (GTDB taxonomy): Bacteria > Pseudomonadota > Gammaproteobacteria > Enterobacterales > Alteromonadaceae > Colwellia > Colwellia psychrerythraea_C. Next base: position 127,146 of record MAAF01000040.1, on the reverse strand, counting down.
GAATTCTTCTTCATCAGGTTGGAACATAGCGCGGACTTCACTGAAAGTTCGAAATGAAAGCAACGCACCTGATGAATGGGAGTCTATGACTTTGCGTCAATTTGAGCAACGTAAAGCTGCAGGAGAGCAATTAAAAACCATAGAATATTCTGAGACGGTGAGAGAAGGTGATAAATTAGTCTACCGTTATATGAAACCGATACCCACTGCTGGCTTATGTGTAACTTGTCATGGGGGCGATGTCTCTGAAGAAATCACCACAAAGGTGAAATCCTTATATCCTAACGACCAGGCGACAGGATTTAAGGTTGGTGATATTCGAGGGGCTTTCACGTTACAAAAAATAATTAACTAATAATTAGCGAAGAAATAAAATTATTCTCCGCTAATTTATAATTAAAAGGCTTAAAGGCGCAGCTAATTCCAGCTAAACTCTGAACCTCAATTTCAAGGCAAACTGTAGATAAGCAATTATTTCAACAAATATAACATTGATGTTTTTAGTTTCATCGGCTTAACTGGCTTATTTAATAATAAAATTTCGCTATCCTTTACTTCTTTTTTCAGTTGTTTACTGTAATTGGCGGTGATCATCATCACCGGTAATGGTTTATCGCGTAAGTTGTTAATTTCTTTTACTACATCGAAACCATTTACGCCATCATCAAGGTGATAATCCACAATTAATATATCGGCATGATCATGACTGATATCCACTTGCTGTTGTAAGTGTTTTAGGCTGGTGGCGGTTGTTACATTACATTCCCAGCCTTCTAGTAGTTGTGACATGCCAGCACAAACACTAGCGTCATTATCAACAAGCCAAATTTTACTCTTCGCTAATACCGGGGTATCCATAATATAATTAAGTGGGTCATTTGACTGAGGTATATCACTTATTTTCCCAAGCGGCACCTTTACTGAAAATACCGAACCTTTACCTAAGGTAGAGTTAACATTAATGGGATGTTCGAGTACTTTAGAAATTTTATCTACAATGGCTAACCCTAAACCAAGGCCATTACGAAATGCCGTTTGAGAAGCTTTAAGACGTTTGAATTCTTTAAATATTTCTCTAATTTGGTCTTGAGCAATGCCGGTACCATTGTCCCATACTTCGATAGATACATGGTCACCTTGACGTCGACAGCCAAGTAACACTTTGCCGTTATTAGTATATCTAAAGGCGTTGGATAGGAAATTACGCAATATGCGGGCAAGTAGTACACTGTCGCTATTTACCACAACATCGCTACTGACATAGTGTAATTCCACTTGAAATTGACCACTGATTTGTTGGTACTCACTCACTAGGTTGTTGAGTAATTCTGACAATTTAAACGAGCTTTTATCGGCTTTGACCACGCCAGCATCAAGTTTTGAAATATCAACCAGTGTAGATATTAAATTCTCTAAATCGTCTAATGAATTAGCGACCGAGTTAAGCTGATTTTTAGTGTTATCTGCTAAAGGGCGCTCCATTAATGAGCTGGTAAACAATTGTGCTGCATTTAATGGTTGTAATAAATCATGACTCACGGCGGCAAGAAATTTTGTTTTTGAAATGTTAGCAAACTCTGCTTCGCTTTTTGCTTTGACTAGATTAGATTGCGCTTGACGGCGATCTTCTACTTCCACTTGCAGCTTGTCATTTAAACTTTGTAATTGAAAGGTTCGCTCTTGTACCCTAACTTCCAGCTGGTCATGGGCTTTTTGCAGAGCTAGGGCATTCTTTCTTCGTTCGGTAATATCACGAATGAGTACGAAAAATCCAAGTACATCGCCGTTAACATCGCGATTAGGCACATAAGATTTTAATAAATAGCTCGATTCACCAAATTTGTTTTTTTCATCAATGGTAAAACTAACACTTTCACCTTTCAACGCGCGGTCAACATAACGTCTTATTTTAGTAAAATTTGAATGGACACGACTTTGTTCTAACTCTAAGCCATTAAGGCCACCCTGAGGCCAACCGTACCAGTCAACGTACACTTGATTGGTAAACTGATACTTTAGATCCTTACCAACATAAGCGATCATTGCGGGTACGTTATCTGTGATTAATCGTAACCAACTTTCACTTTTTCTTAATGATTCTGCGTAGCGATGACGTTCGGTAATATCGCTATAGGTTTTAATTGTTTTTCCATTTTTAAGTCGGTGACTTTTTATTTCTAATACGGTTCCGTTAATCAATGTTTGGGTGTAAGAATAGTTATTGGTACTTGATTTTTGTGCTAAATCGAGTTCCGTTAAATGTTGCATATTATCAGTGGTGGGCGTGCCCCGTAACAGGTGAGGGGATAATTGACTGATCTGGGCAAAACGCGTATTCCATACTTCGATTTTGTTATGACTGCTAATCAACACTACACCTTGAGAAATGTTATCAATCAAGTTTTGTAGTAACAGCGACTTTTGCGCCATGCCTCGTTCATAACGGGCACTTTCTGCCGTTTTTACCGCGGTAATGTCGGTATAGAGCATTACCCAACCACCTTCGCTGGTTTGGTGTTCGTTTAATTGAAACCATCGACCATCTGATAATTGATATACGGGGCTGGCAAACGCATCACCTGGAGATGCTCGTTGAATAATACCGCGGGTTTTGGCTAAATCTTTTAAGTCTTTGAGATTGACACCTTCTGTAATGGGTAAACCAGAGTCGAGCCAAAAGTTGGCGAAATTGCTGTTTTGTAAAATAATTCGACCTTTGCTGTCGAGTAAAACAAAGGCTTCTGAAATACTTTCTATTGCATCAATAAAACGTTGTTTGAACAGATTAGCTTTAGCATTTGCTTGTTTTAATGCGTGATTACTGCGCTCAAGTTTTGCCAGTGTTTCATTTAATGTTTGCGTTTTTTCTCTAACTTGTTCAGCTAAGTGTACCGAATGTTCAAAGGCGGTATAAGGCGCATATTGATTTTCACCGCTGTCTTCTACACGTTGCATTAAGGCATTGTTAATTTTTTTTAACTTGATATTTTTAATCTTTAACTGAGCCAGCTCTTCTTCTAATGTTTGGTTACTCATTAATGCCTCCAGCAATGTAAACACCGGTAAAGGTTTGATTTAAATGCGTGCCATTAATGTGTTCACCATAGGTATTAAATCCAGCAATGTTGTACTTATTGTTTAATTTTCGTACTTCATTCTCTAAGCCTTTTTGTTCGATTTCTAAGCGTCTTAAAAAGCAATCACAAGCGAGTACTAGCTCAGGTTTGCCGTAACGGTGTGAAATTTCATCTAATTTTTGAATTACTGGATCAAAGATGTCACCCATTTCTACCGCAGTGAGCACAATGCCAACATCTACCGCGCAGTAGAATGTTAGACTTAAATCAGCTTCATTCACTTTTTGTATTGAACGAATATAATATTGGCCACCGACTTTTACTGCCAACGGATTGAGGGAAAAAACTTCAGGACTTAAATCCTTTAAATCCATATTTAATAACTTTGCATACTCAAGCGCAGCAGGCTCAGCATTCAATTCATAGACCGTTCTACTATCAGCATCTGCCGCCGTTACCACTAATTTTTCTGTCGGCAGTGCTATATGATGACAGTTAAAAACCTCGAAAGATAAAAGGGTGTTTACCATAATCACAATAGCGGCATTTTGATAAAAATTACCTTGATAATACACATGCGTTTTCGCTAAGTTAATATCGTCTCCAGCAGAGCCGCCAAAATGGGGGATGCCTCGAGTTGCTGAGTTTAACGTGACTAGGAATTGTTCTTCGTTTGAGGAAAGGCCATCGAGTAAGGTGAGTAAAAAACTGTTGTTTTTAATTGCGGTTAAATCTTTTGACTGACAATCTTCTACTAACTCATTGATTGTTGATTGTGCATTGATAGTATCGAACTTTTCCATCGACTCGATAAGTTTAGCACTGATGGCAAAGTAGTCACTAGAAAAGCCTATGGCAACAATAGAGTGTTGTTCGTAACCTTGCTGTGTTACTTCTCCCGCCGTAGTACAACCAACAATTTTAGTTTCTTTGAAGGTATCTTCCATCGTTTTTGCAAGTGTTTCGAGCGCATAAGTTGAGGAGCAATAAAACAGCACAAAGCAGATGTTGTCTTGATTAAGTTGTTGGTACAATTCTTGGCTTGCAAGGAAGGGATCAGTCGCATTACTGACCGCGGTAATTGTTTTAATTGTACTCATATAATTCCCTTTGGTAGCCTAATACTAATTTGATTAAATTTATTCCCTACTCATAGCTATATTAGCGAGCTTAGAACAAGAAAAATTTGTTAAACATAGAGTAACCATATTTACCCTAATTTGCATGTGCTAACTTTGCTTCTAAGGTGTTAATTTCTAGGCAACTTATATCGTTAGTTAGGCTCGTAGCAGCTTTAATTTTATCGAGTAGCATTTATCGACTTCAACTGAGGTTATTGATAAAATCAGTGTTCGGTGTTACCACGACCACTGCTTTTCTTTTTTTCGAATACTTATCTACGACACACTCTTTTGGGTCTTTGATGGTAACTAAGCATTCCAAGCATTGAATACACTCACCATAGTCAATAGAACCGTCTTTATTGATGGCATCAATACCACACTTTTTATTACGACAAAGTTGACAGGGTGTACCACACTCTTGACGGCGTGTTAGCCATTTGAAAAGAGGGTATCGGCCAATAACCGCAAGTCCTGCACCTAACGGGCACAAATAACGACAGTAAACTTTGTGAATCTTTAAGCTAAGAGCAAGCAGTAATACTACATACAAGACAAACGGCCAATAACGAACGAAATTGAGCGTGATACTGGTTTTAAAGGGTTCAATTTCAGCCAACTGCTCTGCAAGGGTAAGTGAATAAAATGAACTACCAACCAGTAAAATTAGCACGATATATTTTATTTTTTGCGCAGCCTTATGGTGTTGAGGTTTTATTTTAATTTGTTTTATTTTGAGTTTACTTGCCACTAACGCGGCAAATTCTTGTAATGCGCCAAAAGGACATAACCAACCACAGAACAAACCTCTACCCCAAAGAAAAAGACTAATAAAGACAAAGATCCACAAAATAAAAATGATTGGATCAAGCAGGAATACATCAATATTAAAACCCTGCCAGAGTGATAAGAACAAGGTGTAAATATTGACCACTGATAATTGGCCTTGCGCATAAAAGCCTATAAAAATAATGACAAAGGTTAATGAGGCGAAGCGTATTTTGTGGGTGGTTCTAGCATTTTTGGCGAGTGTTTCTTGTTTGATAAATAGCCAAACTAAAAAGATAAGGTAAATGCCAAGTATAATGATATCCGTGCTACGGCTTATCCAAATTTTTAGCCACAAAGGTCGATTTTCTTCAGGGTTAATTTCGGGTTCTTTATGAATAAATAAACTGTCTGGTAAGGTGTTATTGATAGTAAAACTGTGTTGTTGCTTCGATAAGAACGACTTGTTGTAACTCAGCATTAACGATAAAGAAAATTCTTTATTTAATTCAAAACCCGACTGAGACTTTATTCTAAAAACCTTAATTTCATTAAAGTCGGGGACGGTGAGCGAAAACGAAGGATCGTAAAAGCTGTAAAAGTCGATATCACGAATATCAACAGGCAAAGTCGCTTGCTGTGCACTTAAACGATTAGGCACTGTTTGTGGGGTAAAGTCTTCACTAACAAAATGATATTTACCGTCACTAAACATCATTAACGCGTGTTCGCCGGGTTTTAAACTATCGAGCAAACGCTGGTATTCTTGTTCACCTAATAAATTTTTACCAATGATAGGGATATTGACGAAGGCAAAATACAAGTCGATAAACTCATCTCCCTCTTCAGTAACTTGGTTAATTTCATCCACTAAATTTGTCGGTGATGTTTTGGTCAACGCGATTGCTTGCTCACGGGTAAGCTGCCAATGTTTAATGAAATTTTTGTTTATAAGTTCTTCAAAATTGAGTGTTTGATAATAGTCAGGATTGATGCTGGTTTGTGATGGCGCAACAAAGCCGGAGAGTCTTTCACGTGCGACTTTAAGTGCTGAAGCTGTAATGGTGTCGTTGATTACCAGTACTGATATTGTTGCGCGCGTGACGCCGTCAATATAGGTAGCATCAACAGACGATTTAGAGCGAGCGTTAACAATAAATCGCTCTTTAATTGAATGCCCTTGATATTGTTTAATAAATTTAAACATAGGCTGTTCGCCTAAGCCGTGCAAAAAAATCGGTTCATTATGATTGAGTATTTTTAAACCGGTAAAAACGCCTTGGGTATCAATACCTATTAACAGGTTAATTGTTTGTCCAGAAAAACCAATGAAATTGACAAAATCATCAGATTCAAAAACATATCCCAATAGTTCATTCAGTTGATAAACAGGGGTTACGGCAATTTTTTTATCGATAGGGCCTACACGTGTTGCACTAGGAAAAAGTTGTGCTATTTCGTCTGAAATTGCGGTGACATTGGCATGAGTCGTTGTATTAAAAGCAACAGAATAAAAGGAGGTTGTTAACATTAAAAGTAGGCTAAGGATAAGCCATATTTTGAGATTTTTTAATTGTGTAGAAGGCATGTTAACACCCAAATAAATCGTCATAAGCTTTAGTTACAACTAAGGAAAAGCTTATTCGATGGTTTAGCTTTATTAAAAAAAATGAGTGTCGCTTATTTAACAAACGAACACTCATTAACTAGGGTTTAAGCACTAAAATGTAAAGATAGTCTTAAAAGAAACCTAACGGACTTGTGCTATAGCTTACTAATAAATTCTTAGTTTGCTGATAATGATCAAGCATCATTTTGTGTGTTTCACGACCAATACCTGATTTCTTATAACCACCAAATGCAGCATGAGCAGGATATAAATGGTAACAGTTAGTCCACACTCGTCCAGATTCAATACCACGGCCCATACGATGAGCAAGGTTAGCATCACGTGTCCAAACACCCGCACCTAAACCAAAAGCAGTATCGTTAGCAATTTGTAAGGCTTCTTCAGCATCTTTAAAAGTAGTAACAGAAATAACAGGTCCAAAAATTTCTTCTTGGAAAACTCGCATTGAGTTTTTACCTTTTAAAATCGTTGGTTGGATGTAGTAACCCGTTCCTAGTGGGCCGTCTAAACTTTCAGCGCTACCACCAGAAAGTACCGTTGCACCTTCATCTCTACCTATTTGTAGGTAACCTTGGATTTTATCATATTGTTCTTTAGACGCTTGTGCACCAACCATGGTATTAACATCAAGTGGGTTACCACGGACGATATTTCTGGTTTTCTCAAGTACTTTTTCCATGAACACATCAAAAATATCTTCTTGTACTAGTGCACGAGAAGGACATGTACATACTTCACCTTGGTTAAAGAAACCTAAAGCAAAACCTTCAGCACATTTATCAAGGTAGTCATCTTCAAATTGAGTGATATCACTAAAGAAAATGTTTGGTGATTTACCACCAAGCTCTACCGTAGAAGGGATTAAATTTTCAGCAGCACATTTCAATATATGTTGGCCAACAGGTGTTGAACCGGTAAAGGCTATTTTGCCAATACGTGTACTAGTCGCTAATGCTTCACCGGCTTCTTTACCGTAACCATTAACAATGTTTAATACGCCATCAGGTAATAAGTCAGCAATCAACTCCATAAATACAAGAATACTTGCCGGTGTTTGCTCAGCTGGTTTAAGGATAATACAGTTACCCGCAGCAAGTGCTGGTGCTAATTTCCATGCAGCCATCAGCATAGGAAAGTTCCACGGAATTATTTGACCAACAACACCGATAGGCTCATGGAAGTGATAAGCAACAGTATCGTCATCTATTTGTGAAAGAGTACCTTCTTGAGCACGGATACAGCCAGCATAATAGCGGAAATGATCAACCGTTAACGGGATGTCAGCATTGAGTGTTTCACGTACTGGTTTACCATTATCCCAAGTTTCAGCTACTGCTATTAACTCAAGGTTTGCTTCAATACGGTCAGCAATTTTTAATAAGATGTTTGAGCGATCTTGTACTGAGGTTTTTCCCCATGCTGTTTTTGCAGCATGAGCAGCATCAAGAGCTAACTCAATATCTTCAGCGCTTGAACGTGGTATTTCACAAATTGCTTCGCCAGTTACTGGGGTGGTGTTAGTAAAGTAATTTCCTTTTACTGGAGCAACCCACTTACCGCCGATAAAGTTTTCATATTTAGGTTTAAAAGAAACGACAGAACCTTCACTGCCTGGGTTTGCATAGATCATATATCACCTCGTATCTAGACCAGCCAGAGTAAAACTCTTTTCCGTGGCCCTGTTTATGTTTACTTTGATACTTATCAAATTGATAATTACCAAAGCGTTCTTTCATGTATCCATATTAGTAGCAGTACGGGAAGTAAACTATTCTCCCTTTGCATAGAAAACATCATACTTTAGAATGAGTTGATTAAAGCTCTAGAAAAGATTAATTATAAGTGATTGAAAGTAGGTTGCTTTTAACCAAAAAAGGCTTTTGAATAAATTCAAAAGCCTTTAAATGAGATTGTTTAAATTACTTAGGTAGTTTAAACGTCCACACACTACCACCTTGGTTTAAGTGCTTGATACGCTTGGCAACATCACCGCCCCATAAAGGTACAGCACCACCCCAACCAGATAAAACTGAAAGGTATTGTTCGCCATCCATTTCCCAGGTAATCGGTGAACCAACAATGCCTGAGCCGGTATTGAATTTATATTTAACTTCACCCGTCTTAGCGTCAAGACCTAATAAGTATCCTTCAGGGTTCCCGGTAAATACTAGGTTACCTGCAGTGGCCAATACACCACCCCATAATGGAGCATAGTTATTATAGCGCCAAACAACTTTACCTGTTTTAGGGTCGATTGCTTTTAATACACCAATATAGTCTTTATTAATCGCTTTAATGGTAAAGCCAGCACCTAGATAAGCCGCACCTTTTTTATAAGCGGTAGGTTCGTTCCAGATATCCATTTCCCATTCGTTTGATGGTACATAGAACAATTCAGTATCTTGACTGTATGCCATTGGCATCCAGTTTTTACCACCTAAGAAAGCAGGGGCTGCAATGACTGTGCTACCTTTATTGCCATCTTTTGACTTGCTTGGGTCCGATGGTCTATTACTATCGATATAAATAGGGCGACCGTTCTTATCAAGTCCTGAAGCCCATGTTTGTTTATCAACAAATGGGAAACCTCGAATGAAATCACCATTTTCACGATTAAGTACATAGAAGAAACCGTTTCTGTCAGCCGTTGCCGCAGCTTTGACGGTTTTACCATTTTGTTTGTAATCGAAAGAAACTAGTTCGTTAACACCATCAAAATCCCAACCGTCGTGTGGCGTGGTTTGGAAATGCCAAACAATTTTACCTGTATCAGGATCAATAGCTAAACGTGATGAGGAGAAAAGGTTATCACCTGGACGTAAATGAGAGTTCCATGGTGCAGGGTTACCGGTACCAAAGAATAATAAATCAACATCGGCATCATAAGTACCGCCTAACCAAGGCGCAGCTCCACCTGACTTCCAAAGTTCTGCTGGCCATGTTTCTCCTGGTTTGCCACCAGAAATACCATTATCAACTTTTTTGCCATTTTTCCAGATGTAGCCCATGTGGCCTTCAACCGTTGGGCGTTCCCAAACTAGTTTGCCATTGGTAGCATCATAAGCTCTTACTTTACCTACTACACCAAATTCACCACCGGCAACACCTGTGATGACTTTACCTTTAACAATAATAGGAGCAGCTGTAATTGAATAACCGGCTTTATAATCTTCTACTTTCTTTTTCCAAACTACTTTGCCTGTGTCTTTATTAAGCGCGACTAGTTTTGCATCAAGCGTAGCAAAAATAACTAGGTCGCCGTATAGTGCTGCACCACGGTTGATAACATCACAACAAGGCATAATACCATCAGGTAATCTTGCATCATATTGCCAAAGTTCGTCACCTGTATGCACGTCTATAGCATACACTCGAGAGTATGAGCCAGTAATATACATGACGCCATCTTTGACCATAGGCTGAGATTCTTGACCACGCTGTTTTTCCCCACCTAATGAGAACGACCAGACTGGACGCATTTCTTTAACTGTGTCGATATTTATTTTATCAAGAGGGCTGTAACGTTGTCCTCTTAGACCAAGTCCATAGGACACAACATCATCAGTTGTCATTTGGTCATTGGCAATATCTTTATCGGTTACATCAGCATTTGCTATGCCGGTTAACGCTAAAGAAATTGCCATCGATAATGACAATACCTTTGTTTTACATGTTGTTATCATTGTTATTTCCTCTTGGGTTGTAAATTTGGTTAAAGATATTCTTCTCTATTTACCCAAGCTACCTGAAACACGAATATTCACGTAGTTTGGCTATACCTTCCTGCATAACGTCAATGAATTTACATGTCGTCTCGCGACATCAGTAAAACAATTAAGCAGGCTATAACGATATTAAAACGTCTCTATTTACTTCTCTATTACTCGGCGGTAGCGTTTTTTTCATCATTTAGTATGACGAAAAGGATGATATTTAACGCGATTGCTTACTCAATATTATTATTCACTGACTGAATACAGGTTTGGAATTTGGTAAACAGCGCTGTACTGTTTAAATATTTTCTTCATTTGTCCTTGGTTTATCATAGCCTCGACAATATCAGCAATGGCATAACCTAATTGGCGATAGTCACTTTTTACCGCCATGCCAATATCCCATTGTTGTTTTCCTAACATCGGAAAGGCATTCGTTGCTAATTGGTAAGTAGGGGAGTTAAGTTGATGTTGGTAATGACTCACCTGACTGCGAAGTCCCATGACGGCATCAATCTTCTGTTCAGACATTGCTGAAATAGCTAAGGCTAACGAAGGGAACTGTTTGGTTTTGTTGCGCATTCGACCATTGAAGACAGATAGCAGGTAAAATTGTGGAATGGAGTCTACTTCGACACCAATGTCATGATATTGAAAGACTGCCATGGTGCTAACATCGTCAATTTTTTTAGTATTGAAAACGATTTTCCATGACTCAGTATGGTAGGGAGCGAACATGTGTACCTGTTCATGTACCCGTTCACCAATATCGTCACGCAGCTCAGAATATTCTTTATCGTAGGGAACTCTAAGCATTAAGTCTGCAACACTGCGTTTAAGGAAGTGTCCTTTCCATAAATTATTGCGCAAGTCATCCTCAACATTTTCATCAGCGGTTACCCACCTGAAACGAAGTGTCACGCCTAACTGTTTGGCAATATGTTTTGCGACCTCAATATCAATGCCTTTTGCTTGCCCGTTTTCTCTGTATGAAAAGGGGATGAAATCGCTATAAACGGCAACGGTGATCTCATTGCTTTCAATAATATCATCATAAGATCGCGCAAAAGTTGTTGAGCAAAATAGGCTACAACAACTTAACCACAAAAATAGATAATAAAATTTATTCTTCATCACTGACTGACTCTAACCAAGTACGAATAGACCAAAGTGCTTCTTGGTTTAAATGTTCGGTCATTTTCGGCATGTAAACAGCACCATTACGTACCGCGCCATTTTGTACACGATAAATAAACCACTCATCGCCATCAAAATCTGCTGGTAATTGACGTAAATCAGGAGCAATACCGCCAGATATTCCGCCTAAACCATGACAGCGAGCGCAATTTTGGTTATAGGCTGAGGCACCAACGCGTAAAATTTCTGTCATTACTTCACCGTCTTTTGTGCGGTAAGGGTTAGTGTCTTCCCATTCTTCGCCTAAAGTCGGCAATGTTGAGGTGTTTATTGCTTGTGGTGTCACAGGGCCGTGAGCCGCTACGCCAAATGAACATATTGATATGAATGCAATTAAATGGCTGCGGCCTAAGTTAAGTTTTATCATCGCTGTGTACCTTCTTTCACGTAAAAAATTGTGGTGTTTAATTCTAATAGGACCATCTTAACGAGGTTAGTGAGCTTCAAGAATTGTACTTTAGCGCGGTTAAGCCTCATCCTTTAGTATGAATTTAGGGGTGGAAAACTGCATAATTAATTTTATTTTGTTATATATCAATTCATTATGGTGTTCTGGTGGAATGCTTGGCTTTTTAACTTTATGAGATCTTTCTATATGCTTATACATAATACCAAGTCCATCAGTTTAATAGTTTTATTATTTTGGGGTCGCCATGTTTATCGTGACAAGAGTAAGGTTTAAGAAGTATCTAGTGAAAAGTGTAGCTAGCGGTGTATGGCTCTTTTGTTTTTATTGTACTAATGCAATTTCAAGTACTGAGGCAATATCAAGTCCAATCACCCTTGATATCAGTTATGTGAAGTTGGCGCCGCAACAAGCTCCCGGCGTATCTACTCTTTTTAAAAAGCCAGAAGACAGTGGCTATATGGGGGCTAAGCTTGCGATCAATGACTCTAATACTACTGGGAAATTTTTACAGCAACACTTTACATTAAACTATTTTGTTGCGACGAAAACAGCGCAGTTTTTAGAATATCTAGAAGAAGAATATCAACAGGGCCGACGCATTTTTATTCTTCAAGCGCCATTAACACAACTGGTGCAAGTAGATCGTTGGGCCAAAAACAAGCCGGTGTTATTGTTTAATGTCAGTGAATCTGCTGATGAATTACGCAATGCCCAGTGTTTAGCTTCTGTATTTCATACCATACCCAGTGATGCCATGAAATCTGATGCCCTTGCTCAGTGGTTGCTTTATCGTCGGATGAATAAAGTATTATTAATACAGGGTAGTAAAGCCGAAGATCTTCAGCTAGCCAAATCGTTTAAACGGGCGGCGAAACGTTTTGGTTTGAAAATTATCGATGAAAAACAGTGGGATTTTAATACCGATCTTAGGCGTAGTGCACAACAAGAAATTCCTTTGTTTACTCAAACCGTAAAAGATTATGATGTTGTTTATGTTGCTGACAAGTCGAAAGCTTTTGCTGAATTTTTACCCTTTAATACTTATTTACCTCGGCCTGTTATAGGCTCGGCTGGTTTGGAAGCTTTGGCATGGCATAGTGCGATAGAACAGTGGGGCGCTACTCAACTGCAAAATCGTTTTATGGAAATGGCTGATAGAAAAATGAATGAAATAGACTTTGCTGGTTATCTTGCCGTGCGCAGTGTTGCGCAATCGGTGCATAAACTTCATTCAAACTCTAGTAACAAGCTCATCGAATATATTAACTCGGTGGATTTTGAATTGGCAGCGTACAAGGGGCGTAAGCTTAGTTTTCGTGCTTGGAGCCGACAGTTAAGAATGCCGCTGGCTTTGGTGCATCCCCACGCTTTGGTATCGCAGTCACCACAGCCTGGCATGCTTCATCCAATAACTGAACTTGATACGCTTGGTTTTGATGCGCAAGAATCTCAATGCGAATTATCACGGTAAAAAACACGGTAAATGTTTAAGGTAAACGCTCAACATAAAAGCTCAATATTTACTTTCAACGCAAACTTTTAATGGACGCTCTTAATGGATATTGGGCTAAAGGTAACTTATGAAAAAGACACTTTATTTTAGAGAAAAGGTTAGAAAATTTTTTAGATTATCGGTAGTAGCCGTTTTGTTTAACGCTACCGCTGGTTATGCCACTGAATTTGCGTATGTCACCAATGAAAAAGATGACAATATTTCGGTTATCGATTTAAGCCTCAATAAAGTTATAAAAACAATCTCGATAGGTGAACGACCTCGAGGCATTATTCTCAATAAGGAACAGTCGCTTGCTTATATTTGTGCGAGCGAGTCAGATAGGATTCAAATACTTGATGTAGAAACAGAGCAGATCATCGGCGAGCTACCTTCTGGTGAAGATCCTGAAACTATTGCATTACATCCCAATGGCAAAATTATTTATACCTCTAATGAAGATGATGCCTTGCTTACGGTGATTGATATTGACTCTGCTACTGTTATCGCGCAGATAGATGTAGGGGTTGAACCTGAAGGACTAGCGGTAAGTCCCGATGGAAAAATTGTCGTGGTAACCTCGGAAACGACCAATATGGTGCATTGGATTGACACCAAAACCCATGAAAACTTTGCTAATACTTTAGTGAGTGCACGACCTAGGTCAGCTAAATTTACCGACGATAATAAATATTTATGGGTCAGCTCTGAAATTGGCGGCACTGTGGTGATACTTGATGTTGCCACGCAAAAAATTATTAAGGAATTTACCTTTGATATACGAGGTATTCATCATGACCGTGTTCAACCTGTTGGCATCGAATTAACACAGGATGGACGATATGCGTTCGTGGCATTAGGCCCCGCAAATCATGTGGCCGTTATTGATCGTCAAAAAATGACGGTTGAGAAATATTTATTAGTTGGGCGTAGAGTGTGGCAGCTTGCTTTTAATCATGATCAAAGTCAGCTATTAACGACTAATGGTATTAGTGGTGATGTGTCAGTGATTGATGTTAAACGCATGAAAGTAACAAAATCAATTAAAGTAGGACGTTATCCGTGGGGCGTAGTGATACGAAATGTGCCATGAGTATTATTACCAACGAACTCACTTTTCATTATGGTAAAAAGGCGGCAATTGATGGTTTAAGCCTAAGCATTAAAAGCGGTTTTAATGTGTTACTGGGTCCTAATGGTGCAGGAAAAAGCACCTTATTCTCAATGCTAACGGGTCTTTATCAGGCGGCATCAGGGGATATTAAGATCAATGGTTATGACTTAAATCATGAGAGATCGAAAATCATGCAGTCGATGGGCGTGGTCTTTCAGCAAAGCACGCTAGATTTAGATTTGTCCGTTAAGCAAAACTTAACTTATTATGCGGCGCTACATGGTATTTCATCATCACAAGCACTAGAAAATATCAGCGATATTTTGTCTCAACTTCAGTTGACGCAGCGACTCAATGATAAAGTAAGATCATTAAATGGTGGGCATCGCCGCCGGGTCGAAATTGCCCGAGCGTTAATTCATCAACCCAAAGTATTGTTACTCGATGAGGCAACGGTTGGTTTAGATATTGATAGCAGAAAAATGATCACCGAATACGTTGGCTCGCTTAGCCAACAATTAGGCATTTGTGTGTTATGGGCAACACATTTAATCGATGAAATAGCAGCAGACGATCAATTAATTATTATCGATGAAGGGAAAATTCAAGCACAGGGCATCAGTGGTGAATTATGTAAAGAGCATAATGTCGCCGACGTATACCAGCTTTATCGCACGTTAACGGCTAACGTGGAGATCAGCTGATGAACAATCGTTATCTTTATTGTTTTAATGGCATTGTTAAGCGTGAAGTTTTACGTTTTTTCCAACAACGATCGCGTTTATTAAGTGCGTTAGTTAGACCGCTACTTTGGTTGGTTGTTTTCGCTGCGGGTTTTAGAGCGGCGCTGGGTGTTTCTATTATGGAGCCTTACGGCACCTATATTACTTATCAGCAATATATTACCCCAGGACTTTGCTGCATGATCATTTTATTTAATGGCATGCAAAGTTCGCTTTCTATGGTTTACGATCGTGAAATGGGTAGCATGAAAGTTTTATTGATGAGTCCGCTACCTCGACCTTTTTTATTATGTTGTAAGTTGATTGCCAGTGCGTTGCTGTCACTTTTACAAGTCGTAATTTTTTTACTCTTTGCGCAGCTAGTTGACGTTGATATTCCGCTTATGGGTTATGTTAGCTCAATACCAGCAATTTTTTTAATTGCCTTTTTTCTCGGCGCGTTAGGGCTGATGTTGTCTAATCTAATCAAGCAATTGGAAAACTTTGCTGGTGTGATGAACTTTGTTATTTTCCCCATGTTCTTTCTCTCCAGTGCCTTATATCCGTTGTGGAAAATGCAAGAGGCGAGTTTGTGGTTATATTGGCTTTGTCAGTTCAATCCTTTTACCGCTTGTGTTGAGTTATTACGGTTTGCGCTTTACGGACAAATGAACATCCTTGCTCTGACGACAGTGTTAATCGCAACAAGCATTGCATCGTTTTTTGCTCTGATGAGTTTTAAACCCCTACATGGGCGTAAATAGTCATTAAATGAGTAGGAAATCAGTAATAAATAGGTTTTGTTAGCGCATTTAAACACGAAAATTTTTTTTTAAATTTATTTTCATGTTAATGAATAACTTATAATTACAAGGTGAATATAGTCTGTTTTTTGATCGATTATGTTTGGCTATCCTCTTAAGAATGTACTAGAATTGCGGCGAACAGCACAATAAGGTCAAATTAACCTTGAGTTTAATCTGACCAAATATTTAGCAATTTATAATATAAATTGCTAAATAGCTGTACTTGAAAAGAGCAAAACTTTCGAAAGAAAGTGGCGCAAAGTCACCGGTCTACGGGAATAATTCTACGACAGCGGAACTGCCAACTACCAGCATTATTGTGCCAATAATAATGTGCAATGACAGGCACTAAGAAGTAATAGGTTTTCTGTAGACTTCACACATTGTGGAGTCACAAAATGAAGTACGTTAGTAACAATCAAATCGAAATCAGCTCACTAATAAAACGCCAAAGCAAAAGTTTTGCACTAGGCACATTATTATTACCATTAACTTTCAGCAATTTTGCTATAGCGAATCCTCCTGAACATTCTGCGGCTTTTGCAAAAGGTCAAATTTTAGTACAACCACAACCAGGCTTATCAGAGCAGAACTTCCAAAAGATCCTAGGCAAGCACAAAGCCAGCTCAAAAGGTAAGCTTAATCAATTACGCACCCACATCATCAATGTACCGGCAAATGCAGAACAAGCAATTGTCAAAGCGTTATCTAATAATCCAAACATTGAATTTGCTGAGGTCGATTTACTCGTTAAACCAAGCGAAATTATAGCCAACGACACATATTACAACAATGCTTGGCACCTTAATAAAATGCAATTACCTACTGCTTGGGAAACAGCAAAGGGTAATGGCATAGTGGTTGCTATTCTAGATACTGGTGTTAACAGCAACCATACCGATTTATCAGCCAATATGGTTGCTGGTTGGAACAGTGTTAGTCGCAACAACGAAACGAGTGACATCTATGGTCACGGCACGAAGGTTGCGGGTGTTGTAGCGGCAATAAGTGATAATAATAACGGCGTAACCTCTATCGCTTGGCATGCATCAATTATGCCGATTCGAATTACCAACCAAAGTAATGGCTATGCTTACTGGAGTGACGTTGCCAACGGTCTAACTTGGGCGGCAGATAACGGCGCCGACATTGCCAATATTAGTTACAGTGTAACTACCAGCTCCAGCGTAACCAACGCGGCACAATACATGCGTAATAAAGGTGGCTTGGTTGTGGCTTCAGCAGGTAACGGTGGTGCAGACTTAAACTGTACAGATAATCCTAGTATTATCACAGTATCAGCCACAGACAGTGCAGATAATAAGACCAGCTGGTCAGATTACGGTAATTGTGTGGATGTATCGGCACCGGGGTCAGGGATTTGGACCACGACCAAAAGTGGTGGATATAGTGCTGTAAGTGGTACTTCTTTTGCCAGCCCAGCAACGGCAGCAACATTAGCACTAATAAAATCAGCTAACCTAAATCTTAGTAATGATGAACTTGAAAATATTTTAGAGGCTAGCGCAGATAAGTCCAAAAATGGCGGTGTATTTAATAGCTATTATGGTCATGGCAGAGTTGATGCCGCGGCTGCGGTTGCGATGGTAGTAAATACACCTACTATCGATCAGCAAGCACCAACAGTTGCAATAACATCTCCAACAGAAAATAGTGTTCAAACAGGCTCCTTTAATATCACTGCCAATGCACAAGACAATATGGCTGTGAGCTCTGTTAGCCTATATGCCAATGGTGTATTAATTGGTACTGATACTGTCGCGCCTTATAGCGCTAACTTTAACAGTAATAATATTGCTGATGGTAGCGTAGCTTTCACCGCTCAAGCGTATGATGCAACAGGTAATCAAGGTAACTCTTCAACTTATTGGCTGACAATAGACAATATCGCTGATGTTGCAGACACCATAGCACCGAGTGTGAGTATTACTAATCTCGTTAATGGCAGTAGCATAAGCGGTAATCAAGCGATTAAAGTGAGTGCAACAGACAACACTGCGGTGACTAAAATTGAATTGTATATTGACGGCCAGTTAAAAACGCAAACGACTGAATCAACACTGTCTTATAGTTGGAATACCCGCAAAGTGGCTAACGGATACCATACCATTGTAACAAAGGCATTTGATGCTGCGGGCAACCAAAACCAGACCAGCATTCAAGTCAATGTACAGGCACGTAAAAAAGGCCGTAAATAAAGCTATTGAACAAAATATAACTTTATTAATACGCTTAACATGTAAAGACACTGCCATGGCAGTGTCTTTTTATTGGTCATTATTTCAATTATTGTTAATACGTTTTTTTACGTAAGCTTAAGGCAAGTAAAGCGCTACCAAGTAGAAACAACACACTGGGTTCAGGAACCTCTGTCGGAGGACCACCACCATCACAGCCATCAGGATCATTACAAATTATTCCACTATCAGCTCCTATATAAGAACTCAACTCAGGTCGGCCGTTAGCATCCGTAATACCTTGAACATGGGCAGCGGACTTCCAAATACCATTACCACCTTGTGGGCTACTGGAAAAATCAAAGTCTAACTCGGTTAAACCACCAGCTAGTGTTATATCGTACACTAATTGGGAACCCATACCGAATCGATCTGCTGGTGGTGCACCAACTAGATCAAACTGAATATCATAGAGGCCACCGCCGTCAGCATTGGTAAAATCAATTCCCGTATTAATTACTACACCTCCAGCTCCAGCTGCTGAGATACCGGAAAAACTAACCTGATTGAAGCCCAGGTTAGCAGCGTCAAAAATAGGGTTGAGATTAAAAAACCACCCCTGACCACCATCAACAAATTCACTCGAGTCTTGCAGTAAACTGTCCATTGTTAACCTAACCGTGGTGGCATTTTGAGTTTCAAAAGTTGCTCGCAACCATGGCGCATTTCCTAATGGTGTAGTTGCATTACTAAAGTTTGTATCTAACTCAAAAATCAATGATGCTTGAGCTGTATAGGAAAAGCTAGCAAGTGCAAGAAACAACGTACTAGTAAATTTTGTAAGTGTTCGCATATTTGATTCCTTATTAACAATCCCAATATATAAATTCAAAAGAGATTATCCTTACGTTATTGTTAAAAAGTATACTTAGCCATAAACTACTTTTAATCCTTATGGCATAAGCTGTAGGCAAGCAAATTATATACCTGTTATTTTTTTACTCTATTTATTATGCGGTTAAATAATGAACAGAATGCATGTATGAACGCTTTGTAAAAAAAGCTGACACTTTATCACTTGATGGTGATAACTAGGTGTGGTGAAAATCAGGGGCTTTCTTGCCTGTGCGTGTGTTATTACGCCTATTTCGGTGGTTATATTGTGAGATGTTACGTGAAGTATACGAGCAACATCTGCTCAACTTCTTTGGTGAATGTTTAGCCATTTAAGATGACACATCAAATAGTGAAAAGCACAGTAAAGCAACGTAAATTAGTATCAATAAAGAATTTTACCCATCAAGACCAAACGATTTAGTTGAGACATTTTTTTAGACAATGGTTGATCCATTGTTCAAATGAATAACGCAACAGAAATCGTTTTAGCCCCACCGAAGAAGCGCTCGATTGGTAACGGGTATAATCCTTATCAATAATAATTATCTTGGGCATCTAACAACAATGATGCTTAAGCAGCTAATCTCCGTTGGTGCTCGTATTCATCAAAGGGAAAAACCAAGCTACTGCCTTCCCCTTTGTCGATGATTGGCTGTTTTTCTAATGCCTGCTTGATTATTCCAAGCTCATTTGAATCCACCAACATTAAATACTTACCCTTTGTTAAATCTTCATTGAATCGGTAAATCTTATAATTAACATGGAGTAAGCCTACGAATGCGCCAATAATACAACCTATCATCAATGAACCAAATAAGGTGAGTGCTATCACCGCTTGTTTGGTCAGTTCAACCACATCCCAAAAAGGCATATTAACAACCAGAATAGCGCAACCGGTTATCCCCATTGCTATCCCCAACAATGCGCCGTGCTCTACACCGCGCACTAGATCCGATTTTTCTATTATGCTTCCCTCATGCAAGTTATGTTGTTTAATACCTTTTCTATCATTACTGATCACATGAATATTATTTTCATTGATATGTAATTGATCATGTAATATGGATGCCGCCGTATCTACATCCTCCAAAGATTCTGCTAGAAAGTACTCGCGTCTCATGCCATATCTCCTATTTGGTTATGCTATCAACATAAAACTGAGCAACGACTAAGTAAATACGCGTACTGAAGATTTTCAATGGTTAATTAGAAAGGCAATATGCCCCCAATTACACTCAGATAACTTGCTTAGGCTACTTTTATACTACCTGTAAATAGCGTGATTTTTTGATACACACAAATAAGCCTAGTACTCAGTTATCGAGAAAACGAGTGATTTACATTCTGAATTTGGATTTATTTGTAACGATATATAAAGGAATACATAACTTGACACAAAACTCACTCTAGAATTTAATATCCAGCTAACTTTTTAGTTGTTATTAGCCTTGATTTCAATTGGCGATTTATAGCCGGTCGACGGTTATATATTTATCAATATCAATATCAAAAGTTGAAAGGGGGTTGGTATGTATCGTTCAAAAGAAGGCATTTAAACTTAAGGGAGATTAAACTGTAAAATTATTGACAAGATGCAGGCAAAATTTTCTAATCAGTTGTGACTGTTTTTTGTGCTTTTTACACGCTTTGGTGCAGCGACTCCAAAATATCTCTTATCTATCCCCCCCCCTAAAAATAGAGTTAAGAAGTCCCATCATTTATGATGTTCCATCTATGTCTGAATTGAAATAGCTTAAACAGATATTGCATAGGTAAAAAAACATGAACATTGGGGAGTAAATTTATCATACTTTAGCATGATAACGATTAAATGTATTTTTTTATCTAATTGTAATATATGGCTTTATTATATGTTCTTTACCTTGTAACTGACTTTTCTCTGATTGATTTTTAATAAAGAGTGCACCATCATCATCGTTAATTAATATCTAAGGAATGTTTATGAAGCGCGTCTCAGCCTGTATTTATTTGTTTATTACTTTACCCGTGTTAGGGCAAAATATTGATGATGTTGAAAAAATCAATATCTATGGCCAAACACCATTGTCGACTAACTCTGTAAGTGAATACAGTGCTTTTGGTAGTGTTCAAACTATCAATGCGCAAGCGCTATCTCAATCACAAGCCATTTCTTTAGCTGAACATATGAAGAATCAGCTAGTAAGTTTGCACATAAATGACGTGCAAAATAATCCGTTTCAGCCTGATGTGCAATACAGAGGTTTTACTGCTTCACCATTATTGGGGTTGCCGCAGGGGATCTCTGTTTATTTAAATGGAGTACGATTTAATGAACCGTTTGGTGATACGGTTAATTGGGACCTTATTCCGCTTGCGGCACTTGATACAGTAGCCCTTTATTCTGGCTCTAACCCTGCATTTGGTCAAAATACCTTAGGTGGTGCGCTAGCACTACAGACCAAGAATGGCTTTAGCTACACTCAAAATGAACTTGAGGCTCGCTTTGGCAACTTTGGGCAGCAGCAATTTACTGTGCAATCAGGCGGTAATCAGGGGAATTGGGGCTATTATTTTGTCGCTAATAATTATCAAGAAGATGGCTGGCGAGATCATTCTGAAAGTGAATTGCAGCAGATGCTTGCAACCCTCTCTTATGCCAGTGACGTTCGTACCATCGACTTTACTTTTTCCGCTAATAATAACGAAATGCTTGGTAATGGCGCTATACCTGAACAGCTTGCTGAATTAGCGGGTAGAAATGCTATTTATACACAGCCTGATAAAACTGAGACCAGTTTTCAACAGTTTAGTATTAAGTCTGATAATGTTATCAACAAGCAAACGTCATGGCAGGCAAATATTTATTATCGCCAAAACGAAATTAATAGCATAAATGGTGATGACAGCGATTATGAAGAGTGTGAGTCTGGTACGCTTTATAGCTTGTGTGAAGAGGGTAAAGATGACTCTTTAGAGCGAGTTCATTTTGTTGGTTATGATGAGGATGTCTGGTTAAGTCAGCTTAGCGATATTGATGCAGATGAGGTTGATGGCACCTTTAATACCGGCTTCACTGATAGTGAAAGTTATGGCGCAGCACTGCAATGGGTTCGATTAAGCCATTTTGACGCTCCCGACTCTCTTTATTCGTTCGATAATGAATTTATTTTTGGCTTGGGTGCAGATCAAGCTCAAATTAGTTTCACCAGTAATACCGAATTTGCAATACTGCATAATGACACTATCAACGATGATCGTTCAGTCACGGGCATTGGCTTATATGATAGCGACTCCCGTGTAAGCTTAAAGGTGAAAACTCAACAGCATTACCTTTATTTTTTAAATGCTATGACATTTGGCGGAAATTTTACGCTTAATCTCGCAGGTCGATACAATTACGCCGATGTGAGTATGAAAGATCAAATAGAAAGTGGTAAAGGGTCACTTAACGGTGAACACATTTTTCATCGTTTTAATCCTGCGATTTCTGTTAACTACCAACTGAACCAAGAATACGCGGTTAAAGTAAGTTACAGTGAGTCTTCCCGCACACCAAGCCCTGCTGAATTGAGTTGTGCGGATGAAGAAGACCCTTGCAAATTACCCAATGCTTTTGTTGCCGATCCTCCGCTTGAGCAGGTGGTTGCAAAAACAACGGAAGCATCTTTACATTACGATATTACAAATTTTTCAGCAGTGGCGACGGTATTTTCAACCTTGAGTTATCAAGATATTATCTTTCAACAGGCGGGTGATAAATCCAACGAAGGTTACTTTATCAATCTTGATAAAACGCAACGTCAAGGGGTAGAGCTGGCATTTTCGATGCAGCTGAGTGACGTTGATTTTGGTGCTAGCTATAATTTATTAAAAGCAACGTTTGAATCTCCCTTTGTTTCTTTTAGCCCAGTTAACCCATTGGGACCCAATAGAGAAGTCAGCCCAGGTGACGAGATCCCCGGACAACCTAAACATCAGTTTAAGCTCCATGCTAATTGGCAATTTAATGATGAGATAAATGTCGGTACAGAATTTTTATATGCCTCTTCATCTTATTATCGCGGTGATGAAGCCAATGAAAACAAAAAAATATCGGCTTATGCGGTTACCAATATTTATCTCAATTATCAAATCAATGAGCAACTACGATTGTCTGCTAAAGTGGATAACCTTTTTGATCGCCATTTTGATACTTTTGGTACCTACGGTGAAGCGGATGAAGTGTTAGGTGAGCTATATCCTGAGACGGAATTTGATGAATATTTTGTCGGTCCTTCAAGACCACGCGCTATCAGCGTAAGTGTTAATTATCAATTCTAAATTGGCTAGTTTGGGAATGGCCACCCAAGGCAATTCTCACTAAAAGATGAGCTTAGTCATACTAAAGGAGGAAAGCATTGTTGCAGTAGTCAGAATAGGATTAAGGTATGTATTTTGTCTCATATAAGAGCAAATCGATGTACCAGCAATCTTATTCTGCCTTTCTTCCTTATTTTGCTTTATCACTAACTAGCTTTACTGGGCTAGCGCTTGCAGATGATAATAAAAAAATTAAGCAAAACAATTCATCCAACACTGAAATTATTGTTGTTACCGGCAGTCGATTAGCGTCTGACTTATTGAGTTTAGCGGGAAATATCGATCGCATCTCAACCGAAGATATCGATAGGGTTAGCGCGGTTCATCCGAGCGATATTCTTAATCGTGCTACCGGTGTTCATATTCAAACTAATAATGGAATGGAGTCACTGCCTTCTTTACGCTCTCCTGTGTTAACGGGGCCTGGAGCCGCGGGCGCTTTTTTATTTCTTGAAGATGGCATTGCCACCCGATCTGCAGGTTTTGCTAATAATAATGCTTTGTCAGAACTAAACCTTGCTCAAGCAAGTGAAATAGAAGTGATCAGAGGACCAGCGAGTGCTGCTTATGGCTCTAATGCCGTACATGGTGTGATTAACGTTTTAACTAAAGCGCCAAGTGATGAAGGGGAAGCATCATTGCTTCTTGGCCCCAATCAAAGTTATCAACTTCAAGGCACCCTAGGTCGTGACATGGGCGAGCATGGTCTCAGTGGTAATTTTCAAGCAATTGAAGATGGTGGTTATCGAGATGATAGTGGTTTTACCTCATTTAAAATCAATGGCAGACATGATTACGAGCAGGGCGCTGATAAAATTAGCACACTGATTTCAGGCTTTGTACTTGACCAAGAAACCGCTGGCTTTATTTCTTCTGGTGACAAGGGTAGTGATTGTTATAGCTCTGATTATACTGACGAAAATTTATATCAAGATCGTAATGCTATGGAAAAAAATTGTGATGATGATGCCTATCGTAAATGGTCATCATTGCGTATTGCGACGAATTGGCAACGGGCATTAAGTGCTGATACTCATGTCAGTATTACTCCGTACTTTCGGGTTAATCAAATGGAATTTCGCCAACACTACTTACCGTCAAAAGCGATAGAAGAAAATAGTCATTATAGTGTTGGGGTAGCCAGTAACTATTATTGGCAAATAGATGCTAGCATCGCTTTAGTGATGGGTATTGATGCTGAATGGACTGAAGGAGAGCTAACTCAAACGCAACAAAAACCCGACACCTTTAGCTTTGGCAAGGCACGACAACAAGGAACACACTATGATTATGAAGTTGAGGCATCAACAATAGCGCCCTATATTCAAGGAGACTGGCAGGTGAATGAGACTTTAAAATTCACCGGCAGTTTCCGCTTCGATGCCACTGAGTATCGTTACCATAACTTAGTTGCTGATGGCACCACTAAAGCAGATGACAGTAGTTGTATTAATAACTCAGGTGACGCTGTACCTTGTTTATATCGTCGTCCGGGAGACAGTGATGATAAGTTTAACAACAGTAGTACCAAGCTTGGTTTTAATTATCAATTGGCTAACAATACCGCATTATTTGGTGCATGGTCACAAGGATTTAGGGCGCCACAAACGACAGACTTATATCGTTTGCAAAAACAGCAAGTGGTAGGGGAAATTGACTCAGAAGAAATTAATAGTACCGAGCTAGGTTTTCGTGGTGTAAGTGACAAATTTCATTACGAAGCGGTTATTTATACTATGACTAAAAAGAATGTTTTCTTTCGTGATGCAAAGGGCTTAAATGTAACTGATGGTAAAACGTCACACCAAGGAGTTGAGCTAGGATTAAACTATGATCTTAGCGAGAGCATAAATCTGGCTATTAATTACAGCTATGGCCAGCATGAATATGAATTTGATCGTCCAAGCAGTGGTGTTGTCAAAGGTAATGAGATTGACACAGCACCAAAACATCTTGCCAATACGCGATTACGCTGGTTGCCAACAACAAATACTAGCCTTGAACTAGAATGGTTACATATGGGAGATTACTTCCTAGATCCAGCGAATGAACATGAGTATGAAGGACATGATTTGTGGCAACTTCGCGGTGCTATTAACATAAATAACCATGTGAATTTGTTTGCCCGCATTGAAAACCTAACAGATGAAAAATATGCGAGTCGTGCTGATTATGCTTTTGGCTCATACCGCTTCTTTGGTGGCCAACCGCGCGCCATGCATGTTGGCGTTAATGTTAACTTTTAATTGTCACTAAGTGATCAATAAATTAGTTTGATTGGTATAAAACGTAAGAAAGGCAATAAGTATGAATAAGTGGTTTGTTAGCATAATGTTATGTTTTTTCTTATCTTTTTACGTGGTTGCTGAACCTGAAGTACGTGTTGGTGTTTTAAAGTACGGCACGGTTAACTGGGAAATTGATGTGATTAAACATCACCAGTTAGATAAAAAATATCAATTCGAGCTAAAGGTAACGCCATTAGCCAGTAAAAATGCCTCTGCGGTAGCATTACAAAGTCATGCGGTTGATATTATTCTTAGCGATTGGCTCTGGGTGAACCGTCAACGTTTTGATCATAGAATGTACACCATGTTTCCTACCTCAATGGCGACCGGAGGACTTTATGTTTCGCCTAGTTCATCAATCGAAACTTTAGCCGATCTTAAAGGAAAAAAAATTGGTATTGCCGGTGGATCTGTTGATAAAAGTTGGTTGTTATTGCAAGCCTACAGTCAAAAAAAATATGGACTTGATTTAAAAAATGAAACTGAACCTACCTTTGCCGTGCCACCGCTATTAAATCGACTAATGCTGCGCGGTGATTTAGATGCAGCAATTAACTTTTGGCACTATGGTGCGAGATTAAAAGCGGCAGGTTATAAGCCAATAGTGACCGTTCCTCAAATGCTGACTGAATTAGGTATTGAAGGGAAAATACCCTTGTTAGGCTGGGTCTTTGAGCAAACATGGGCCAATGAACATCCCAAAGCGATAACACGATTCTTGCAAGCGTCACTTGATGCCAAACAGCTATTATTTTCGTCTGATAAAGAATGGCAACGTATTCGTCCCTTAATAAAAGCCGAAAATGCAGCAGTGTTTACCCTATTGAAACAAGACTACCGCGCAGGTTTATTGCGTGAATTTGGTAGCAAAGAAATAGCGGCAAGTCAGCGAGTGTTCGAGATATTAGCCGAGCAGGGTGGCAGCGCTTTGGTGGGTAAAGCGACCGCATTAAGTGACGGGACTTTCTGGCAGAAAAATACGTTGGAAAACGCCAACAATGCCAAGTCTATTCAATGAAACTCTTTTTATTCAAAAACTTTGCCGCATCAAAGGGCGGTGCAGAAAAAAAATCGATAAATAAAGGCGCTTTCACAATGAGATTTCCAAAAGAGCTACTTTCATTTTTATTGGTGAGACTCGGCGTTATTATCGCAATATCTGTGTTGTGGCAGGGCATGGCATGGTTAATTGCCAGTCCAGATTTTCCTTCACTGTATGCGGTGATCAAAAGTGTGCAGTTTCACTTCAATGAAGGAGAGATGGTTACTAATATTTTGATCACCCTTAGGCGTGTACTCTTGAGCTTTGTTATTGCGATGCTGTTAGGCGGCATCATTGGGATAGTGATGGGTGTTAATACCTGGGTTAATAAACTGACCGACTCGCTGCTTATTATCATGCTTAATATTCCTGCCTTGGTAACTATTTTACTTTGTTATATCTGGTTTGGTTTAGTTGAGTCAGCGGCCATTGCAGCCGTTGTTATTAATAAAATTCCCACGGTAGTGGTGATGATCCGAGAAGGAGCAAGAACGGTAGATAAAGACTTATTAGCCGTGGCTAAAATTTACAAACTCTCACCCAGTAAAACCTTCTTTGCTGTGTTTTTACCGCAACTATATCCCTTCATTATTGCTTCTGCCCGCTCTGGCTTATCGTTGATTTGGAAAATAGTGTTAGTGGTGGAATTGTTAGGGCGAAGTGACGGGGTAGGTTTTGCACTTAATACGCTGTTTCAATTTTTTGATATTGCCGGAATTCTTGCCTATACCTTTGCTTTTGTGGTGATTATTTTACTCATCGAAGCGCTGATTTTTAAACCCTTTGATAAACTCGTTGCCAGAGGAACCCGCTTTGATTGAATTAAATGTTGCTATCAAAAATAAATATTATGCTAATAGTGAACAGGCTGTTTTAGCGCAACTGGACTTTACAGTGAAATCTGGTGAGTTTGTTGCCATTATTGGCCCATCTGGCTGCGGAAAATCCACCTTGCTAAATATGATTAGTGGCCTTGAAAGTTGTACCGGACAGCACATTTCTTATAATCAAAGTGCTTATCAAGAAGGTATTGCAAACAATAAAGAACTACATCAACTTGGTTATATATTTCAACAGCCAAGGTTAATGCCATGGCTTACGGTTCGAGAGAATATTGAACTGATATTACAACCGGACCAGTTTCATAAAGTTGATGGTTTGTTAGCGCAAGTTGGTTTAGCAAATGAAGGGGAATATTTTCCTAGTCAACTGTCTGGTGGCATGCAACGACGGGTAAGTATTGCTCGCGCTTTTGCTATCAATCCACAACTGTTGTTATTAGATGAACCTTTTAATTCCCTCGATGCGCCAACGGCAGCTCGATTACGACAGCTGTTAATTGATTTATGTGCGCAAAGAGGCACTACCGTTATTTTTGTTACCCATGATTTGCAAGAAGCTGTTTATTTAGCTGATCGCATTATTTTTATGAGTGACTCTCCTAGCACCATAGCTCATCAGAGCATTGTTGATTTGCCCAGACCCCGTAAAGAATGGGGTGTGGCTGAATTAGAATGGCAAGCACAACTTTTGCTAAAGTACCCTCATTTACTTGCTGGGCGCATTGATTAATTTGGGGAGAAATTAGTACATTTATTTGCTTAAGGCAATAACACGTATCTTCAAGTAGCTTGGGTATATTACTTGGGCTTACTATTGTTTATTTAAAAAATCCTTACAACTCAATTAAATAAAGTCAGTTTTGTATTTCAGATTTTTTACTTATTAGCCTTATAGCTCTCGCTAAGTGCTCAATAGTCTCCCCCGATTAGCCCCTTTAATCCTAATAGTAGAAACCATTATTCATTTCTCATCCTTGCTCCCACTAAAGTAGTAAGCCTTTTGTATGCGACTAAATAACAAGCTAATTGGGTAAATCGACTCATTCAATTTTATTGCGAGGGTTTTATTATGGTTGTACTAAATAATAACGATAAAACAGGAAGCATGAAATGACTAAACTATTTAAATTAAGCTTAATTACAGCAACTTTGACTATGGCAACATTTAACGCAAATGCAGCTATTGAATTATATAATGATGATGGAGTAACGTTCAGTTCAGATGGTCTAGTTAACATATTTTATTCTAACAGCGATACTGACACAACTGATGCAAATGGTGATGTGACAAACAGCAAACAATCACGTGTGAAAACGGGCTTCTTACCAAGCTATATCGGTTTTGACGCATCTAAGCAATTAGATGATATAAAAATAGCTACGCGTTCTTCCTTTTGGGTTACTTTGAGTGATACAGACGCGTTTCGTGATACATCACCTAATGATGCAGGCACAGGTACAGCAATTGATATTCGTCAATTTTATGCCACGGTAAGTGGTGACTTTGGTGAAGTGTTATTTGGTAAAGATTTTGGTTTATATAACCGTGCTAATATTATGGGCGATGAACTATTAACTGGTTATGGTCAAACATCTGGGGGTCTAGCTGATTCCGGTTTTGTGTCTTTTGGTAACATTAATACGGGTTACACCTATGCTTTTCCAAAAGCACAAATTACGTATAGATCGCCTGATATGGCTGGTTTTAAACTAGCGGTTGGTATTATGGATCCTAATAAAGTTGATGGTCAATCAGATGAAGAGTTACCTCGTTTTGAAGCTGAATTAATGTACAACACTAGTTTTGATAATGGTTCATTAAAAGCTTGGGTTAGCGGTGTTACACAAACAAGTGAATTAAATGGTGTTGACCAAGATCAATCAGGTGTTGGTTATGGTGCTAACGTTAAATTTGGCGGATTATCACTCACTGCTTCTGGTTATAGCGCTGAAGGTATAGGCGCTTTAGATACGATGGTTTCGGCTGAAACGAATGAATCTGATGGTTACCTAACACAAGCGTCATACACAATAGGCGATAACCGTTTTGTCTTATCTTACGGTGAAACAACAACAGATAATGGAATTACAGAGACAACAAATAGCAATAGCAATATTGCCTATTTCAGAACAGTTTTACCTGGTGTAACCGTTGTAGCTGAATACAATAAGACTGAAAATGATAATGATCAGAATGCAGTAGCAGAAGAGAATAACGTTTTCTCAATTGGCGCAGTAGTAACCTTCTAACGCGCAGTTCATCACTACTTCCTCGTTAGCTTAAGGGGGAGGGTGGTGAGTATTAATTTATAACCAAGCGCTAGGACGAAGCAAGTTTCAGCTGGAATTAGCAACACGCGTCTTTAAATAGCTTGGGTGTTTATTCAGCTGATATTGAGTAAGTGTTACACTAAAAGATGAGTTTCCTACAACTAACGTAGGGTTAACTAAATACTTGTAACATGTTAAGTTTAAATAGTTTATTTAATCGCATGGTAGTTAGCCTTATGTATAAAATTTTAGTCGCAGACGATCATCCGCTGTTTAGAGATGCCATTGTAAATATTATTGGCATAAAGTACCCCGGTTCAACCACTTATGAAACCGAGGATGTCGAATCGACGCTCGCTTTCGTTAAAGATAATGATGAAATTGACTTAATACTGTTAGACTTGAATATGCCAGGTATGTCAAACCTAAGCGGTTTGCTAGATCTACGTAATCAATGCCCGACAACGCCTGTTGTTATTGTTTCAGCAGAACAAGAAAAACAGAAAATTTTACAAACTCTCTCTTATGGCGCAGTTGGTTTTATCGCCAAATCATCTTCAAAAGATGTTATTGGTGATGCGCTAGACAGTATTTTTCAGGGCAATGTATATTTACCATCGGATATCATGCGTTCTCAAAGTGACTCAACGGTTACTAGAAATGAGTTTCAAGCCTTACCTGAAAATATTTCCTTATTAACTCGGCGAGAATTGATTGTGTTACAACACTTAACGAAAGGTGAAGCCAACAAACAAATTGCCTTTAATTTACATATTTCAGAAACAACAGTTAAATCACATGTTTCATCCATTCTTAAGAAGCTAGGCGCATCTAATCGAGTTAAAGTAGTGCTCGGATGTAGCGATCTCGATTTTAATCAATATTTAAAACGTTAGTTTTATTTTACTTTCTTTCGAATAATTGAGGGCGTAAGGTTCTCAATTTTTGGACGTACTAGCCTTAAATCTAAGTTTAGGTGCTTTGCTAAATCGACAAAGCACCTTCTATTTCACCCCCTAAATATTCAATTTACCTTCCAGTTTTGCACGCCCAAGCAGTAACTGAGTAGAGCTTTAATCATTTTTACAGAAATGAAAGAGGCCTTAGCTTGAAGGATTATATTCTTTGCAAAAACCATTTTAATTAATCAATGCATTGCCTCATTGAAGACATTAGCTATTGGTTATTATTTAGATCAACTGTTCGCTAAAATCTGATGAATTTGATTATATTGGAATTGTTATAACTCATAACAATGTGACATTTGCATATTATATTTGCTGTAATATTTTGAAGTAGGCCAAAGTTTAATCAACTTTTGTGTGCCAAATTGATTATGTAAGTCTATTATAAAAGTAAAGGAATTCTTGGATTTAGCTTAATATGAAATCAAGCACTGTTGAAAATGCACAGACTCATCAATATGTTCTCAATGATTCACTTCACCAATTGTTTGATGAAGTAAATGTTGTTTCTGTACAGGGGTATGATGAACAGCGGCGGGTTATGTATTGGAATCTAGGTAGTGAATTACTTTATGGTTACACCCAAAAAGAAGCATTAGGGCAAAAACTAGAAGATTTAATCATCCCTAATCCTATGCGTGAAATAGTTATTGGTGCACACAGTGATTGGCTCAAAAAAGGAATTGAAATCCCTGCTTCAGAAATTACTTTACGCCATAAAAATGGTAATGATGTAAATGTCTTTTCAAGTCATGCTCTGTTTACTAATCAATATAATAAAAAACAAATGTATTGTATTGACGTTAATTTAGCGGATGTTAAACATGCTCAATCACAAGTACTATTTAAAGAACATATGCTTGAGACAATCTTTGATGCAATACCTGATTTATTTTTCTTGATGGAGGTAGATGGGACTATTGTTGATTATCATACGGGTGATCAAAAGAACCTCTACGTTTCACCACACCAGTTTATTGGTAAACGTATGACGGATATATTACCTCATGAGGTCGTCAGTAAATATCAATCCCATATTGATGAAATATTACAGCAAGAGGGGATGATAACGTTTGAATATGAGCTAATTATGCCTCATGGATTGGTGCATTTTGAGGCAAGAATGAGTTACTTGCCACAGTATAATCAAATAGTACTTATAATTCGTGATGTTAGTGAACAATATAAATCTGCCGAAAAAATAAGACATCAGGCTTATTTTGATACGTTAACCTCATTGCCTAATCGCTTCTTAGCACTCGATCGTTTATCACAAATGCTTACTGAAGCGGAAAGAAATAATGATAAAACCGCAGTGCTTTTTCTTGATTTAGATGATTTTAAGAAAATTAATGATTCATTGGGTCATGAAATAGGCGATAAAGTACTAATACAAGCTGCTCATAGATTAAAGCAAGTGTTACGAGAAGGAGATACTGTTGGCCGTTTGGGGGGGGATGAATTTATTGTGCTATTACGAGGTATCACTGAACATCATGATGCGTTAGTTATCACTGAAAATTTACTTAAAAGTTTTCGAGTTCCTTTTCTAATAGATGGTAGAGAATTAATACTGACGTTGAGTATTGGTGTTGCCATTTCCCCTGAAAATGGTTGTTGTGCCTCTGATTTGTTGCGAAATGCTGATACCGCAATGTATCAAGCAAAAGGTTTAGGACGTAATACCTATTCGTTTTTTTCTAAAAAAATGAATACCATGATGCTTCGCCGTTTTGAAATTGAAGAGCAAATGCATGGGGCCTTGGAGCGCAATGAATTTGAATTATATTACCAACCTCAATTTGACGTTAAAAATCGACATATTACTGGCGTGGAAGCTTTGTTGCGTTGGCACAATTCAGCCTTAGGTAATATAACTCCAGATGAATTTATTCCTATTGCTGAGCACACGGGCCTAATTATCCCGATTGGGCGCTTTGTTATTAAGCAAGCACTAAGCTTTTTAAATGATTGGCAAAAAAATCATCAGCCAAAATTGACCATGGCAGTTAATTTGTCTCCTTGCCAATTCAGAGATGCAGAGTTACTTAGCTTTATCAAAGATGCCCTTAGTGAGACAAATGTGAGTGCAGAAAAGTTAGAGCTTGAAATTACTGAAGGGGTATTAATGAGTGGTCAATCACATATTCATGATACCTTGGTTAAAATTAGTGAATTGGGGATAAAATTATCCATGGATGATTTTGGTACAGGGTATTCTTCCTTGAGCTATTTACGACAATATGCTTTTGATGTACTGAAAATAGATCAGAGCTTTATTAATGGTATACCGCGAAACAAGGCCGATTGTGAGTTGGTTAATACCATCATAGCCATGGCACATAGTTTAGGGTTAACGGTCGTTGCTGAAGGCGTTGAAACTAAGGAGCAACTTACTTTATTAAATCAATTAGGCTGTGATTTGGTACAAGGGTATTATTTTAGTAAACCTATACCAGCAAAGCAGCTACTTGATTTTGCTGCTCGCTATAAATAATACATTATTAACTTGGCTAACCTTTGTTTACGATAGTTATTAAGCCATCAAGATGTACATCTCTTTGTGGGAAGGCAATAACAATATGATGCTCTTCAAATAGCTCATCTAACCTGAAACGAACGTTACTTCTCATTACTCTTAAGCCTCCTTCAACATTAGATTTTATCCAAAGTTGACTTCAAATATTAATGCGTTATCACCAACGTCTTCAAAGGTAACAAGAGGGTTTGACACCCTAGTCACTTGTATGGATGTATTATCCATACAAGGTTTTCAATTTAACATGCTTAAGGCTTGATCATTGCCAAGCCTTAAATAACAAGCATATATCTTTTCTATTTATATGATGGTTATCAAAAGCTATCAATAACTATCAGTAAATATCAATAAATATCAATAAATATCAATAAAGCTCAAGACATTAAGATATTTTGAATATCGTTGATATATCTTGTAACGTTACGGCTAACATCGCTTGTTCTTTTGCTGTTGTGGTGATTTGAGTTGAGCCTGTTGCCGATTCCATTGACTTATGTTCAATAGTTACAACATTTTTAGCGACATCTTGAGTAACCATCGCTTGCTCTTCTACGGCAACGGCAACTTGCTCGGTCATTGCAAAAATATTACTGACGGAATGGGTGATAGCACCTAACGTTTGCTCAACATTTTTAGAGTTTTCTACAGCATTTAGTGCCATTTTTTGACTCTTTTCTATAACACTATAAGCCGAGTTAGCATCTGATTGTAAGGCCGAAATAAAACCTTCAATTTCACTGGTAGATTGTTGAGTTCTTTGTGCTAACGTTCTCACTTCATCAGCAACAACAGCAAACCCACGCCCTTGTTCACCGGCTCTTGCTGCTTCAATTGCAGCATTTAAGGCAAGTAAGTTAGTTTGCTCGGCTACTGATTTAATAACATCAACCACACTAGTGATATTGTTACTACTTTCGTGAAGGCTTGTTATTCTTAACGCCAAATTATTTATTTCTTCAGCAAGGCGTTCAATTGAGTGGTAAGACTCTTGTACAACATCCGCGCCACCTTGTGCTTGTTCATCAGCTTCTTTTGCTGAATCAGCGGCTAACTGAGTATTACCTGCAACTTCCTTAACTGTTGCTGACAACTCTTCTATCGCAGCAGCAATAAGGGTAATTTCATCTTGTTGTTCAACCAAAGAACGTGAGTTATGTTCACATGTTTGTGATGTTTCCTCTGCCGCAGCGGCAAGCATTGTACTTGAGGTAGAAATTTCATTCATTGCACCAGAAAACTTCTCAAGTGTTAAATTTAAGGCTGTAGAAATTTGGCCTAACTCGCTCTTACCGGTAAATTTTGCTCTGGCAGTTAAATCATTTCCATCACTAACTTTTGACATAACAGAAGTAAGGTCTGTGACTTGGTTATGTAGCTCTCTCATAATATAGAAACTAATAATGGCAACTAACAAGAGAATAGCAAGTGAAGATGTTACGTAATATATTAAAGAGTTGAACGCTTTATCTTGGGTTTCTTTAGTTAGAATCAATAACGATTGATTTAACTTATCTTCAATATTTTTTAATACGCCAATTCTTTTAGTTGATTGTTCGAACCAATAAGTGGCGTCAACATTAAACTTTCCTGAAGTAGCATTATCTATCGCTATTGTTCTTAGTTTTGTCACTTCTGTGATTGATGGTTCACTTTGCTTTTGAATGAAGTAACCTTTATTTTCATCACTGGCGAAGGCATTAAAACTATAAAAATATGTGTTTTGTTCCGCAAGAAATCGAATGAATTTTGGATACATTCCCTGATTAAATTTACCCGAAGCAAAGGTGCCTGTTAATACAGCCCTTTCAATACCCGCTCTTTCTTTACCTTGCAGGAAATTATAATAAGCGACTGTTTCTTTTGTTATTTCCGCATTAGTAGAAATTTTAGCAATGATAGTTGAAACACTTAACAATAATTCATTGGTTTTGGTATAGAAGGCTAGCGCATCCGATACGGGAATTGATAAGTCATCAACATTACTTCTAATTTGAGCAAGCATACTTATGCGTTGATTAATATTGTCATTTAATTGCTGAATTTGTTTATTATCAAATGAATGTTGTTGCCAGTAATTTACTCTTTTTTCCGCTATATTGGAGGTTTTCTGTCTTTGGCTTGGTAGTTTATAGGCAAATTTCACCCCTTTTGAGCTAAGGAAACCTGCGGTCATTCCTCTCTCCTTTTGTAACTCGTGAACGAGTTCACTATACACAGAAGAAAGCTCAGTGTACTTGCCAAGTTCTTCCATTTCATTGTTGGTCGAGAGGGAAGAGACAATGGCATTTATTCCTACGCCTAAAAATCCCAATAGAGGGAATAGCAATAAAATAAAAATTTTCTTATTAAACGATATATCTACAAGTCTCATTAGAGCCTTCTGTGAATTTTTTAAGTTACTTATGAACGTAAAGTTTACGGAATAGAAGCATAAAAACAATGAAATTCGCAAAAAACGCAACAAACATTAAACTCGCTTGATGTGGATCAAACATTACCAAATAAAGAATAAAAATTATGTAAAAGGTTAAGGTCTTCTTATATGTTAGCGGATAATTATTACTCATCAATTATCAAGTAAGTTATTTCAATGTCATTGAAAAAATCAGTAAAAAGCTACTTAACACCTAAAGAGGTAGCTGAATTACTTATGGTTTCTACTGCTGCAGTGCGTTTGTGGGCAGAAAGAGGGAGCTTAAAAGCAAGAGTTACTGCAGGGGGGCATCGTCGCTTTAAACTTGATGATATAAAAGAATTTGCCACTAAAAAAAACATTCAACTAAATACCAATACCGGTGAAAATCCTAAAGTTTTGATTGTTGATGATGATATTCATTTTGCTGAATTTCTAAAAACGCTGCTTAAAATAGAAATTAAAAATGTTGAAGTTGAAATCAGTTTAGATGGTTTTGATGCGGCGAACAAGCTTCACGACTTCAACCCAAACATACTGTTGTTAGACCTTAAAATGCCAGGTCTTGATGGCTTTCAAGTATGCCAAGCTGTAAAGGATAATCCGCTGCAAAATCATATTAGAGTGATTACTATTTCTGGAAATGTTAGTCAAAGTGATGTTGATAAACTGAAAAATATTGGCGCTGAAACTTGTTTAAATAAACCGATAGATGTTCCTATTTTATTAAGACAACTGGCTTTAAATTGATTGGACTTAAGGGCAGAGCCTTTATTCCAGCAACATTTGAGTAGTAAAATTTAGTAGAGAATAAATTAAAAACTCTCTTAAATTTTTTGATAAAAAAGTAAAGGAATACAAGTGAAACACAAATTAAATATAATGCTGTTTGTAAGTGTATTTAGCCTAGCTTTGCTAGGTGGCATTTTATATTTACCTATATTTGACTTTTTTCTAAGTATTGACGATGGCTTTATTCCAATGGCACCGTCAACCTCAGTTTCATTTTTAGTGACTACTTTTGTCTCACTCGTTTGGGTTAAATATACGAGTGAATTTTATCGTTATAAAAAATCTATCGGGCTAACGTTATTGATTGTTGCTCTGTTTGGACTGTTAGAAATTATTGAGCATTTAACAGGTGTTGAACTTAATTTTGAGAGTTACCTGGTTCCAAGTTATGGATATTTTAAAGGGCTCCCTCTTGCTAGAATGTCTCCTGTAACAGGGTTTTGTTTTGTTCTCAGCAGTTGTGTTTTACTGATACTATTGAGTCAAGACAAAAAAAGTACATCTAGTCATTTTATCAACCTAATCAAACATGCGTTCACAACGCTTCTATCATTAACTTCATTATTATTTATTGTTACTTATCTCTATAAATCGCCTTTATTTTATAATACACAAGACATTATCCCAATGGCTTTATCCACCAGTTTAGGCTTTTTATGTGTGTCTGGAATACTGATAATAAATGATAATAAAAATTATTTAATGAAAATATTTACTCACGTATCACCCTCCACCGCTTTGATACGATTTATTACACCTTTCACGGTTTTGAGTGTATTTATAACAGGGCTAGTTCAACATTTTATGTTTACAGTTAACGCTGTTAATAATTCAATTTTCTTATCTACCTCTATTCTTATTATATTTTCTGTCATCTGTGGTTTTATGGCTGTGCTTGTCACTAAAAAATTGATGATTTTTCAAGATGAAAGTAATAAAAATCTACATCGATACAAATCAATGGTGACTTTATCTTCGGGCCTGCAAGCATTACTTGATGATAACTTTGTCTATTTAGCCGTGAACCAAGCCTATGTAGAAAAGCTTGATTTAACAATTGAACAGGTTGTGGGTAAACATCTCAGTGACATTTTTGGTAAAGCATATTTTGAATCAAAGATTAAAAGTTATTGTGAACATTGTTTAGCTGGCAATGTTATTAAGCTAGAGAGGTGGATGAAACTTACTGCGGAACATCACTTGTTTATGGAAATTGAACTATCGCCCTATTACCAAAACGACGGCAATATTTATGGGGTTATGGTTAATGCACGCGATATCACTCAATTAAAGCATTATCGAGATAACCTTGAGAAATCAAAGCTTGTTATTGAAAATAGCCCAGTCATTGCCTTTCGCTGGAAGCCAGATTGCTCAGTAGAGCATGTATCAAGTAATGTTGACTTATTAGGGGTTCAGGCAAGTGATTTACTCTCGGGGAAAATTAAATATACCGATATGTTACATCCTCAAGACTTAGCACGAGTGATGCAAGAAGTTGCCCATTTCACTGAAAAAGGGGTAAAACAGTTTATTCATGAATATCGTATTATCTCTCCTTCAGGACGGGTATTTTGGGTTGATGACAGAACAACTATTGAACGTGATGAGGATGGAAGAGTTTCTTTTTATCAAGGCATTGTTATTGATATTACAGAGAAAAAACAAGTAGAACTTAAATTAAAACAATCGAATACAATCATTCAAAATGTTATTAATTCAACACCTGATTTGATTTTTGCTAAGAATACAGAATATCAATATATTTTAGCTAATAATGCTTTTGCCAAGTCTTTAAAACAGTCATCACAGTCATTAATTGGAAAAACAGATCAACAATTTAATTATACTGATGAGCAAATAAACAAATTTAGAATGCAAGATCAGAAAGTATTGAATGGGAAGTGCGTTATTACGCCCAGCCGTCGACCTCTTGATGGCAATAAAGTGCTTGAAACCTCAAAATTTCCCTTAAGAAATGAAAATGGTGCTATTGGTGGAGTGATAGGGATTGGCCATGATGTGACCGAACATATTGCTAATCTCGCCAAAATATCTAAACAACAAAAGGAGTTATCTCAAACACTTGACGCTATATTTGATGCCGTTATTACTATTAATGATTTAGGTTTGATACAGAGTTGTAATAGGGCCACAGAGCATATGTTTGGCTATACCACCGAAGAATTAGTTGGTAAAAATGTTAGTTTATTGATGCCTGAAAAGTTAGCTACGCAACACGATGATTACATTAAAAATTATTTATTAACGGGTGAAACCCAAATAATAGGAAAAGGCCGGGAGCTTATCGGGGAAAATAAAGATCATGAAACATTTCCCTTACATCTAACTATCGCGGAGCTCCCTAAAAACCACGGTGAACGAAAACGATTTGTGGGAGTTTGTCATGACTTGTCAAAAACAAAACAACATGAAAAACTGTTAAATAGAACACAAAAGATGGAAGCACTTGGGCAACTTACCGGTGGTATTGCCCATGATTATAACAATATGCTGGGTGTTATTATTGGTTATAGCGATATTTTAAAAGCTCAGCTAAAAGAACAACCTGCCTTGTTTAATTTTGTTGACCAAATTCATCAAGCGGGTAACAGAGGAGCACAACTAACCCATAAATTGCTTTCGTTCTCTCGTAAAACACCCGACTGCAGTCAAAAATCAGATATTAATCGTCTAATCAAAAATAATAAAGATGTACTGTGTAAAACATTACTGTCGATAGAGTTAACGTTAAATCTTGATGATAATATTCATAAGATTGATATTGATCGAAGTTCTTTTGAAGATGCTTTATTAAATATGGCAATTAATGCTATGCATGCAATGCCTCAAGGGGGAGTGTTAACGTTATCAACGCGTGAGGTGGAATTATCAATAGATCAAGCAAGTAGTTTTCATATTCATCATGGTAAATATGTACAATTATCAATTGAAGATAATGGTGTAGGCATGAGCAAAGCTATTCAAGATAAAATTTTCGAACCATTTTTCTCAACTAAAGGAGAGCAAGGTTCAGGACTAGGGTTAGCACAAGTCTATGGTTTCATTAAATCCTCTATGGGTGCTATTAATGTCTATTCAGAGCTAGGAACAGGGACTAGATTTTCACTATATTTCCCCATCCCTAAAGAAGAGTATATAGAAGAATATAACAGAGAAAATAAAGAAGAACAGCTGAGTTTGCGAGGAAATGAAACCATTCTTGTTGTCGACGATGAACCTCAACTTCGTACTTTAGCTCAAACAATTTTAGCCGCAAAAGGTTATCGAGTTTTAACCGCGACAAATGGTATAGAGGCGTTAGCTGCTTTAAAAGAAAACTCAATAGACTTGATGTTTTCAGACATTATTATGCCCAAAATGAACGGTTATCTTTTGGTTGAAAAAGCGCAAAAGCTGTATCCTACATTAAAAATATTATTGGCTAGCGGTTTTCAAGGTGATCAAGTTGGTCACAAAATAAAGTTAGACGAAGCTATCATTGAAAAGCCTTATGAAAATAAGTTATTACTCCGTCGGATCAGAGATTGTTTAAATAAACAGGATGCTAATACACTTCTTGATGATGAGCAGTGTAACAATCAGGGTAGCAATCTCAGAACTAAACCAAGCGAGAATTACTCACCTGTAAAAAGATTATTATGGGCGAATGAAATGAGTATTGATGAAGGAGGAGAGCTCGATGACGATCATAAGTTAATGTTTACAATACTTAATCGCTGTCAATATTTGTTAGGAAAGGAGGATGTTCAACAATCGGCACAAGAAGTTATCACCAAGTTAGTGCAATATACTCAAGATCATTTTGCTAGCGAAGAATTGCTGATGAAAAAAATTAATTATCCCTATGCTAAAAATCATAGTGAGGTTCACCAGATGATTGCCAAACAATTCAACCAAAAGCTTGCTGTTTGTTCTGACAAAGAAATTCTAAGGTGGTTAAGTACAGAAATGAGCGCATGGTTCGTTGACCATATCGTGGAAATGGATAAACCGTTACATAAGTATATTATGAAAAATAAAGAGCAAATGGAAAATGATTTAAAAGGAAGTATCGAGGGTGATATGTATGATCAATAGAGTTTTTATTGTTGATGATGATACCTTAACGTGCAACTTACTTAACACTATCATTGAGCCTATTTTTACGCATGTAGAAATATTTAAAAATCCGCGTGAATTTCTAGCGTTAACCCTGAATGCAGAAGACATTATACTATTAGATCTGATGATGCCAGAAATGGATGGCATTGAAGTCATTAGGCACTTAGCAGAGCATAGATCTCCGGCAAGATTGATTTTAGTCAGTGGTTACGATAGTGGTGTATTGCACTCAGCTGAAACATTAGCGTTAAGTTGTGGCTTGAATGTAATCAATACTTTTACCAAACCAATTAACATAGATGTCTTCACGTGCTTATTAATATCACTATTGAATAAGAAGACGCAAAGAGAGTTTGCTAGCTCCAATAATGATAAAGCAAGTCAAGGTAAGTTTGACTTCATTCCAACGGAACAAGACTTACGTGATGCTATTGATAACAAACAGCTGATATTATATTACCAACCTCAAATTAATATGAAAACCGAATGTCTCCATGGCGCTGAAGTACTCGTTCGTTGGTTACACCCTGAGTTTGGCCTTATTTTTCCTGATAAATTTATAGCACTTGCGGAGCAAACTGGTTTAATTGAACAGCTTTCTGAAGAAGTAATCCATTTAGCGATAAAACAAAGCGTACATTGGCAAAAACTGAATAGAGCGACTCGATTATCTATTAATATATCTGCACAAAACATAACCAGCTTGAAATTGCCTGAGCAGCTAAGAATGCTGGTTAAAAAGTATGAAATTGACCCTTCTATGATTGTGTTAGAGCTAACAGAAAGTGCATTAATGGATAGTGAAGTGACTTCATTAGATATCTTTACCCGTTTTAGGTTAAAGGGCTTTCAACTATCCATTGATGATTTTGGCACGGGTTATTCATCGCTATCACAGTTACACAAAATGCCTTTTACCGAATTAAAAATAGACCAGTCTTTTGTTACGA
The DNA here is from genome assembly GCA_002163005.1 of Colwellia psychrerythraea. Lineage (GTDB taxonomy): Bacteria > Pseudomonadota > Gammaproteobacteria > Enterobacterales > Alteromonadaceae > Colwellia > Colwellia psychrerythraea_C. Next base: position 85,434 of record MAAF01000040.1, on the reverse strand, counting down.
ATATGAAGCAAGAGAAGGAGAGTAAAGCCATTGTAGAAACCTGCATTATGTTAGCGCATAAGCTTCATATGGAAGTGGTCGCTGAAGGTATTGAAGACAAAGACACATGGAATTTATTATTAGCAGAAGGATGTGATGTAGCCCAAGGGTATTATATCGCCAGACCTATGCCAGCGGATCAATTTGATAAATGGCAGTTTAAAGGATAATTCTTATTGGTTAATATTAATTAGGTACAAAATCATTTTTCTTTATTAGCTAACAACTCGTTTGATATGCCCACTACTTTGATTATTCGATTTTTGTAGTGAGCATTGCCAGTATTTACCTGCTATGTCTAGTGGTCAGCTGTCTCATCTTTAGGGAGATATTTATAACCATTGAACATCGCAGAAACAATAGCGCTTCGTTCTCGCCTTTCAGCAACAAGGACCCCGATAATATGCAATGGAATAAGAAATAAAAGGCAGTAAAAAGAATACACATGCGCGGTAATAAAGGGTTTTCGAAAATCTCTCATTGCTTGATAAGAGACCTCATCGATATTTTCTTTTGAATAAGGTTTTATCACCGCTAAATTGTCTTTATCAATAGCGATGTTCTGGGTGAAATAGTTACCAAAAGGAGGGTAATAAATATCAGTACCAGCGATGACAAGACCTGAAATCATTTGAACACTCATTAATGATAACAGAGCTAATACCATTAGTTTACCTGCTGGGTTATGCCCCTTGTACGCTAGTCTTTTTTGTTGGGTAAACTCAATTAATTCCTCAGTAAAACCTTTGTTAAAAGGTAACATTTTGCCCCATCTTTCATATGTTTTACCAATAAAAGCAATGATTAAACGAAAAATTAAGTTTGCAGCAAAAACATAACCAACGATCACGTGTATTGTTTTTAATAGCACTTTTCCGTCAGTGCTTACGCCAAAAAGTTTGCCATTCAATATGACAACACCAATAACAATGAGTAATAAAATGGCGATAACATTTATCCAATGAAAAAGTCTAATTTTACCACTCCATACGAAAACCTGTTCTCTTTTGATATTCATATCAACCTCTCTTTTATTTTCTATAGGGTTAAAAGTGTGCATTTTCTATAACGGGTGTAAGCCAATACTTTAACTTGGCAGGTTGGCAAATAGGATTGAGATTTGCCTTAAGTTGTTTAATATCTTTTAAAGGTATCAGTACCTCGATTTGATAAAAAGCTCTATAGCCTTCAACTTGTTCAGTGATATCAAATTGACTATGTTCTTTGCTGTAGCCATTTATCGTTTTTAAATTAAATCCGGTAATGCTCGAAAAGGTGATTAATTTATCAACGACATCATCTTTTAAATCCGTTGGTACATTTAACGTAAATATTACTTGTTCAGGCATTTCGTTTCTCCAGCCAGCAGTAAAACAGTGGTAATAGATATAGGGTGGTGATGGTTGATGTTATTAAGCCGCCGATAACAACAATAGCTAATGGTTTTTGAATTTCTGCGCCAGGACCCGTTGCAAAAACTAAGGGTAATAAACCAAACATTGCTGTGGTTGCTGTCATTAAAACAGGTCTAAGTCGGCGCTTTGCACCGTCAATAATCCGGTTATGCAAACTCTCGGCAAACTGTTTGGTTTGTTCAAAATAACTTATCATCACAATACCGTTTAGTACCGCAACACCGAGCAATGCAATAAAGCCAACGGAAGCAGGTACGGATAAATATTCGTTACTCACATAGAGCGCAATAACGCCTCCCATTAAGGCAAACGGGATATTGGCAATAATCAGGCTCGATTTAGAAAGGGAATTAAAGGTGGTGAACAATATTATAAAGATCAAAATAAGCGCGATAGGAATTAATAATAATAAATTTTTTGTCGCGCGTTGCTGACTTTCAAACTCACCGCCAAAGGTTAAAGTATAGCCACTAGGTAGTGTTATTTCATTCTGTATTTTCATGTTTAATTCATCAACAAAGCTCACAACGTCTCTGTTAACAACATTTGCACTTACCGAGGAAAATCGGTTCCCTTTTTCCCTTTCAATTAATAGTGGACCATTTTTCATACTGATATTGGCAACTTGTCCAAGGGGGAGTAAAACGTTACTAGGCATTAAAATTAGCTTTTGTTTCAGTGCATGAATGGACGATATTTCATCAGCAGTTGATGCTGTGTTTTTTGCGCGATTGAATACGATAGGAATAGCATGATTTCCATCAAGTAAGGATGAAATTTTCAATCCTTCTAATTGATATTTCAAGTAATGACTTAAGGCTTGGGTGGATAAACCGAACTGACTTGCTACTTCAGGAATAAGTTTAATATTTACGTATTTCCCCCCTTCAATTAAGGCCATCTGCACATCTGAAGCGCCTTGAACTTTATTCGCCAAAGCTGAAATTTCTTCAGCAAGGGAGGTTAGTTTGGCAATGTCATTGCCAAAGACTTTGATAGAAATATCTCCAGTGCCACCGGTTAGCATTTCTGATACGCGCATTTGAATTGGCTGAGTGAAACCTATATTCATGCCAGGATAGTTGGCAAGTGTGTTGCGAATATCCTCAATAAGCTCGGTTTTAGTGTCAAAGCGCCATATTGACTTTGGTGCTAATTCCATAAATACATCGGTCTCGTTTAACCCCATTGGGTCTAGGCCGAGCTCATCTGAACCTGTGCGAGCGACAATCTGAATTATTTCAGGCGTACTTTTTAAAAGCGCTTTCTCAATTTGTTCATCTATATCAACAGACGAAGCCAAAGAGATACTAGGAGATTTTTCGAGCTGAACGATGATGTCGCCCTCATCAAGTACCGGCATAAAGCTTTTACCTAACCCTTGAAAAAGTATAATACTAACGATGAAAGTACTTATTGACAGCGCAACTATTACTAAAGGCTTTTCAATCGTTTTACGCAGTGTTCTTGAATAAAAACACTGTAATAAAGTGACTAGTTTTGGTTGTTTTACAGGCTCATTTTTTAATAATAAGGACGCTAATATTGGAATAATAGTCAGGGAGAGAAGCAGTGCGCTTAACATAGCAAAAACAATGGTAAGGGCAACAGGGGTAAATAATTTACCTTCTAAGCCAGAGAGCATGAGTAAAGGTGAGAAGACTATAATGATAATAATTGTGCCAGAAAATACGGGGGTTGCGACTTCTTTGCAAGCACGATATATGACATGTAACCGAGGTAAATGTTGATTACTTGATAGTCTATTTACAATGTTTTCAACGATAACTACAGAAGAGTCGACTAACATGCCTATAGCGATTACTAGCCCGCCTAAACTCATTAAATTAGCGGATAAATCAAATTCTTTCATCAGTATAAAGGTAATTAATGCTGACATTGGTAAAGAAAGTGCAACCACTAATGATGAGCGAATATCACCTAGAAAAATGGCAAGTAACACGATGACCAATATAACGGCTTGGCTTAATGCATTGGTGATGGTATTAATTGCCGTATTGATAAGGTTAGATCTGTCATAGAAAACGTTGATCTTTGTCCCTGTAGGTAAAGATGCCTCTATAGTTTTCAGCTTACTTTTTACATTCTCAACTACCTTAGCGGTATTACTGTTTTTTAACGCGATAATTAAACCTTGGACCGCTTCTTCACCATTTTTAGAAACAGCACCATAACGCGTTAAACTACCTATCGATATCGTCGCTATATTGTGTAATTTAATGACCTTATTTTTAGTTGTTTTTATCACTACATTTTTTAATGAATCAATGTTTTCAAATTTACCTTCCGTTCTAAGTATTAAGGTATCATTACCTTTTACCAGACGACCAACGCCCCCATTTTGGTTTGTGGCTGTTATAGCCGTTTCTAACTCGTTAAAAGAAATGTTGTATTGTTGCATTAGCAATATATCAGGTGTTATTTCATAAGCTTTAACAAAGCCGCCTAAACTATTTACATCCGCGACACCTGAAACCGTTCGTAATAATGGGCGAATGTGCCAATCTAATAGCTCTCTTCTTTGTGTGAGTGACAAAGTAGGGTTCTCTACAGTAAACATAAACACTTCACTTAATGGTGTGCTCATTGGCGCCATACCGCCACTTATGTTTGAAGGTAGGGAAGGGAGAATGTTTACCAAGCGCTCATTTACCTGTTGTCTTGCCCAATAAATGTCAGTTCCCTCTTCAAAATCAATCGTGATGTCCGTGATTGCATACTTTGTTGTTGACCGAAGCATTTCTTGTGATGGTATACCGAGTAATTCTGTTTCAATCACTCGTGTTACTTGAGATTCAATCTCTAAGGCATTCATTCCAGGTAACTTAAGCACAATTTTAACTTGTGTAGGTGATATCTCTGGAAAGGCATCTATAGGTATATTTAACCAAGACTTAGCACCGACCAATAGGGTAATTACCACAAAGATACAGACAAACAAGCGTTGAGTGAGAGAAAATTTAATAAGGAAGTTCAGCATTTACTCACCCCCTAACTCAAGTAATTTTCCCTGAAGGATACTTACGGAACTAACAAGTGCTTTCTTATTACTGATATCCTCTTTAGCGGTAACGTAATACTCATTATTGTTTGCCCCAACAATAATGATAGAAATTAGTGACACTTTATCTTCAGATCTTATGGCAATATAGTCTTTGTCATTGAGCTCAAAAAGTGATTTTTTGGGGACTTTATAACCAACAAAGTTGAGCATGGGGGTAAGCTTTACCGATTGACCAAGTGTTAATTTACACTGTTCAGACTTTGGGGAAGCCCATACTGTTTGGTGATACTTATCGACAATACTTTCAAAGCTGTTAATTTCAAGCTCACAAGACGATGACATAAAAAAATGGGATAAGTTGGCAGCGTAGGACAGAGGTGTAGTGATCTTTACTTTCACCGAATTAGTACTTATAACATCAAAAGCAAGATCTCCTTCTGACTTTATATTCTGAAAACTAGGTATTTTTACTATCCCATTTTGAGGGCTAATAAGCGTGATTTTTTCATTTTTATCAATATGTAAAAGAGACATTTTATGTTGGAAATGTTCAAAATTTAATTTAGCTTTGAAGTAGTTTTTGGTAATTTCAATCCATTGGGTGCTTTTTATCGTTTTATTCTCAAAATAAGCTTTATTGGTTTGAAAATGATTTTCTGAAGCTTCCAGTATTATTTTAGCTGACTCAAACTCGTCGAGAAAGTGATGGACATCATATCCTTCAACAGTAGCAATGGTTTCACTGAGTTCTACATAGCTGCCATTTTTTATATGGTAAGTAACTTTTTGAATATCAAACGGAAGTACAACAGAATAGTTCTCCCCAGGCTTGTAGGTTACTTCTCCAATTAAATTTTGACCGACTTTGAATGTCTCTTTTTCTATTGTTGAAAATTTAATTTCAAAATCACCCAGTACAGATAGCTCAATAATTTCTTTTTTCTCAAAAGCGAATACTGATGGTATTTGACATAGCGCAATAAAAAACAAATATAATATTACAAAGTTGTTGGTAAAAACATTTGGTGTTTTTTTTAGCAGTAAAAACGGCATATAATAAGTTCAGTGGTAATTAAATTTTGTAGCGTAATTATTACTAAATTGACATGCTAGGTCATCGGACATAGGTCGTAACCTAATGAAATTATACTTATTCTTACGTATGGTACATATGTCCATTGACTTCTCAATGGTCTGATTTTAAAGAGGTTTTATGAAGGATAAAGTTATACTGTTGGTTTTGATAATAATCATGTTATTAAATTTTTCTGATGTGATCACAGATATATCGTTAGGCGTGCCAAATTGGCATATTGTTTCCGAAAGTCTCATTGTCATAGTTTCAGGTTTTGGTGCATTGTTTTTAATTAGGGATATTCGTTCTCGCACATTAAATACTATTCAGTTAAAACAAGAGTTAGCATTTTCAGATAATAAGTTGAAAGATATTTCACAAGAAATGAAAAGTGCTCGTCATGAATATAGCAATGTTATCCATACACAGTTTGAACAATGGGTCTTAACGCCTAGTGAGCAAGAAGTTGCCATGTTATTACTGAAGGGGCTCAGTTTTAAGGAAATAAGTGGCGTTAGGAATACTAAAGAAAAGACTGTAAGACAACAAGCTTCTGTAATCTATAGTAAAGCAAGTGTAGAAGGACGACATGAGTTTGCAGCATGGTTTTTAGAAGACTTTATCGGGTAGCCTGACTACTTTATTATTGGTTTCCTGCGTGAAACAGTAAAAGAATTTGATGAGCTATTAGCTTTTGTCGTGAAATTCAATGAGACCATGTAGGTTATTATAAATACTCATTTGGACTGATTGCTCTATTCAATGAAAGTGAAAGTTATGTATGGTAATGTGTTTTAAAGTGATACAAATCACGCTTCGTTTTAAATATAGCTTCAAATATAGTGCTAAGTAACAACATGGAATAATTATCATAAATAGGAATGTCATGACTCTAACTAATGAAAATCAGCCTTATGTTTTAACAAATACTAATAATCATGTGCTTTGGTTATCTATGAATCGTCCTAAAGAAAGAAACCCGTTATCTTCAGCTATGTTAAGGGCTTTACATGCGCATATAAGCGAAGCGAGTGAAAATGATGATATTCGGGTCATTGTTATAACGGGCGAAGGTGGTGTTTTTTCAGCGGGTCATGATTTAAAAGAAATGTCAGGCAGAAAAGAAAACTGTGAACCTGATAATGCTAAACGAGTCAAAGCTGTTTTAGATGACTGCACACAACTGATGATGTCACTCATTAAATCTCCTAAAGCAATTATTGCTTGTGTACAAGGCACGGCAAGCGCGGCGGGCTGTCAGTTAGTATCTATGTGTGATTTAGCTGTTACTCAAGACCAAGCTAAATTTTGCGCACCAGGTGTAAATATAGGTACATTCTGTACCACTCCGCTGGTAGGCATAGGCCGCAACATGCACCGTAAACATGCGATGGAGATAGCATTAACAGGTGATATGTTCAGTGCAGAAGACGCTATGCGTTTCGGATTGGTCAATAAGGTAGTTAAAATAGCAGACTTAAAAAATGAAACTGAAAAGTTAGCCAATAAAATAGCGCAAAAATCAGCGGTTGGTATTCACTCAGGCAAACTTGCCTTCTATCATCAAATTGAAGAGCCTATCGAAAAAGCCTACATTTCAGCAAGTCATGCTATGTTACATGCTATGTTGTCTGATGAATGTGAAGAAGGTGTTAGTGCCTTTTTTGATAAAAGAGCACCACAATGGCAAGGACTTTAATGTGAGTACTGAGCTTATTCATGATAGGTATGATCTTGAAGATCGTAAGGTTATTGACACGTTAAAAAAGGTTAAAACTATTGCCTTAATCGGGGCTAGCTCAAAACCAGAGCGCGATAGTTATAAAGTGATGGCTTTTTTAATGAATGAAGGTTATCAAGTTTTCCCTATCAACCCACTTCTTGCGGGAACAACAATATTGGGGCAAAAGGTTTATGGTTGTTTAGGCGACGTACCAATTCCTATCGATATGCTTGACGTGTTTCGCCAGTCTAAGTATCTGTACAATATAGTTGTTGAGGCTAAACAAGCTAATATTTTTTGTATATGGACACAACTCGGGGTAACTGAGGTAAAAGCTGAATTATTAGCGTTAGAAAGCGGTATTACTATGATTATAAACCGCTGTCCTGCAATAGAAATACCTCGATTAAAGCTTTCCCTTTATGTCGATTGAAATAGCCCAGGTAAACTTTAACCTTGGTATAGTAAAGTGAAAAATTGAACACATAATGCTATTGTTATGAAGAGGTTATTTGTTCTGAGTGTTTTTTGCTCTCGCTCAATTGCTGCATATCAGTGTTATAAAATTGTATGTTATTACGGCCCGCTATTTTTGCCTGATATAAGGCAAGGTCTGCGGCTTTTAATAGTTGAGTTGAAATACAGCCATCTTGAGGTGCAAGACAAACCCCCAAACTACACGTGATTGAAAAAGTATGTTCACCTACATCAATAGGCTCTGATAATGACTGAAGAATATTTTCCGCCACCCGCTGAGCGTCAGATATTATACTGACTTCCTGTAACAGTATTATAAACTCATCGCCACCAAAACGAGATACGGTATCCTCTTTGCGAGTAGACAAGAGTAATTTCCGTGCGACTTCTTTTAATATTAAATCACCTACGTCATGGCCATAGGTATCATTAATAGCTTTAAAATGATCAAGATCGAGCATAATAATCCCAATACCATTTCTATTTTGATAGTTGATTATTTGAATAGCTTGGTTAAGGCGGTCGTCAAACAAACGGCGATTAGCTAAACCTGTTAAGGGATCTCTGAGGGCTAATTCTTCCATCTTTAAATGTTTGGATTTATGTTCAGTGATATCCTGACTAACACTAACAAACTGACATATTTCTCCATCTTCATTCATAATCGGTGAAATTGACATCATCGACCAATAAAATTCACCGCTTTTGGTACAGTTGTAGGTTTCACCGTGCCAATCATCACCTGCAAGAATTGTTTTCCATAATTCGATATGAAGTTCCTTTCGTGTGTTTTTTGTGCTGATTAAGCTTGGTGTCTTACCAATTACTTCTTGCTCGCTGTAACCAGTAACCACACAAAAGCGGGGATTAACGTATTCAATAATGCCATTTTTATCAGTGATAATAATTGAGCTGGCACTATGCTTTACTGCACTGGTTAATGTTTTTAGCTCTACTTCTTTTAGTCTTCGTTCAGTAATATCAGTGATATAAGTAAAAAAACCGCTACCATCAGCCATTACTGTAGCCTTGTATCGAATAAATACGTGATGACCATTTTTGTGTTTTAAGGTTAATTCGGCGGCTAGGTGTGAGTGGGAACGAGCCATACTCAGCTGTTGGCGTAATTGAATACGTGATTCTGGGGTGACGAAGACTAATACAGATTTCCCCCTCATTTCAGATAAAGAATAACCTGCTAGTTGGCAGATAGCCGTATTAGAAAAATTAATCTGTAATTGTGGCGTAAGAATTAAAAATCCTTCTGAGGTGGTTTCGATAAATGAGCGGAATTTTTGCTCGCTTTGTAAAAGAGCTCTCTCTGCCTGACGTTGATCGGTAATATCGTGGATAATTGAATAAAGTACTCTGCGCCCAGCCATTAGTAAAGGCCCTGAATAGACACAAACATCTCTTATTTCGCCATTTTTAAGCTGGTGCTTAAAATTGAAATAATCTCGTTTTTCGCTTAGCGCTAACTCAATTTCCGCTTCTATAATATCAATAGGCAGCACATTGATATCACCGATGGATAAGTTACTAAATTCTTGATTGTTATAGCCGTAGAATTTTTCAGCCGCGGCATTTACTTTGATGATTTTTTGCGTATGAGGATCTATTAGTAACTCAATAGCCTTATTTTTATCAAATAATTGGTAGTATTTTTCTGAGGATTCGCGTAACTCTTGCTCTGCCAGTTTACGTTCGGTTATATCAAGCAGATAACCTTTAGCGAGAGTTGGCAATCCTGTAGCGTCTGTTTTTAATATTGTTTTTTCATAGACCCAACGAACGTCACCACTTTTGGTAATGATTCGATAATCTTGTTCAAAATAAAGGATATCATTCTCTAAGAAAACCATCATTTCATTGATAATATGATCTAAATCGTCAGGATGGACCATGTCAGCATAGAACAACTTTTTTGACAAAAACTCCGCCGGTTCGTAGCCAAATTGTAGAACATTATTTGTTACTTTTAGCACAGGCCAACCCGGCGTAAGTTGCCAAGTAAATAAAATAACAGGTCCTTGTTCAAATAAATCCTCATCAGAAAATTCCAAAGTATTTCTCCCCTTAGATACAACAATACTGAGCTTTATTATTATGAATTAAGTTATCCATGGTCATGTTGACCTTGATCAACCGTATAACTATAAATAACCAACAAAAGAGCAAGATCTACTAAATTTTTATGGCCAATTTTCTCTCTAAGTGGTTGTGATTAAGGGAGTATAAATAGCAAAAAAGATCGTTTTTGGCGGCTTGGGGCTTTGGGATAAAATATTAATTGGGACTGTTTATAAAGAGAGTATGAAAATTGAAATGAACAGGCAAAATTAGCAGTCAAATTTTGATATTTGATTGCGAAGAGTACTATTGTTTTTGTGACCTATAAGATTGAGGTTGTCGCATTGTTGAGTCACTTTATTACTGCAACAATGCTGCGAAAACTATCAATCTTAACAAACACTATTATTCAGTAGACTGAAAATTGTAAGTGCTAAAAAAGCGGGTCTTTTTGGTCGCGTTATTCCGCTTGGCTAAATACCATATTGGTATAATCAACCATACCAATAATGTTTTTATTTTCAATAACAGGTGCAAGGTGAATACTTAAGCGCTCAAATAATCGTGCGCAATATCTTACATCCATGTCAGGTAATACACTGACCAATGGTTTTGTCATTATTTCATATAAGTTCACGCGATCTGGAGAACGATCTTTTGCCAGTACTTCTTTGGCAATATCAGCAAGCATCACTAAACCGTATTCATCTTGTTCGTTACGTTTATTAATAATTAATGCGCTAATGTTGTGCTCTTTGGCTAATTTAATACCTTCAGCAACTGTCATCATACCATCAGCAAATTGATAGTTGTTGGTGGTCATTACGTCTTTAACTTGTACAAACTTATGGCTCATAGCTCTTCCTCAATTTTACCTTTTAAGCGCTCCACCTGATGAGCTACGCCTACTGCATCTTCGACATTTAATTGAATAGCGATACCTTTACCTGGATCTTCATCAAAACCAGCAATATTACTAATTCGCTCAAGAATTTTTCTTGCTAAGTGCTGCTCAACAACAAAAAGTAATACATCTCTTTGTGTCTCAAGTTGCATGCCAAAAAAAGTGCGCTGGCGTTTTACACCTTCACCTCGGGCATTATTTATTATGGTCGCGCCAGTAGCGCCTGCCATTCTTGCACCTTTCATAACGTCGTCTGTGACAGCGTCGTCAACAAAGGCAACAATTAATTTGAATTGCATATGATCACCTGTTTTATTTGTCTTTTTAGGCCCTTTTAAGGAGTCTCGTTATTTCTGTTTAAATTACGTTTTTCTTCTTTAATTCTTTTTCTTTTTTCTAACTTTTTATTCGTTCGGTGTGTTCTGGCTTCAGTGAGCTGCGCATAAGTCATTACCGCAATGATTGGACATAAACTCGCAAAAGCGATTAAACCAAATCCGTCAATTAATGGACTTCGTCCTGGAATAGTACTGGCTAAACCTAAACCCAAAGCAGCAACCAAAGGAACGGTTACGGTTGAGGTTGTTACTCCGCCTGAATCATAGGCCAATGGCACTATAAGTTTAGGACAATAAAAAGTTTGAATAACCACAACAATATAACCGGCAATTATATAATAATGAATAGGGTGGCCAACGACGATGCGATAACTCCCCAGAGCAATACCAAAAGCAACGCCAATGGCGACTGAAATTCTCAAACTATTTGCATTAATAGCACCACCAGAGACCTCTTCAGCTTTAAGGGCTACGGCAATCAGTGAGGGCTCTGCAATGGTAGTGCTAAAACCAATGGCGGCGGCAAAAATATAAACCCACTTATAATCTGTCCAATGAATGCTTGTTAATACTTGCTCGCCCGCATGAATAAATTCTGGTGCGGTTAGCTGCTCTGCCATCATTTTTCCGAGCGGAAATAAGGCTTTTTCTAAACCAAGCAAAAACAGCGCTAAACCAATAAGTACATAAATAAAACCGAAGCCTACTTGTTTGATGTGTGGAATAGGTTTGCGAATAACCAGCAGCTGAAAGCCTAAAATTATCGACAAAATAGGTAATACATCAATAACGGTATTTTTTAAGGTGGTCAAAAATTCAAAGAATAAATCCATTAACTGATCACCATGCCGTAAATCATCACAAAAATCATCGGTGTTAATGAGGCAAAAGCAATCAAACCAAAGCCGTCAATCATAGGATTCCTACCTTTTATTGCTGAGGCTAAACCAACACCGAGTGCTGTTACTAAAGGAACGGTAATCGTTGAGGTAGTAACGCCGCCAGAATCGTATGCAATGCCAATAATCCAGCTAGGTGCAACTAACGTCATCAGTACCACAACAACATAGCCGCCTAAAATTAAATATTGTATAGGCCAACCACGAATTATGCGTAACACACCAATAACAATGGCCAAGCCAACAGCAAAGGCAACGGTGAAACGTAAACCATTGGCATAAGAAAGTTGTGATTCTAGCGTATCAGTAATAATTCCCCCTGATGCGGCAACAATTGCTGCTTCTTTTGCAACGGCGATTAAGGAGGGCTCAGCCACAGTCGTGCCAAATCCTAAACAAAAGGCAAAAGTCAGTAACCAGCTAATGCTGCCTTTTTTAGCGAATGCTTGCGCCATTGATTCACCAATGGGGAATAAGCCCATTTCTAAACCGTAAATAAAGAATGTTAAACCTAAGACGACTAATGCTAGGCCAACTAATATATCGCCAACATTAGGCATGGGTTGTTGCAGTACGGAAAATTGGAAAAATGCAATAACGAGGATAATGGGTAGTAAGTCTTTACAACTACCTAATAATGCTTTTAGAAAAACGATAAACTGATGATTCATAAATAATAAATTAATGGGGATTACCTAATATTATAAAATTAATTAAAACAATTACTTTGATTCAACACAAGGTAATTGTTTAATTAACATTAAAAATAGCTGTTTTTTGGACTTTACTGTGAGCCACTAATTTAATGCACCTACAATTGTGCTAAAACACTGTAATTGCAACATCTTATGAAGATAATTTTTAGGGGGGAGTGGCAAGAGTAATCGTTGAGACAACCTATATTTCATCGAAAATACCCGCGTAAATATTACTTTAAAATTCAAAGAGCTCATCCTGCTTTTTTCACCTAATGAAATCTTTCCCGTTTATTTGATTTAGATTGGGATAATAGGCAGATTTATCCTTGCGGTATTTTTTGTCGCTGGTTATTATTTTTACTCTTCCCATAATCATAAAGGAATAAAATGAAAGAGAATTATTTTAAAAAGTACCCGAACAAAGACGGATTTTTTAATGAATATGGTGGTGCATTTATTCCCCCAAATTTAGAAGAAGAGATGAAGAAAATTAATGATGCTTACTTTGCTATCAGTAAGTCTCATAAATTTATTTCAGAGCTTCGTGATATTAGAAAATATTATCAAGGTCGTCCTACACCTGTTTATCATTGCCAACGCTTATCAGAAAAATATGGCGGGCAAATTTATTTAAAAAGAGAAGATTTAAATCATACTGGAGCTCATAAGTTAAATCATTGTATGGGCGAAGCCTTACTTGCTAAACACTTAGGTAAAAAGAAGCTAATTGCTGAAACGGGCGCAGGACAACATGGCGTTGCCCTAGCTACCGCAGCGGCTTATTTTGGCCTAGAGTGCGAAATTCATATGGGCGAAGTTGATATTAAAAAAGAGTACCCTAATGTACTGCGCATGAAAGTGCTAGGGGCAACTGTTATTCCAGTAACTCATGGTTTGAAAACTTTAAAAGAAGCGGTAGACAGTGCTTTTGAAGCGTACCTTAAAGACCCTATTTCAACCATATATTGCATAGGCTCAGTTGTTGGCCCACATCCCTTTCCAATGATAGTACGTGACTTTCAACGTGTTATTGGCATTGAAGCGAGGGAGCAATTTTTAGATATGACAGGTGAGTTACCTGACAGCGTTGTCGCTTGTATTGGCGGTGGTAGTAATGCGATGGGAATTTTCTCATCCTTTTTAGAAGATGATGAGACTCAATTGTTTGGTATTGAACCGGCAGGAAAATCTTTTAAAACGGGAGAGCATGCCGCCACGATGACTCTCGGTAAGCCTGGTCTTATCCATGGCTTTAAATGTTATATCCTTCAAGGTGAAAATGGTGATCCAGCACCGGTACATTCTATTGCCAGTGGTCTTGATTACCCAGGCGTAGGTCCGGAGCACAGTATGTTGAAGGACTTAAATAAAGTTACCTACGACAGTATTACGGATAAAGAGTGTATTGATGCATTTTATGAATTGAGCCGATTAGAGGGAATTATCCCTGCGTTAGAAAGTGCCCATGCGGTTGCTTATGCGATGAAGCTTGCGCAAAAATTCCCAGAAAAATCTGTACTCGTTAATTTAAGTGGTCGAGGAGATAAAGATCTCGATTATGTTGTCGATACCTTTGGTTTACCTGAGTAAAATACCAATCGGGTTGATTTATTTATCCTAAAAATAGGTGATAACTTTTATTATTGCCTGTTTTTAGTTAATTCGGTAATGGTGGCCAGTTTGTTACCTAACAAAATAAGTCATGGTTACTAATCCACCATTGATCTCACTGATAAAATGCTTCAAGCGAGTCTTTCTTAATACTATTAGTAAACTTACTGTTTTAAATTTTTCAAAATTTCACATTCCCCAACAATATCATTTGAACAAGATTTTGCTAACGTATGCAGCGTTTTCTCTAATAATGATAACTCATTTATCGTTTTACGAACATTCTCCAGCTGTTGCTCAATAAGCAGATCTACTTCACTGCACGATGATGTTGTGTCTGTTTGTACTTGTATCAATACTTTTATTTTCTCAAGAGGGATTTGTAGCTCTCGACATCGACGAATAAAAATTAAATTATCGACATCGCTTGAACTGTAGTCTCGATAACCATTGCTATTGCGAGATGCTTTAGGCAGTAAACCAACGTCCTCATAATATCGAATGGTTTTACTGAGCACATTGGTTAATTTAGATAGTTGATTTATTTTCATAACGCTTGACCTTACTCCAACAGTAAGGTTTATCATGGCCCAATTAAAGACCTTATTCAAGAATAAACGAGCTTATTATGTCAGGTTGTTGTGCCGCAGAAGCAAAGAATACCAACGAAAGAAAATTACTCTGGGTTGTACTAATCCTTAACTTTAGTATGTTTATCATAGAATTTATTGCAGGTTGGTTAGCAAACTCTAGTGGTTTGCTCGCAGACTCTCTTGATATGCTTGCCGATGCTGCAGTGTATTCACTTAGCCTCTATGCGGTAGGGAAAAGTTTGTTGTATAAAGGTCGTGCGGCTTTAGCAAACGGGTATTTACAGTTATCTCTTGGTTTACTTGTGTTATTAGATGTTGTTAGACGTATTTGGCTCGGTAGTGAGCCTCAGTCTGATCTGATGTTTTCGGTTGGCTTCATGGCCTTAATTGTTAATATGATTTGTTTTGCCGTTTTATACCAATTTAGACAAGGTGATGTAAACCTTAAAGCCAGTTGGATCTGTTCGCGCAATGATATGTTGGCCAATATAGGGATATTGATTTCAGCATTTTTAGTAGGCCGATTAAACACTGCTTGGCCTGATTGGGTCATTGGCAGTGTTATAGCAATTATCGTCATCCATTCTAGTATTGCAATTATCCGTGAAGCGAAAGTCTCAATTACAGAAAGTAAATCAGCAGATAAAAGCTGTATTGCATGATTCTATTACGTAATATTTTCCAACCGAATAAAGGTTGGAGAGATTTCAACATGCTTTTCTACGTGATGATTGTATTGATAACTCTGCAATCTGCTTTTGCTATGGCAGATAGTTGCGAGTCCAGTCAAAATAATGAACGACTTTCCGAGTACTACCTTCAATTCAATAGTATAGATGCCGAACTCGTTGCTGAAAATGAATCAGCGTTAGAGCAAGAAATCAATCAGGATGAATGCTTGGATTGTAATGCTAAATGTTGTCCATGCTGCTCAAATAATATGTTTACTCTTGTGTCAGTTAAAGATGACATAAAAACGGCTGAACTATTAGTTGATGGTATTGAACCAACACAATTCAATAGACCTTACTATTCCTTCCTGCGCCCTCCAAAATCTAGCTTGGGTATATACATTTACTAATTCCCTTGATGGTTTACAAAATATCATCAATACATTTATCAAAAAATAGGAAATACCTATGCATTATTTTACTAATGTGCCTCCTAAAGGTGCAAAATTGTCTTGGTTATCATCGAAATGGGTAATCTATTTTCAATCATTTATTCTTGTTTTATGGGCTTTTAGTCCAATGGCGCACAGTATAAATGAAAAGAATTTGTTGCAAGAAAACACCTTAACATTATCTTCTGCAATCAAAAGAACAGTTAAGGATAACCCTTCCCTTAAAGTGTTCAAATTTCGCCAAAGTGCGCTTGAAGGCCAGTTACAAAGTCAGGGCTTGAGGCCATCCTATGAAGTCGGCTTTGAAATGGAAAATTTTGCTGGCACTGACGATATAGGCGTACTTAATAGTACTGAATTTACTCTCTCTCTCTCTTCGATTATAGAAATGGGTGATAAAAGGGAAGCCCGTATTGGTGTCGTTAAAAGTCGCAGTTCACAACTTACCGCAATGCGTAAAATTGAGGCCTTGAACTTACTGAGTGAAGTGACACGCCGTTATATAGATATTCTTGCAGCACAAGAGCGGTTATCGTTAGCTCAAGAAGCGACATTACTGGCTGAAAATACTTTAGCTGAAGTTGAAAAACGTTCAAAAGCAGGTGTTGCGCCCGAAGCCGAAATTAAACGAGCACTTGCAGCTGTTGGTAACGCAAGATTGGTGACTTCATCTGAGCAACAACAATTTGATTATTCTAAAGTCGCATTAGCCATGATGTGGAAGGAAACTACGCCATCATTTACTCAAGTTGAGGGAGATTTATACCAGTTTTCAGCCGATATTGAATTGACAACTTTGCTTGCCAAAGTTAAACAAAACCCTGAAATTTTAATTTATGCCACTGAAGAACGATTAAGGGAGGCTCAACTTCGTTTAGCGCGTACTGAGTCCAGTGCAGATATCAAATGGTCGGTTGGAATTAAGCAAATTCAAGACGTTAACGATACCGCACTTACTGCAGGTTTTAGCATGCCGCTATTTGCATCAAAACGAAATACTGGAGCGATTCTTTCAGCACAAGCAGCACGTGATGAAATCATAGTAAAAAGAGAAGTAACTATGTTGGCTTTACATAATCAACTATATCGAGCTTATGCCAACAGGAAGCAAGCCATTTTTATCGCTAAAAACCTTAAAGAAAGTATTATTCCCACCCTAACCGAGGCATTAGACGAAACTCAAATCGCCTACCAACGTGGTCGTTATAGTTATTTAGATTATTTGACTGCGAGACAAGAATTACTCTTTGCCCGTCGTGCCATGATTGAATCTGCCTCTGCTGCTTTACGATATGGAACGGAAATCGAGCAACTAATTGCGGAACCTCTTCCTGCCTCTCAATACGATTTAACGTCACCAATAAATAACGAATTTTAAGGAATTTCACATGACCATTAAATATACAACTTTACTATTAATAGCAGCAACTTTAAGCAGTGCAGTAATTAGTAATAACCTAATCGCGGGCGAAGATCACGGTAAAGAAGACCAGCACAGTGATCACCATGGAGAAGAAAAATCTCATGGTGATGAAGGTAAGCATAATGAAATAGAGGGACACATTGAAATCACACTAAGTGACGCCCTAAAAGCAGGGATAATCAATGCCACCGCGGGTGCTGGTCAAATAAATAAAATGACGACCGTGTATGGTCGCTCTGTCATCAATCCAAAGGCAATTAGTCAAGTGAGTGCTCGTTTTCCTGGCTTGATCACTAAATTAAGCGTTAATGTTGGCGATGTTGTTAAAGCAGGAGAAAATATTGCGCAAGTTGAATCGAGCGATAGTTTAAAGCGTTATAACATTTCCGCGCCAATTTCAGGTGTAGTAACTGAACGGTATGCGAACCCTGGCGAGTTAGCGAGTTTACAACCGTTGCTAACGCTGGAAAACTATGACCAATTGTGGGTTGAATACAAGATATTTCCAAGCCAACAAGCGATTAAAAAAGGTCAGCAAGTTACCATTTCATCAACGGTTGCTAAAACACAATCCAACATAATGTATTTAATGGCCAATAAAAATCAACCATTTATGACGGCAATAGTACCACTAGAAAATAGCAATGGCTTATGGACACCAGGGCAAATGTTAGCCGGCAGTATAGTGACTAGTCAAATGGATGCCAGCTTAGTTATCGACAATCGTGCCCTTCAAGAAGTTGAAGGTAAGAACGTCATTTTCGTTACAAACAAAAGCGGCTATGAGACACGTGAGTTACAACTTGGTGAAACTGATGGCCAAGTTACTCACGTGATTTCAGGGCTAAGAGTGGGTGACAAGTATGCCCTCAGCAATAGTTATCTGCTAAAAGCAGATTTAGGAAAAGCTGGCGCATCGCACGCCCATTAAGGAGATAAACAATGATTGAATCAATTTTACGCTTCTCTATAGCGCGACGCTGGTTGATGATGACCATGATATTAGCGCTCATTGGTCTTGGCTATTGGAGTTATCAAAAGCTCCCCATTGATGCAGTACCAGATATAACGAATGTGCAAGTGCAAATTAACACCCGTGCGCCTGGTTATTCGCCACTTGAATCTGAGCAACGCATTACCTTTCCCATTGAAGCAGCTCTCACCGGTATTCCTAACTTGTCATACACGCGCTCTATTTCGCGTTATGGCTTGTCGCAAGTCACCGTTGTTTTCAACGATGGCACAGACTTGTATTTTGCTCGTAACCTTATCAATGCAAAATTAAGCGCGATTAAGAATAAGATCCCTGAGGGTTTAGATCCGGAAATGGGGCCTATTACCACTGGGCTTGGTGAAATATTTATGTACAGTGTTGAGGCTTTACCTAATGCACTCAAGGCTGATGGCTCATCATTTGATGCCACAGCGCTGAGGGAAATTCAAGATTGGATTATTAAACCCCAGTTAGCACTAGTACCTGGCGTTACTGAAATCAACACCATAGGGGGTTATGACAAGCAATATCATATAACGCCATTGCCCAGTAAAATGCTTGATTTTGCAATTTCATTTGACGATATCAATGTAGCCTTAAGTAATAATAACAGCAATCGCGGTGCAGGTTACATTGAGCAAAATGGTCAACAACTGACGATACGTTCGCCCGGTCAATTAGCGACTATCAGCGACATTGAACAAGTGATTGTCAAAGTCATTGATGATACCCCAATAAAGATAGCGGATATTGCCCAAGTTGCTATCGGTAAATCTTTACGTACCGGCGCTGCAACGCGTGATGGTAAAGAAACCGTATTAGGCAGTGCAATGATGCTGGTGGGTGAAAACTCTCGTGTTGTAGCTTTAGCGGTAGCTAAAAAACTTGAGCAAATAAAGTTATCTTTACCTAAGGGCATAATTGTTGAATCGGTATATGATCGTACCACGCTGGTCGATAAAGCCATGTACACAGTACAAAAGAATTTAATTGAAGGTGCTTTGTTGGTTATCCTTGTGTTATTTCTTTTACTTGGGAATGTTCGAGCGGCATTAATTACCGCGGCGGTTATCCCGCTAGCGATGTTAGCCACCATCTCTGGTATGGTAAAAACTGGTGTTTCCGCTAATTTAATGAGCCTTGGAGCACTCGATTTTGGTTTAATTGTTGATGGCGCGGTCATTATCGTTGAAAACTCAATTAGGCGATTAAGCAATGCTCAAAAACTACATGGCGGTATCCTCTCTAGGGAAGAGCGTTTAAAAGTTGTCTATTCTGCAACGAATGAAGTCATTAGACCTAGCTTATTCGGTGTCTTTATTATTACCATTGTATATATTCCGCTATTTACTTTAACGGGTGTTGAAGGAAAGATGTTCCACCCAATGGCAGCAACGGTGGTGATGGCATTAATTGCCGCACTGGTATTATCATTAACGTTAGTACCTGCTGCTGTTGCCTTATTCATGAACGGTAAAATCAGTGAAAAAGAAAGTATTATCATAACTACAGCTAAATCAGTGTACAAGCCGCTATTAGTTGGCGCAATGAAATTACGTTGGGTTATTTTAGCTGCGTGTGCTGTATTGGTCGCCTTTTCTATCTGGCTAGCTACTACCCTTGGATCTGAGTTTATCCCGCAGCTTAATGAGGAAGATTTATTGCTGCAGGCGATTCGAATTCCAGGCACTAGCCTTAGCCAATCTATTGAAATGCAAAAAGCGCTGGAGTTAAAAATACAGCAATTCCCTCAGGTTAAAAATGTATTCTCTAGAATTGGTACACCAGAAGTTGCTAACGACCCTATGCCACCCAATATTGCTGATACCTATGTGATGTTAATGCCGCGTGACCAATGGCCGGATCCAACATTGAGTCATGGTGAATTAGCCGCGGAAATTGTTGAGTCGGTATCGGGTCAACCAGGTAATAATTTTGAGCTAACACAACCGATTGAAATGCGTTTCAATGAGCTGATTTCAGGTGTTAGGGCAGATCTAGGCATCAAAGTCATTGGCGATAATTTAGACCAGTTACTCACTAGCGCTAATGCAATCAGAGAAGTGATTGAAAAAATTGATGGGGCTAGTGATATTCAAGTTGAACAGGTTACCGGTTTACCCATGTTATCAATACACCCAAAAAGGGTTGAACTAGCGCGTTATGGCCTTAATGTTTCACAACTGCAAGATGTATTAGCTACTGCTATTGGCGGTGAAAATGCAGGGGTGATTTATGAGGGAGACCGCCGTTTTAAGATGGTGATAAGATTACCAGAGCATGTTAGACGAAATGTTAACCGATTGAGCGAGCTGCCAATCGCCTTACCTAATGGTCAATACGTTCCTTTATCTGAAGTTGCTGTGCTTAACCTCGCTCCAGCACCTAATCAAATTAGTCGCGAAAATGGTAAGCGGCGCATCGTGGTAACTGCCAATGTACGCGGTACTGACTTAGGAACTTTTGTCAAAAATGTTAAACAAAAAATTCAAAGCAATGTCGATATTCCAGCTGGTTACTGGCTCGAGTATGGCGGAACCTTTGAGCAGTTAGAGTCGGCGAGTAAACGGCTAACTATCGTTGTACCCTTAACCTTGGCATTAATTTTAGGGCTACTAGTCATGGCTTTCGGCAATCTAAAAGATGCCTTGATTATATTCACAGGTATCCCTTTAGCGCTTACTGGTGGTGTTATCGCTTTGTGGTTTCGTGGTATGCCTTTATCCATTTCAGCGGGAGTGGGTTTTATTGCGCTTTCGGGGGTCGCAGTACTTAATGGTTTAGTCATGCTCGCCTTTATTCGTGATTTATGTAAAGAACGAGGTGAACTTATTTCTGGTATTATTGATGGTGCCATGATCAGACTAAGACCCGTGTTGATGACGGCTTTAGTCGCTGGACTTGGTTTTGTTCCTATGGCACTTAATATAGGGACTGGCGCCGAAGTTCAACGACCATTAGCCACCGTCGTTATTGGCGGGATTATTTCTTCTACTCTGCTCACTTTATTGGTGTTGCCAATACTCTATCGTATTGCACACCAAGGTAACTTTAATCGCAGGTAACTTTAATCAGGCTTAATTAAAAGAGCAGTAACTGTTTAATAACAGTTTACTGCTTTATTTATAGAGCTAACACCGTCGTAACAACATAGTTTAAGTTTTTTATTTTAAAGTAAATTCGTTAGCGCTATACCGATACCAAAACGCTTTTGATTAACATTGTAGTCAATTAAACTCTCGCCATAACCACTACTAAATTGGGCGTAGCCTTTTAATTTCCCCCATAATGGAAAGGTAGCGCCAACTTCAACAAAGCCATTGTGCGTCGCGAAATTTTCACGGCCCTTAAATGAAAGTTCAAAATAGGTACTGTGTTTGTACACCATACCTAATTCAAAGTGACCCATGTAATCTAAAATATCGGGATTGTCATCCCCTTGACCATCAGAGGGAGAAGACTTCTCTTCTTCAGGAATACGATACCATGGACGAAAAGATAGGGCGAAGTTACGTTTTTCATACAGATAATTAATATAGACACGATTCCAACCTCTGGATAGTTGCTGTGAACGGCCATTTGATTGATGCTCGAAGCCAGTTACTAAGGCTGAATTCCCTCCCCACGGATGGAAATTCAGTGGCGTAACATAGAAAAACTCAGGCTGGTAGTTGGTTTCTCTAAAAGGTTTTGAAATTTCATCTGCGTAGATTTGCCACCAAGACTGTAAGGTGAAACCAAAAAACAATTGGTCACCTTCATTCAACCAATGCCCGGTCAGAAGAGGGATTTTAAGACTTATTTGAAACTTGGCTTCAACATCTTTTAAATCATCAGCCCATGTTGAAAATTCTTGATAGGCTTCACGGTTAATATTATCAACAATGGAAAAAGGTAAGATGTAATTCATTTTATGAGGCGAAAGCACATAGGGATCGGCTGCGGTTCTTCTTTCTCTAATTATTCTATGAGAAAGGGCACCTAACTCAATGTCTTGGTCGCTGCCATCTTTGAGAATATTACGAACTATTTGCTGTTCACATTGTGTTTCTATTTTCGCAAGGGTGGCATTTTTATCGGCACTTTTAATCGCTTTAAACAAACATATTTCAAAGGGGGTTTTCTGTGACTCAGGCTCAACTTTGCTGCGATCACCTTCAGCGGAAAAGGCTTGCGTATTAAACGAAAGTGACAATAAGAGTAGGCAGCGCCCTATGGAAAATATTGGTCTCATGATAGCCGGTAGTTTGAACTAAAAATTTGCGTCGATTATAGCTTATTGTGTTATTAATCAATAGAGATAAGTACCCCCTAAAGGTGTTGCAAATAATCTAACTTTCGTCCGTTTATTCATTTAAAATCCATCCTATACCCGTTCTACTTGAAGATGCTCGTATCAGGAAGTCTGAGCGACTCATAATCAAGGCGCATTTTTTTATTAAGGGTTATTCCCTTAAAAAGAAATGCAACGCCGAGTATGATTTGCTCAGCCTTCCCCAAGGGGCTGGTTTAGAAACGCTTTATGCTGCGTTATTGATTTCGAAAAGGACGCGGCATGGATGCAGCTTATTAGAGAATGCAGGAGCATATTCTCCTGAACAACCATTCTCTTCAATCAATGCCTTACCTAAAGACGTTTCTAATTCCAGCTGAATCATGCATCTTCAAGTAGAACGGGTATAAATATGTCTAATTATGTCAGATAATTTCAAAGCATTTCTTATCGGTCATTGGTCGTGTTTTTATCTCGATTAATCGCAACCTTAGTTTCTTTATAACTGAGGACTTGTATCTTGATTGTTAATTAATGTAACCCAACGTTGGAATCGCAATGAAACTCACCAAGAGCGCTTTAATAAGTCCTGCAGCCGTTGCTGTTGTTGTTGCCCTAACTTTACTTGTTGGCCTGCTCAGCTTATTTAAGTTGCCAGTACAGTTATTTCCCGATATTGAGCGCCCTCAAATCGGCATACAAACGACTTGGCGTGCAGCATCACCGAAAGAAATTGAATCTGAAATTGTTGAACCACAAGAGCAAGTTTTGCGTGGTATACCCGGTTTAGAGTCAATGAGGGCCTTTGCCAATAGAGGCGGAGCTTATATTAGTTTGTCATTTGGTGTTGGCACTAATATGGAACAAACCTTAATTGAAGTGATTAGCCGTATGACAAGGGTGGCAAATTTACCGAGAGATGCCCGACCACCACGAGTCATGCTTGGCGGTGGTCGAGGTAATACACCGGCGCTCACTTTCTTCTTTTTGCAAGCGCTACCAGGCAATGGCCAAGATATTAACCAATATATGGATTTTACCAATGATGTGATTAGACCGCGTCTTGAATCCGTTGAAGGTGTTGCTAGCGTGGAAACTTTTTCGGATGAAAACCGAGAAGAGTTACAAATTCGCTACGACCCAATAAAAGCCGCTGAGTATGGTATCGAAATTCCTCGACTCATTTCCTTAGTTTCTGCCAGTGATGATGTTTCAGGTGGTTTTATTGATGTTGGTAGACGCCAATATACCTTGCGATATAGCGGTAAATACAGTGTAGATGAGTTATCACAATTAATGCTTGAGTCGCGCGGTGGTCGTAATATTCGTTTAAGTGATATTGCTACTGTTGCTGTGCGCAGTACTGATAGGCAAGGCATGGCGGTGCAAAATGGTAACCCAGCATTTTCAATGCGTATAAATAGAGCCAATGGCGCTAATGTATTGGAAACGTTAAACCGAGTAAAAGCCGAAGTTCAACTACTGAATAGCGAATTATTAGCAGAGAAAAAGTTGGTGATGGTGCAGTCATTTGATGCCTCTGTTTTTATCTACCGTGCTATTAACTTAGTGACCAGTAATTTATTTGTCGGTATTGTTTTATCGCTAGCCGTTTTATGGTTTTTTATCCGAAGGGCTCGTGCGACGTTAATTATTGCGACCGCTATTCCCGTGAGTTTGTTAAGTACTTTTATCGTCTTGGAAATTACGGGTCGTTCACTCAATGTTATTTCATTAGCCGGTTTAGCCTTCGCTGTAGGTATGGTACTCGATGCAGCCATTGTGGTGTTAGAAAATATCTTACGTATGCGTGATAAAGGTTTGAATGAACATGACAGCGCTGAGCAAGGAGCAGGGCAAGTGTGGGGCGCTTTACTTGCTTCAACAGCGACAACTGTCGCGATATTCCTACCAGTGTTTTTCTTAAAAGATATTGAAGGACAACTCTTTGGTGATTTAGCGTTAACTATTGCCATTGCTGTGTCGGTGTCACTTATCGTTGCCGTAGTGCTGTTACCTGTTTTAGCAAAGTACTTTCTCAAACAGCAAGAAGTGAACGATCCTAATAAAAAACTGTGGCAGAGAATTACCTGTTTTGTGATGAACAGCACCAGTAGTCGAACTAAGCGCTTATCACTTGCTGCAAGCCTTTTAATATTACCGGTTGTCATATCTATTATTGCCATACCAAAGCTTGATTATTTACCGCCAGTGAAGCGCGATGCTATTGATGCTAACTTGCAATTTCCGCCCGGTGCAAATGTTAAAACCATTGAGAAAGAAATCATCCAACCGATTGTCGAGCGATTAAAACCTTATATGGATGGCATTAAAGAGCCAGCATTGAAAAACTATTATGTCTTTGGTGGCTCATGGGGTGGCAGTTTGGGCGTTCGGGTAAAAGATCAAGACCGAGTAGATGAGTTACTTGAAATTGTGAAAAATGAAATATTAATTGACCTACCTGACACTCAAGTATTCGCGAGACAAGGAAATTTATTTGGTGGCTTCGGCGGTGGTAGACAAGTACAGGTACATCTGCAGTCCAAAGATAGTAAAGCACTACAAGAAATGGCACGCCAAGGTATGGATTGGGTAAAAGAAGCCATTGAAGGCGCTAACGTAAATGCTAACCCAGGTCTTGCCATGTCAGAGCCTGAGATTAACTTAAGCCCGAACGATCGTAATATTTTAGAGCAAGGCTGGAACCGTCGAGATGTAGGTCGCGTGGTGAGAACCTTGGGTGATGGCCTGTATGTTGGAGAGTATTTTAATGGCAGTAAACGCTTGAATATGATTTTACGTGCCGATGGCTGGGATGATCCCGATAACTTGGGAGATGTGCCTGTCGTTACGGGAAATGGTAGCGTCACACCGTTATCAAACTTAGTAGATATTCAACGTACTGTGGGACCAAGTCGATTAACGCGTATTGATGGACAACGTACCATTAGTTTGAATGTGAACCCGCCTAAAGGTTGGTCGTTAGAAGAAACAATATTGGCATTAAAGTTACAGGTAGAGCCAAAGTTGCGCAATATCATGCCAGATGATGGCAATATTCAATATGGTGGCAGTGCTGACCAGCTAGATAAAGCGATTAGTGTGATGGCGGAAAATTTTGCTTTTGCTTTAGTTATTCTGTTTCTATTAATGGCTGCCTTATTCAAGTCAATTAAGGATAGTTTACTGGTCGTTATTACCATTCCTTTAGCCACGGTTGGTGGTATTTTAGCGCTACAACTACTTAACCTCACTGTTTTTCAACCACTTGATTTACTGACCATGATCGGTTTTATCATTTTACTGGGGTTAGTGGTTAATAACGCTATTTTATTAGTACATCAAACGCGTTTAGGCCAACAAGATGGTCTTGAACGGACACAAGCTATTGAGCAAGCGTTAACCTTACGTTTACGACCTATTTTCATGAGTACGGCGACTAGTTTTTTTGGCATGTTACCACTGTTACTTATGCCTGGCGCCGGCAGTGTGATTTATCGCGGTTTAGCTGCGGTGATCGTCGGTGGTTTAGCGTTCAGTACAATATTTACTATCGTATTACTGCCATGTTTGTTAAGACTCTCTAAGCACGACTTTTTCTTAAGTCGAAGTGAAAATCTCAGTAATAAAAGTGCAGTACAACAAATACCAAACGCTCGAGTTAACCCGTAATGACAACTCAAGAGATTAAGGAACACATCATGAATAATTTAATGCTAACCAATGTTGTACCACCAAAAATGGCACTTTCAATAAATAAGTCGAGTAAAGTTAATTTGTATAGTTCAGCACTAATAACTTTTACGTTTATCTCAGTCATTGCTTTACTTAATTTTTGCCAAAAAGCCAATGCGGCGGAAACGCCAGAGAAGCCAGCACACTTAGTCAGTGTCGAATCGGTTAAAAAAGAACAGGTAAAACCAAGTATTTGGTTGCCTGCCAATGTTATCAGCCGAAAAAATGCACCAATATCTGCTGAGCAAACTGGGCAGTTGCTGTGGATTGAAGATGTTGGTAGCCAAGTTAAAAAAGGCCAGTTGCTAGCACAAATTGACGATCGCCATTTGAAGTTGCAACTGGCAGGTCAACAAGCGCAAGTGAAACAACATCAAGCCGATGTGGATTATCTCACTGGACAAAAGGCACGTTTTCTAAAATTACGCGAAAAAAACAATTCAGCGTTAAGTGAATTTGAACGAGTTAATAAAGATTTAACCATTGCTATTAACGAAGTTGCTGCGTTGAATATATCAGTTGAACAGACCTTACTTGCCATAGAGAAAACCACCATTAGAGCGCCTTTCTCAGGGAATATCAGTCAACGTTTTGTCCATATTGGTGAGTTGATCTCTGTTGGCCGCCCATTAGTGCAACTCATTGATACTAAGAATCTTGATATTAAAATTGCTGCGCCAATTTCGATCGCACCATTTTTACAACGAGGCAGTAAAGTGATGGTCAAATGGAATCAAACCTTGCTTGAACTACCTGTTCGTACATGGAGCCAAGCGGGCGACCAAGCTTCACGTACTTTTGATGTTAGGCTGGCTGCTGATGGCATAGCGATGTTAGCAGGTACCGCTGTGACCGTCTCTTTACCTAAGCAAGCGCCGAAAGAAGCTATTTTAGTACCGCGTGATGCCTTGATGCTGCGAGAAAATGAAACTTACGTGTTAACTATCGGTGCCGACCAACAAGCACAAAAGGTTGTAGTGCATGTGGGTCAAGGTGTAAAAAGTTGGGTTTCAGTAACGGGCGCTTTATCGGTAAATGATAGTGTGGTCGTTCGTGGCGGAGAGCGTTTACAAAGTGGCGAGAAAGTTAGATTCATTGATGATAAAAAAGATGAAGTCATTGCTAAAGTAAATTAATCGTTCATCAATTTAAGTTAGCTTGGCCGACTTGTGTGGACACTTGTCGCTTTATAATTTTATTTTTAGACTATTTACCTTAGCTGAAATCCTGCACTTTGAATAATAACGAGTATATAATCATTAGGTAGTTGATTAGACTATTGGTTAGACAACTGATCAGACTATAAATTTGCGAGCGATAATAAAGATGAAATTAAACTGCGATTTAGGTGAAAGTTTTGGTGCTTGGACCATGGGACTGGATAATGAGGTGATGCCTCATATTGATCAAGCAAATATTGCTTGTGGCTTTCATGCAGGTGACCCTTTAGTGATGCAAAAAACACTGGCATTAGCCAAGCAATTTCAAGTCAGTGTTGGTGCGCATCCGAGCTATCCTGATTTAGTTGGCTTTGGCCGTCGGTCAATGACTTGTTCATCAGAAGAAATAATAGCGCTATTACATTACCAAGTGGCGGCGCTTGACGGTATGGCAACTGCACAAGGAATATCGATAGATTATGTAAAACCCCACGGCGCACTTTATAACGACATGATGAGTGAGCCTAGGGTGTTCGAAGCTATTTTAGCTGCGCTTATTCAATATCCCAAAAAACTGGCTTTGATGTTACAAGCAACGGCAGAGATTGAAGACTATAAACAGCAGGCGAATAAATTAGGGATTGTTATTTATAGTGAAGCTTTTGCTGATCGCTGTTATGACGATGAAGGTCGGTTATTAGCACGTAGCAAAGCGGGTGCTGTTTTAAATAAAGAAGCTATGCTTGTCCAAGTTAAGCAATTATCAGAGCATGGGACTGTCACAACCATCTCAGGTAAAATACTGAAACTTAGTGTAGATAGTTTATGTGTACATGGTGATAATATTGCCGGTGTGCAGGCTATTCGTGAAATTAAAGAGCTACTGGGTTAATGTCAACGCGGATAAACGACGGCATTCGCCTTGAAGTTGCCGGTGAAAATGCCTTGATGCTTTATTTTTCTGATGATGGACAAGAATCATTAGTGATTACGCCCAGTATTAGCAGTAATGTTCAGCAAGCGACTCAGCTCATCCGTCAACATTTTTCTGTTGAAATAATTGATCTCATTCCTTCATACGCCTCTATGTTAGTGGTGTTTAATTTACTTGAAATAGATCACCACCATTTGCGCAATAAACTAAAAACACTATTGAAACAATGTGTTAGCGTAAGTAACAAGCAGGGTAGATTAATTGAGTTACCCGCTTATTATTCGCTAGAATCAGGCATGGATTTACAACGCATTGCCAAACACGCGAAACTGACTGTTACACAAGTTATAACCTTACACCAAGCGCAGGAATATCGCGTGTATGCCATAGGATTTGCCCCAGGCTTTGCTTATTTAGGTGAAGTTGACGAGCGTATTGCCATGGAAAGGTTAACTACACCAAGACTGAAAGTGCCTAAAGGAGCTATTGCTATTGCCGATAGACAAACTGCCGTTTATCCAGCTCAATCTCCCGGTGGCTGGAATATCATTGGTCTATGTCCTATTGATATGTTTAACGCACAAACAGAGCCAATGATGCCTGTTGAAGTAGGTGATAGGGTGAAATTTGTTGCTATCGATAAGCTTAAGTTTTTTGAGTTAGGTGGTAAATTAACCGAGATGGAAAGTTAAGAGGTATTTATATGAGCAAACTAACGAGCAGTGCCCGCAGTGAAGAGTATGCTCAAGCATTAGGGCTTATTGTTACCAATGCTGGTGTATTAAGTCTAATTCAAGATGCTGGCCGTTATGGTGCATTTAATTTAGGACTAACCAATGGCGGCCCGGCTGACTCTTTAGCTTTTTATTGGGCAAATAGATTGTGTAGTAATGAATTAAATTCAACGGCCATCGAAATTAGCTTGGGTGGTTTGGAGCTAACAGCACAAGTGGATTGTGTTATTGCCGTTACCGGTGCTCCGATGCCACTGACCCTTAACGGCCAACCTAAAGCGCTGTGGCGTAGTTTTCTGGTTAAAGCTGGGGATGCTATTAGTTTAGGTTTTACCCCGCTTGGTGTTCGCTGTTATTTAGCGGTAGCGGGAGGTTTTGATATAAAGCCAAGTTTTGGCAGCACTGCTACGGTATGTCGAGAGTCAGTAGGTGGTCTCAATGGTGATAAGCTCGTTAAGAAGGATGTATTACCTTGCCAGGCGGTGTCTAAAGCTGACTATAGGCTAAAGCAACTTATGTTGCCTGAACATGAACAGCCAGAATATGCTAATGAAGTGAAATTACATACGGTGTTAAGTTATCAACACGCACATTTTTCAAACATAGAAAAAAGAGTATTTTTCTCAAGCGAATATCAAATTAGTAAACATTGGGATCGCATGGGATATCGCTTACAAGGTCGGGCAATAAAGGCTGATGTCGCTGGTATTTTATCTGAAGGGATTTGTTATGGTGCGGTGCAAATACCAGCAGATGGTCAGCCTATAGTTTTGCTTAACGACCGGCAAACCATTGGTGGTTACCCTAAAATTGGCGCAGTTATTTCGCAAGATTGCGCGAAACTTTCACAATGTCGTCAAGGCGACAAAGTGCGCTTTGAGCCGATTTCCATGTCACAAGCTAATAATATGTTTCACCTTAATTTGAGACGATTTACACAAACGCAACTCATTAGTTATGCCTAACCCCAACTTTTACAACTAGAGATGAGGCTAGGTAAATAATCGTAATTGCTACTCAACATCAAGTGGTGATATATAGCCGTCAGGTTTTAACGCTAATACATCACAGTTTAATTGGTCAATGACATGTTCAGCAGTATTACCAATAAGCGCTGCGGAAATACCAGTACGACCAATGGTGCCTAAAATAACCAATTCAGCATCAATCTTTATCGCTGCTTGTTCAATAACAGCTTCTGGTAACCCTTCTTCAACATAAGTATGACTTAACGGGATATCAAAGCTATTGGCATGCTTGCTCATTGCTTCTTTATGGTGTGCCTGCATAGCACTATTATATTCGCTGGCGTCAAATTCAGGAATTTCAATAGCAATATTTACCGGTGTACCAGGATAGGAATTAACTAAGTGCACATTAGCCGTTATTAACTGAGCAATACTTTTTGCTTGTTTAGTAATAGCCATATTTAAAGAAAGGTGCTCAACTTCATCACTACCAACATTAAGTGCAGCTAAGATATTTCCTTGCTGAGGCCATTCATGTTCTTTAACAAGTAATACAGGACAAGGGCATTTTCTCAAAATGTGCCAATCGGTAGGTGTAAATACTACTGATTTGAATTTATCATGTTGGTGTGTGCCTTTGACCAGCAAATCATACTTATGCTCGATAACTTGGTTGATTATGGCTTCAAAAGGGCGGTTATGCCAAACAACCTTACTGGTAATATTTATTGGGCAATTAGTTACCGAAATGATGTCATCTAGCCATTGTTGTTTTTCTTTAATGACCATTTTGCGCATGGTATCGCGCTCGCCACTGGATAAAATAGTGGTCATTTCATAAGAAAAATCAAAAATACTAAAAAAGGCAGTAATATTTATTTGCAGATCTGGCGCGGATGTTTTAATTCTCGACGCGAGGTCAATAGCTCTTTTAAGTGCTTTTTGTTCATCTGTTGTTGGGTCTATCACAACGAGGATATTTTGATACATGTCCATGGCAACCTCTGGCAAATTAAATAATAACGTTAGTTTATTTATAGCAAAGTTGACAAATTAATGCTTGTTTTAAATCAAGTTTATTTTGTTATAGGTTTATTATCTTTTAGTGATAATAAACCTATAACAGGAGGGGAGAATGAACTATAGAGCAGCAGTGTCGCAAAGCTTATCGATATCAATAATCGAAATTAACTTACCATCAACTTTAATTAAGCCACTCTTATGAAAGCGATTTAATAAACGACTAATCGTTTCAACAGTTAAGCCAATATAATTACCAATATCACTTCGGGTCATGGTTAAGCGAAACTCGGTCGATGATAAACCACGTGCATGGTATCGCTCACTTAAGCTCACCAAGAAAGTCGCAACACGTTGCTCTGCATTTTTTCTATTAAGCAGCGTCAACATCTCTTGATCAGTTTTAATTTCATGACTCATTAATCGCAATACCTGCTTTTTAAGCTTAGGCATAGTATTTGATAACTCATCTAGGTTTGTATAAGGAATTTCACAGACCATTGATGTTTCAAGTGCTTGGGCAAAACTAGGATGTTGACTTTCAGCAATGGCATCAAAGCCAAGTAAGTCACCTGCTAAATGAAAGCCGGTAATTTGTTCTTCACCTTGCTCATTAACGGTAAAGGTTTTGAATGTGCCAGAGCGAATGGCAAACAATGCATGCATTTCTTGACCGTCATGAAAAATTTTATCGCCCTTATGAATAGGCCGTTTTCGGTCAATAATATCGTCAAGAGAATCAAGTTCTTTATCATTTAAAGAGAAAGGTAAACATAGCTCACTAATACTACAGTTTTGACACTTGATATGTTGTATTGTAGGACAACTTTTATTTTGCATGATATTACTCTGTGACGTAGCTATTTAGGCTAACTTTAAGACAAGTATATGTTATTAGAACATTACTTGATATGCAACAATAAAACTGTAGATACCGTAGGTAATTAGAGAAATAGCCATCATTTTTCGAAATACTTTATTGACTAGTAGTTTTTTTATGCTATCGATACCAAGGGATAATGCGATTAGTGCAGGTAAAGTGCCTAATCCGAAAAAAAACATAATAGTTGCCCCCGTTAAACTACTACCACTTGCAAGCGCCCAAGTGAGT
This sequence comes from Colwellia psychrerythraea, assembly GCA_002163005.1. Lineage (GTDB taxonomy): Bacteria > Pseudomonadota > Gammaproteobacteria > Enterobacterales > Alteromonadaceae > Colwellia > Colwellia psychrerythraea_C. The sequence continues at coordinate 53,089 of MAAF01000040.1, read as the reverse complement.
GTTGAATACACCAAACCACAGGGTAACCAACCCCACAAAGCTCCTAAACCCAATGCTTTTTTAGAGGAATTTACAGGGATGACATGTTTAGCTAGAGGTGATAAATAGCGCCATAAACCTTTGCCCAAGGATTCAATCTTATTTAACCATAACAGCCACTGACCTATATAAAGACCCAATAGAATAAGAAAGAATGCCGCAACTAGGCGTAAGCCAGCAATGGGCAAACCTATATTTTTAGCGGCGATAGAGCCAGTGAAACCGACAATGGCACCAATTAAGCAATAACTAGCAATACGGCCAATATGATATAAGAAGACGAGATTCAATCGAGAAGTTTTCGGCGAGCAACTAGAAGGTGTTGTCGTCACATTGACAGGAATATCGCCTTCCACGCTGGTTTTAGTTGTTGGCAGACTTGATGGTTTATTAATAGCTGAAGTCAGTAGAGTCGTGATGCCGCCACACATGGCTAGGCAATGACCAGAGCCAAGTAAACCAATGATAAAGGCAGAAAAAACATCTAAGCTCATTGGTTATCTGAGCTTTGCTTAGTGTCTTCTATTGCTTCTTCTTGCTCTTCTTCGGTAATTTTATTCTGTTGCTCATCATCAAAAAGGATACTCATGCCTTGCTTTTCTAAGTCTTCGAACTGCTCTGTTTTAACCGCCCAGAAAAATAGGTAAATACCCAAAGCGGTTAATAAAACGGCGATAGGGATTAAGATATAAATAATACTCATATGTTACTCATGACTAAGTTGACTCGGTTATTCAATTTGCCTGTAGGGAAGCACTTTACTTTTAACTCATTGCCTAGTTGACTATTTAGCTTATTTTTTCAGTAAACGTAAAGAGTTAGTAATAACTAAAATGGAGCTAGCTGACATACCAATAACAGCCATATAAGGCGTTATATAACCTGCCACAGCTAACGGTAATACAATAGCATTATAACCAAAAGCCCATAAGTAATTCTGTAAAATTATTCGGCGAGTTTTGTGAGCTACTTCGATCAAGGTATTTATGCTGCTCAGTTTGTTATTGAGCAAAATAACATCTGCGCCACTTTTAGTAATATCCGCGCCACAACCCATTGCAATGGAAATGTGGGCAGCGCCAAAAACTGGCGAATCGTTAATACCATCACCAGTCATCGCCACTTTAAAACCTTGTGCTTGGGCTTGTTTAATTTGCTGCATTTTATTTTGAGCACTGAGCCCACCCAAGACAGTATTAACGGGTAATGTTTGAGCAATAGTGTCACAAGCAATTTGACTATCACCAGATAACAATAACGTTTTATTTTGCTTATTAAGGCTAGTTATTGTTTCAAATGCCTCATTACGAATTTTATCGATAAGATAAAATGCGGCAATAATTTGTTTATTTGCCATTAAAATACAACTAGCACCGCTTAAATCTACGTTAAGTGATTGTGCGTGGCTTTCATCGAAAGAAGTGCTCTTTTCTAACCAAGCATATTTACCAATGGCATAATCAATAGCATTTATAGTACCAGTGACACCTTGTCCAGAATGCACTTTTACTTGCTCAGCAGTTAAGCTGTAATCTCTATATTCGGCAAATGGCTTGGCAATAGGATGTTCTGAATATGCTTCTAACGCCGCAGCAATGGCAAGTATCTGTTCTTGGTTATAATGTGAGCTTTTATTGACTAACTTTATGCTGTTGATGGTGAATTCACCCGTGGTTAAGGTGCCTGTTTTGTCAAAAGCAAAACAGTTGATTTTTGGCACAGTCTCCATAACATGACCACCTTTGATCATTATGCCTGCTCGATTTAAATGTGTAGTCGCACAGGTTAAGGCGGTAGGTGTTGCTAATGAAAGTGCACAAGGGCAGGTCGCTACAAGGACAGAAAGGGTTATCCAAAAAGCTTCTTCGGGCAGGTGTTGCTGCCAATAAATAGCGGTAGCTATGGAGGTTAATAAAATCAGCGCCACAAAATACTGCGCAATCTTATCTGATAGTTTTGCTATTTTAGGTTTGTGCGCTTGAGCTTCTTCACTTAAGCGAATGAGCTGACTTAAAAATGATTGATTTGTTGCTTGTTTTACTTGCACGGTAATATTGCCGTCGCCATTGATAGTACCAGCAAAGACACTATCATTAATTGTTTTATTAATAGGTAATTGTTCGCCGGAAAGCATAGCTTCGTTGAGTTGGCTTAGCCCAGAAGTAATGACACCATCAGCAGGTACAATTTCGCCTGGCTTAATAATAACAACATCTCCTAAGATGAGCTGTTTAGCGGCAACCAATACTTCTTTTATTTGTGATTCTGCGTTATCGCTATCACCCGAAACAACCACTTTAGTCGCCGTCATCGGCATTAATTTTAATAAATTGGCAGAGACTTGCGCAGCATGTGAACGGGCTCTAAATTCTAAGAACTTTCCGATGAGCAATAAAAAGGTAAACATGGAGACCGACTCAAAATACACCTCACCTTGTTGGGTAATCGTTGCCCAAGCACTGGCGCTAAAGGCTAAAATGATGGCAATAGAAACGGGAACATCCATGGATAAACGTTTTGCTTTGACCGCTTTGATCGCGCCAGTATAAAATGGCAAAGCACCGTAAATAATAATAGGGGTTGTCAATATGAAACTAACCCAGCGTAGATAGACCTTATTGTGCTCAGCCATTTCAGAGAAGGCACCAAAGTAAAGGCCAAAGGCTATCATCATGATTTGCATCATTAAGATGCCACTGATACCCAAACGTTTAATAAAGGCTTTGCTTTGTTTTTTATTTCTTAATTCTGCTTCGTTGGCTTTAAAAGGCAGTGCTTGATAACCAATATGCTCAATAGCCTGTAATATATCACTTAGTTTTAACGCATTATCTTGCCATCTAACGGTTGCTCTTTGACTAGTCGCATTAACGTTTATCTTGACTAAACCTTTCAACTTATCCAGTTGCATTTCGATAAGCCAAGCACAAGCCGCGCAACTGATACCATCAATGGTCAATATGGCTTCTTTGCAATCATTGTCTTGATAAATAAATTCGCTTTGTAAGACTGCTTCATCGAGTAATTTATTTTTTTGTAATTGTTCAGGTACCAGAGATTGACCTTTATGAGCTGGCTCTGTTCTTACCGCATAATATTGAGTCAAGCCATTATCAACGATAGTTTGAGCTACCGCTTGGCAGCCAATGCAGCACATAGGCTGCTGAGTTTGGCTGATTTCAACCGAGAGGTTAATTCCACGGGGGACGGCTTCATTACAGTGAAAACATTTGCTGGTCATGGCTACTTTCTTAGGGGGCTTGAGTCACTATGATGAGTTTTATGGTCACCATAGTGATTAGAATTGTGCTAACTTATTTAGCTCATTCAGGCTATTTAACTTATTGAGCTTTGATCGGATCAGGAATTAAATCGATAAAATCACTTTGCGGTAAGCTAATGGTATCTTGTATTTTCCAGTGACCTTCAAAAGGAGTTAAGGTAAGTTTCCATTTGCCAGTAACTGCTTGATCAAATTGATGTCTAAAGTAGCCATTACCATCAGGTGTTAACGCTAAATAAAAGTCTTTTTCTTCAAGGGTTGGGTGAAAAAAACTTACATTGAGTAATGGAAAAATTTTATCAATACCCGTTGGTTTAATTATTAACTCATTACCTTTTAATTGCAGGGCAAAGCGCATACCCAATTTCTGTGCAGTTTTTACTTTACCGACTTCTAAATTGATTGACTTTCCTTTTTTATAATAATCGCCAACAACTAACGTATCAGGGTTAGTGTTAGCAATAATATAAGTAGCAATACCTGCTACAACAGCGGTAAAAGGAAGAATAAAAACTAACCAAGCCCAAGGCTCACGGTACCAAGAATCTTTCATAAAAAAGTACTTATATTGACGACAGAATATGGAGTGGGATTATACATTTTTTATTAACGTTCAGCTAGTTTTGCGCCTGTAAATAGACATAAAAAAACCCTTGATTACAAAGTGTAACAAGGGCTTTATATTTTAGTTGAATAGTAGCTTAATCTGTCATGAATGACAAAGACCAAACTACAGCATTCAGTATCAGTGTTATGATTAATTAATCTTGAGAAAGACTATAAACATAAGCACTAATTAGGTGAACTTTTTCTTCACCAAGAATGTCTTTCCATGGCGGCATAACACCAGCACGACCATTACGGATAGACTCTTCAATGACACGTTTTGAACCGCCATATAACCAAACATTATCTGTCAAGTTTGGCGCGCCCATAGGCATACCTAATGCTAAGCTACCTTGGCCATCAGGACCGTGACAACCAGCACATAAAGCAAACTTAGCTTTACCCGCTTTAGCTAGTTCAGGATCAACTGAACGCCCACTTAGGCTAATGACATAAGCTGCAACTTCTTTAACGCCTTGGTCGCCGCCTAATGCGCCTTCCCAAGCCATCATGCCCGATGCAATACGACCATTCATTATCGTTTCTTTAATCACTTCAGGTGTGCCGCCATATAACCAGTCTTTATCAGTTAGGTTAGGGAAGCCAGTAGTACCGTGAGCATCAGAGCCGTGACATTGCGCACAGTTTTGAATGAACAAACGTTGACCTACTTTTAATGCTTCGTCATCGGTTGCTAAATCTTCAATGCTACGCGCAGCGTAAGCTTCAAAAATCGGACCAAATTTAGCATCGGCAGCGGCAACTTCACGGTCATATTGAACTAATACACCAGAGTCTTTACTTAAATACTCTAATGTTTTAGCTTTTGATTCCGCAAGGTTTAGGATGCCTTGGTTAGAGCTTTTCCAGCCTAAAAGGCCAGTCCAATTACCCAAACCATAAAGTGCAATATAACCAAATGCCCAAACGATAGTTAATAAGAAAAACGTGCTCCACCATTTAGGTAAAGGGTTGTTTAACTCTTCAATGCCGTCAAAGCTGTGACCCATTGATTCGCCTTCTTCAACGCCTGCAAAGTTCTTTAAGCACATACGTAGTAGTAAAAAACAACCTACTAACGAGCCAAGGGTAAGAACCCAAACCCATATATTCCAGAAGCTAGACATTATTATTCGTCTCCTGTTTGCTTTTTTTATCGGGATGGCGCTTTTTATCTGCCGTATTTAATTTATCTTCTTCAAAAATAGAGTTTGCGACATCATCAAATGAGTCTTTACGCTTTTTTGAATAGGACCATACAACGATGATAATAAACAACGCCAATATAAGGAGGGCAAAAAACCCTCTAAGTGTTCCGTAATCCATGATGCTTAGCTTACTTCAATGCGTGGCCAAGTGATTGCAAGTAGGCAACCACGGCACTCATTTCAGTTTTACCTTTTACAGCATCTTTAGCACCGTCAATTTCTGCTTGAGTATAAAGCGGAATTGCATTGCCATTTTCATCTTTATGACTACGATTACGAGTTAAGAAGTTAAATGTTTCAAGTTTCCTACCTGTAATTTCACCATCAAGGGTATTGGTATTTAACCAGTTATACGCTGGCATGTTTGACTCTGGCACCACTGAACGAGGATCCGTTAAATGGGCAATATGCCAATCATCGCTATAACGACCGCCAACACGCGCTAGATCAGGACCAGTACGCTTAGAGCCCCATAAAAATGGATGTTCCCAAACGTGCTCGCCAGCTACACTGTAGTGACCGTAACGCTCTGTTTCTGCACGGAATGGACGAATCATTTGGCTATGACAGTTACTACAACCCTCACGGATATAAATATCACGACCTTCCATTTGCAGCGCAGTGTAAGGTTTTAAGTTATCAACGGGTGTCGATAATTCTTTTTGGAAAAACAATGGTGTAATTTCTACTAAACCACCGATGCTGATAGCAAAGACAGTAAATAAGAAGAACAAGCCAACGTTCTTTTCAACTTTTTCATGTGAATTTTTCATATGGCTCTCCTTAAGCTACTTCAAGAGGCTTAAGACTTCCGTCTTTAGCACCAATTGTTTTAAACATGTTGTAAGCCATTAATAAGAAACCAGCTACCACTAATACACCACCTAAGAAGCGGATGAAATAGAATGGGTAAGAAGCGGTTAAACTCTCAACAAAGCTGTATGTTAATGTACCATCGCTATTTACAGCTCTCCACATTAACCCTTGCATTACACCCGAAATCCACATGGCTACGATATAAAGAATGATACCAGCAGTGTGTAACCAGAAGTGTACATTAATCAGGCGAATGCTGTACATGCGACCTTGGTTAAACAAGATTGGGATTAAGTGGTACATTGCACCAATTGAAACCATAGCAACCCAACCTAGGGCACCAGAGTGTACGTGACCAACAGTCCAATCAGTATAATGAGATAACGCATTAACTGATTTAATTGCCATCATTGGACCTTCAAAGGTAGACATACCGTAGAAAGATAATGAAACAATCAAGAAACGTAAAATAGGATCACTGCGAAGTTTATGCCATGCACCAGAAAGCGTCATGATACCGTTGATCATACCACCCCATGAAGGAAGGAATAACACGATAGACATCACCATACCTACTGACTGAGCCCAATCAGGAAGTGCAGTGTAATGTAAGTGGTGAGGACCAGCCCAAATATATAAAGAAACTAATGCCCAGAAATGAACAATAGATAAACGGTAAGAGTATACAGGACGTTCAGCTTGTTTTGGTACGAAGTAGTACATCATACCCAAGAAACCAGCGGTTAATAAGAAACCAACGGCATTATGTCCATACCACCACTGCATCATGGCATCAATTGCACCAGAATAAAGAGAGTATGATTTCATTGCCGAAACAGGTATAACCATTGAGTTACCGATATGCAACACAGCAACGGTAACAATAAAACCACCAAAGAACCAGTTAGCTACGTAAATATGCGAAGTTTTACGCTTAACTAAGGTACCAAAGAAGACGATGGCGTATGAAACCCAAACGACAGCAATAAGAATGTCGATTGGCCATTCTAGCTCGGCGTACTCTTTTGAAGAAGTGTAACCTAAAGGTAACGAGATAGCCGCTGCAACAATAACAGCTTGCCACCCCCAAAAGGTAAAGGCTGCTAACTTACCGCCAAATAGTCGCGTTTGACAGGTACGTTGCACAACGTAATAAGACGTGGCAAATAAAGCACTTGTACCAAAAGCAAAAATTACAGCATTGGTATGAAGTGGACGAAGACGGGAGTAGGTTAACCAAGGTGTATCAAAATTTAACGCAGGCCAAATTAATTGTGCCGCGATAAGTACACCTACTAGTGTACCTACGATTCCCCAGATTACAGTCATTACAGTAAACTGACGTACAACATCGAAGTTGTAGTCTACTGCTGACGTATTACTTGTGGTCATGTTAAGGATTCCGCAGTGTTATTGTTAATCGATAGTATTTCTTGCTGTAATACCTAAACATGAAAAGTCTTAGATATAGGACACAATTCATACTAACTCTGTGTGTTTGCTCTATGAGCTGTGATATATGTCACATCCGTGTAAGCAAATGTGTCTAAATCCCAGCGATTTTACCCTTTGGCAAGGATATAAATCAACAACTATGCGCGTTTAAATTTGATGTAGATCAATAAAAGATTATTGTCCTTAAATTGTATGTGGATATTAATTGAGCAATGAAAAGATAAAAGTAACTCAATGAGTTAGCAAAGATTTAACAACTTTCACTTTTTATCCTTTGATAAATATTACCAGAGATAGAGGGCACCTTACTTAGAGACTTTTTGATAGAATTAAATAGCAGAGTTATTTAACGGTTTGCTCGAAGTTTATTATTGATTTGCAAGCTGCTTTAAGTGGTTTATTGATAATAAGGTTAATTGCCTTCCATTGAGGCTAATTAGTTGTTCATATTGGAATTTCGATAACAATCGACTCAAAGTTTCACGACGCATACCTAAGAAGCAGGCAATATCCTGACGACTAATAGTTAACTCTATTTCTGTTTCATTGCCTGAATGTTTAGCATTGCGCTGGCAAATGTTGAGTAAAAATGCGGCTAGTAAGCAATCAGCAGATTTTTTACCTATTATAGCTTGAGAATTTTGCTGCTGTTCGTAGCTTTGTTTGGTTAATAACTGAATTAAGTTTTGCTGTAACTCAGGTGCTAATTGCGAACAGGCTGAAAGCGAGTCTACCAAAACCTCACAAACTGAGTTATCACCTAAGGCAACTGCACTGTAGTTATAAGCTTCTAAAAATAAAGCATCTTCACCCATCAGTTCACCAGGAAACCTAAAACCAACAACTCTTTCAATACCCTCATCATTTCTCTGACATAACTTAAAGGTCCCTGAACATACCGCGAATATAGCGGTTAGTGGTCTAGCTTGTTCAAACAATGTAGCACCAGTCGATTGATTTAGCGGCTGTGATGAACTTTGTTCAGTGCTAACTTCAACACGTCTAGTTAGATAGTTCTTGGTTAAATCAATAGACTGATTATCAGAGCCAATTGGTTGGCAAATCGCTTGCATCGAGCAATTGTCGCAATCAACGTAACGAGGATGTTTTTGCTGTGCAGTATTCTTCTTTGTCGATTTATTAGATGAGGTCATTTACTTACAACGAGTATTTTATGCCAATTAAAGTTAAGTAAATACTCGATGGTTAATGGGTATAAATTTTCAAAAAAAGGCGATTGATTGGTATTAATTAGCCAAAACTTAGGGTAGCTAGTTTACTGGCGTTAGTGGATAATAACAACTTTGCAGTAAAAAGGTAGATTTTTCAGTGAGTGATAAAAGGTTTAATAACGTGTTAAAACAGTTCTCCTTGGTCGGTTTTTTATTACTCATTAGTGCCTGTAAACCAGTAAGTGAACAGAGCTCTGTAAGTATTGTTAGTGCGTTAGTTGCACAATGTATTGATAGCCAGAGTCAATGCGAAATCAATACAGAGTTAGCTCTCTTTAATGTTAAGTTTTCTCAACATCAATTATCAGACAAGGTTAAAACAGAACTACCTTTTTTTATTGAGTTAGCAGAAATTTCTCAGCAAAATGCGATACAAAGTATTACTAAAGTATCCGCTTATCTTGAGGGTAGGGATATGTTTATGGGTAAGGTGCCAGTCTTTTTTGAGTCAACAGACAAAGACAACGTTTATTTAGCACAAAGCTTATTGGCTAACTGTAGTGAAGAACAGATGGTGTGGCGTTTGTGGATAACCGTGGAATTGGAAGATAAAACGCAAACATTTTTTGTCGACTTCACTAGTCAGCGTTTATGATTATTGCTTATCTCTAGCAGATAAAAAGATAATAAAAGCGAGCATTAATGCTCGCTTTTTTGTAAATGATTTAAGTTGCTATATTAAAACAATAAGTAAGAAATAAATGTTAAATATTATTAGTTACATCAACAGAAAGTTTTAATCGCTGACCCGGTTGCAAGTATTTATTTCTATCAAGGTTGTTCCAGCGTTCAATATCACCAATACGGACATTAAACTTATCAGCTATGCGAGAAAAAGAGTCTCCACGGCGAACTTTATAAGTAATATTTCGCATTATGGCATTTTCGACACGATTACCCGTCTTGCTGTTGGCATAATTCGATTTATTTGCAGTGTTACCACTTTTTTGCCAAATCACTAACTTTTGACCAAGTTTTAAAGTGTCCCTTGGCGCAAAACCATTCCATTTAGCGATACTTTTGTTATTTACTTTATATTTACGTCCTATGTCCCATAAATTATCACCTGATTTAACGGTGTGAACGATTTTATGGCCTTTTTGTGGTTTATTTTGTTTTTTAGCAATACGTTGTTCTTGTGAGAAAACATAACTGTCTAATGACTTAGCTGCAACAGGAATAAGCAAATGTTTTCCTGCGCGTATCTGATTACCTTTAATGTTATTGACTTGTTGTATCAAATCAACCCGGGTACTAAATTTCTTTGCAATAAGGCCTAAGTTGTCACCGCTTTTAATTTTATAGCGCTGCCAAGCTAATCTATCCTTTTTACTCAGTTTATTTAGGCCTAGCTCAAATTTTTCTACGGTATGAGAAGGTAATAATAAACGGTGAGGTCCGTCTGGATCCGTCGCCCAGCGATTAAAACCAGGATTTAAACGCTGTAACTCCGCTAACGATAAGCCTGCTAATGTTGCTGCCTTGGCTAAATCGAGCTGTGATTTAATATCTACTTGACTCAAAACACTTTTATTATCGATGGAGTAGAGTGATAAATTAAAATCTTCTGGGCGTTTTACAATATCTGCTAAGGCTAATAACTTTGGTACATAAGCGCGGGTTTCTTTTGGTAAATCAAGCGACCAAAAATCAGTGGCTTTACCTAGACGTTTATTCTTTCTTACTGCATTTCTAACGCGACCTTCACCAGAGTTATATGCAGCTAATGCGAGCATCCAATCGCCATCAAAAAACTTGTGCAAATATTTTAGGTATTTAATAGCGCCTTGTGTTGAAGCAACGACATCGCGTCTGCCGTCATACCACCAATTTTGCTTCATACCAAAGCGTTCACCTGTACCAGGTACAAACTGCCACATACCTGAAGCACGGCCATGTGAATAAGCAAATGGGTCAAAAGCACTTTCTACTATAGGTAAGAAGGCCAGTTCGATGGGCATGTCATTTTTTTCTAACTCTTCAACGATGTAATAAAGGAAAGGCTCTGACCGTTTAGCAACACGTTTTAGGTAACTAGGATGTTTTACATACCAATTTCTCTGCGAGACGAGACGTTTTTGATTTGGAATGTCAAATGTTAATTGGCTGCGAATACGCGGCCAAATATTATTCTCATCAATGGTTTTCTGATCTTTTAAGGTATTATTTAATGAGAAATCAACATCAGCAACCGGATGGATAACGTCAATGCTCTCATCTGCTAAGAGCGCTTGATTAATTTCAACGGGATGTGCAGTGTCAACTTGCGCAGCTGAATTGTCAGCAACGGTTTTATCATCATTTTGGGATAGGCTTTGACAGCCAGCTAAAAGAACTACAACGGGTAATAATAAATACTTCATGAATAACCAGTTAAAATCAGCGGGAATTAAAATAATTGAGCAGATTAGCATATTTAACACCAATCGGACTAATTTATTGGCTAGTTAGCAATAATTTAGCGGCTTAGAAGCAATATATTGATACAAGAGAATAATCATCCTAGGGAGTATGCTCAGGATAATTTCTACTACTTTTATAACAACTTATATCCATTTGGAGGCCCTAATAATAATCATAATGCCCATCTAAGCCTTATAAATTCAAGGTTTAAAAGTTATCTTTCCAAGCCCTAATCACCGAAAAAACCTCATCGTTACTACTTTGTTTTTGCTTACTATGATTTCTGGCGGCAAGTTTAATAGAGTGTTCATGGCAACGGAGAAAAGGATTTATCCGCAGCTCTTGAGCTATATTACTTGGAATAGTTGCTTGGTTTTGTTGACGTTTTATATTTACTTGCTCTGCATAGTTATGCAGGTCAGTGTTATTAGGTTCAACCGCTAAAGCAAAGGCTAAGTTCGCTTGGGTATATTCATGGGCACAATAGATTAACGTATCAGCGGCTAACTTTGCTAGTTTAGATAGAGAATGATGCATTTGCTGAGGAGTGCCTTCAAACAAGCGACCACAACCACCTGAGAATAAAGTGTCGCCACAAAAAACCATTTTTTCATTATGATAAGCAATGTGACCCTTAGTGTGACCAGGTAAGTCGAGCACATTAAATTGGCAATTAAGCTCTGGTAAGCTAACGGTATCATCTTCTTTAAGTGTAATATCGAGTTGAGCAATACTTTCAGTAGCCGGACCATAAACAGTTAAAGGCCACGCTTTATCTTTGGCATATTCAAGGAGTTTTTCAATACCGCCGACATGATCTTTATGATGGTGGGTGATCAAAATGGCAGATAAAACCAAATTATTTTTGCGCATATAATCTATACATACTAAGGCATCTCCTGGGTCGACAAGTGCAATTTTATTATTACTTTGACCTGAAATTGCCCAAATGTAATTATCATTAAATGCTTTAATTGCAGTAACAATTTGCTGAGAGTTAGTCATATGAGATTTTACCTGTAGTTCGTTATATACTTAGATAAGAATATACTTAACTTCATTATACGCCTAAAAGAAGACTCTATGAAACCAGCGTTAGCTTTTCGACAACCCCATTACCCTAACTCGTGGCAGGCATTGCCTAATGGAGAGGTAATTAAGAAGGCAATAGAGCAAGAGCTTGCTCCTTGGTGGCAAAAATTTTTTGGTTATCATTTAATAAAACTTGGCGCATTAAGTAGTGAAATAGAAATACCGGACTGCACCATCAACCATCAAGTAAGCATTTGCAGTAGAAATAACTCAGTTAATGTGGTTGGAGATATTGATGATTTACCTTTGCAAGAACATAGTGTCGATGTTTGTTTATTAAGTCATGCATTGGAGTTCTCTCTTGATCCTCACCATGTGGTGCGTGAAGCTAATAGAGTTTTGATCCCGAATGGTTACTTAGTTTTAACTGGTTTTAATCCGCTAAGCCTTGTTGGTTTAAATCGTTTATTACCCTATAGACGAAGTAAAATACCTTGGAATGAACACTTTTTCTCACCAATGAGAATTAAAGATTGGCTGCATTTAATGGGTTTTGAAATTTTAGCAGATCAACGTTGTTTACATAGCAGTTTAACGGGTAAGGTAAGTACCGACAGTTTAGAACAAAGATGGCACAAGATGGCGAAAAACTACTTACCTGCCTTAGGGTCTGTTTATGTGATTGTCGCAAAAAAAAGAGTATTACCGTTAACCCCCATTAAACCTAAATGGCAGATTCGATCTGGATTTCGTCCTGTAAAAATTCCCACGCTGAGTACACATCGAGGGTTAACTGGCAGCAAAAAAGGGCATCAGAAGAGATAATTAATCTCAAGGAAGATAATTTCAGTGCTCTAAAAATTTAAACTTATTATTAAAAAGTAACCCAACCATGAAAAGTAATGAACTAGAACACTATTTAACTGAGCTGTTAAAGCCACAACAAATAAAAGATTTCACCCCAAATGGTCTACAAATTCAAGGCAGTAAGCACATTAGTAAAGTGATCACAGGAGTCACTGCTTCTAAAGCCTTAATTGATAGAGCAATAGCAGATAAAGCGGATGCAATACTGGTACATCATGGCTACTTTTGGAAAAATGAATCTTACGTTATTCGTGGCATGAAACATGACCGAATCAAGGCACTATTGATAAACGACATTAATTTATTTGCTTATCACTTACCTTTAGACATTCACCCTACACTGGGTAACAACGCACAGTTAGCTAAATTATTTAATATTGTCGATGTAGAGCCGCTAGAAGTTGGCAATCCAGTAAGTGTTGCAATGCAAGGTCGTTTTAAGCAATCGTGTAGTGCTGAAGAATTGACTCAGTTAATTAATAACACACTTGAACGAGAATGTTTACATATCGCAGCGCCGAGTAATAAGCCTATAAAAACTATTGCTTGGTGCTCTGGCGGTGGTCAAGGTTATATTGAACTTGCTGCAGAGCAGGGCATAGATGCCTTTTTAACGGGCGAAGTCTCAGAGCAAACGACTCATATAGCCCATGAAATGGACATACATTTTTTTGCTGCTGGCCATCATGCAACTGAGCGTTACGGGGTAAAAGCCTTAGGGGAACATTTAGCACAAAAGCACGGGCTTGAAGTGATATTTGTTGATATTGATAATCCTGTTTAAAGCTTAAGCTTTAAACAGGACAAGTACATTAGTTCATTGTTTGAATATATTTTATCGATTTAAGTAATTTAAACTAAGAAAATCAGCTAAAGAGTGATTTAAACCACTGTACTATCAGCCCTAAACTCTCATACCAGGCAGTAGTGCTTTGCTCTAATTTCTTACTATTAGGCATATAATGAGCCCAATTTTTGCTACTGTCTGGATTTTTTACCCAATAACCTGTCGGTGCAGCAATAGGATATATTCCTTCTGCCTGGAAGTAATTAATAGAGCGGGGCATATGGTCGGCATTTGTCACCAGTATTACTTGGGTACCTTGTACTCGTGGCGCAATGAGTTGTGCTTCTTCTTCGGTATCTTTTGGAAAGTTTTCAGTTATAATTTTTTGCGCAGGAACGCCTAAAAGTACCAGTGATCGCTTAACCGTTTCCGCATTAGATACAGGGTTATGTCCACCATAACCTGAGGTGATTATTCTCGCTTCTGGATGTAACTGATATATACGTAAGGCTTCAACCATACGCTGTAATGAACAACTAGCCAACTGACTGGTAACTGGTAACTCAACATTGGTATTATGACGACAACCTAATACCACAATGTAATCGACAGACACGTTTGTTTTAACATACGGCGGGTAATCATTTTCAATGGCAGTCATAACCGTATCTGAAAAAGGTGCGAAGGCGCTGATAAGTAAAATGGCGGTAGCTGTTGCTAAGCTCTTAATACTTTGTTTAGGCTTTTTACGATGAAAAATGAGGGCAAAAATAAGTAATATCAGCACAATATTGATGGGCATAATCAGTACTGTAATGATCTTTTTAAGAAGAAATAAATCCATATGATTCAGCTAAGTTACCTAGGGCATTGACATTTATTCACTATATCAAGTATTACACTAGGCTGCTTAGCTATATTAAATTTTATTGGTAGAAAACTGAGTTTTGTTAGCTGAGTTTTCTATATTCTCTTTTTAATCCTAAGAACAAACCAAAACACATAACAATTAAGAGTATGGTAAAAGGTAGACCTACCGTTATGGCTGCAGCTTGTAAGGCACCCAACGCATCTTTGCCTCCACCAAATAACAATGCAGCAGCAATAACCCCTTCCATAGAAGCCCAGAAAACTCTTTGTGGCATCGGTACATCTAATTTCCCACCAGCGGTAATACTGTCTATGACTAAAGATCCAGAATCCGATGAGGTAATAAAGAATACCAAGACTAAAACAACGGCCAAGAAAGAAGTAACATTGCTTAAAGGCAAGTTTTCCAGCATTTGGAACAACGCTAAAGAGCTATCACCAATCCCATTAGCTAATTGACCTATGCCATTTTGTACTTGATCAAGCCCCATGCCGCCAAAAGTTGCCATCCATATTGAGGTAAGTAAAGTTGGAACAAATAATACCGCTAAGATGAACTCACGTACTGTTCTACCACGCGAAATTCTTGCGATGAACATGCCAACGAAAGGTGACCAAGAAACCCACCAAGCCCAATAAAATACAGTCCAGCCATGGTAAAATGTTTCATCATCACGTCCAATCCAATTACTTAACGGTATAATATTTTCGGCATAGGAAAGTAGAGTAGTCCCAACACCATTGATAATCACCATCGTTGAGCCCGTAATAATCACAAATAACATTAATACTAAGGCAAGTGACATATTGATATTACTTAACAGTTTGACTCCACCATCTAAACCTCGGGTTACTGAAAATATAGCGACAACAGTGACACCAAAAATAATAGCGATTTGAGTGCTTATGGTATTAGGGACATCAAATAAAAAGTTTAAACCGCCAGCGGCCTGTTGTGCGCCAAATCCTAAAGAAGTAGCGAGGCCAAAAATGGTTGCCAATACCGCGGTAATATCTATGATATTTCCAGGCCATCCCCAAACTCGCTCGCCTAATAAGGGATAAAAAGAAGACCTAATGGTCAATGGCATGTTGCAGTTAAAAGTGAAGAAAGCTAAAGACAAACCTACAACAGCATAGATGGCCCAAGGATGTAATCCCCAGTGAAACATTGTCGCGGCCATTGCCATTTTAGCCGCTTCGGGAGTACCTTCAAGGGTATTTAAAGGCGTTCCATACCAATTGGTGAAGTAACCAACAGGCTCTGCGACACTCCAAAACATTAGACCTATGCCCATCCCCGCAGAAAATAGCATAGAAAACCAAGATAACTTGCTAAACTCTGTCTTTGCTTTAGTGCCACCGAGTCTAATTTTTCCTAGTGGAGAAACAACTAAAGCCAAACAAAACAGGACAAAAAGATTACCACTGACGATAAATAACCAGTCAAAGTGATTGATAGACCAACTTTTTGAAGCGTCGAAGGATTGCTTTGCTAACTCAGGAAAGACTAAGGTTAATATGACAAACAAAACGATTAATGTGGATGAAAAAAAGAACACTGGATTATGTAAGTCCATACCCATAATTTCTACGTTATTCTCACCAACTACGTGGTCAGATCGATAAACTGATTTTTCAACAATAAGCGCTTTATCTTTATCTGTATCTTCTTTATTTTTGCTCATTATTGATTCCTGTAAGTAGTTTTGAATAAAACGGGTTTTGTATACACATTGTTATTGTATAGTGTTTACCGAATAATTTCCCCTTTTGCAGAAGTTAATCAGTAAATAAACCAAAGACCTAAGTGAGTAAAATATGGCCTTAGCTCTCGATTATGTTTTTATTAGGTAACAATTTAGCAAGTCTTCTTATGTTAAGTAGATAAATAATATGTATTGAATAACCTGTAAAGATGACTATCAAAGTGAATAAAAATAGCAAAAAACTTATAAAAACTGACTAATAGCCTGTTGCAATATCAGGTTAAATCGGGTCTAATGATTTCGCATTGTGGTTTAGGGTGAATGCTCTAAAAAACAATGTACCAGAAGAGGTGCGAAACTGAGGTAGAAAACGAGAGGAACCACATTCCAAATACCGTTTTTGAGGGAAGTTATCGCCGAGAGTATTTAAAGGTGGATTTAAATACTCGGTCACTAAGGTTGAATCCTTATGGCTGTCACCTGACGTATTTGTTAACAATTACCTAATAATATTAGGTATCAAACAAAAGGTGGAGAGCTTCTGGCTGAAAAAGTTTCGTTTTTTTTGCTGTTTATTGTATATCCCTTTAAACGTGCAAAATACACCACTCGCTACCTACTCAGTCATGCTCTTCCAATAGTTAATTTACTCAGTAAAGCGCTCAGTAAGTAACTAGTATTTTTATGGGAGAAATTTGTGAATTCAGTTCAATCAACATCATCTTTAACTGTAGCCAAGTTCGGCGGTACTAGCGTTGCCGATTACCAAGCCATGCTTCGTTGCGCCAATATTATTAAAAGTGATAACAGCAATCGTCTAGTGGTTGTTTCAGCTAGCTCAGGTGTGACAAATTTGCTAGTTCGCTTAAGCCAGAAAAATGTTTCTGTCATTGAGCAAAAAGATATTGTTGAAAGTATCCGTGCAATTCAAGTCAATATTACTCAGCACTTATCAAGTGATGTGGAAGCACAGCTTAATCAAGAAATAGACAGCTTGCTAGATGAGCTTACACAACATGCATTAACGCAATTATTACAATACTCAACGAGAACGGGTGATGCCATTCTTGCTTTTGGTGAGCAATTCAGCTCACGTATCTTTGCTCAAGTTTTGCAGTCTGTTGATATTCCAGGTGAGTATTTCAATGTACAACAAGTGATGAAAACTAATAGTTTATATGGCAAAGCGGTAGTAGACCTTAACCAGTTAAGTGAACAAAGCACGCAACTGCTCGCCCCAAAACTGATTGATAAAGTGATTGTTACTCAGGGATTTATTGGCCAAGATAGCCAAGGTCACACGACTACGCTAGGACGAGGTGGCTCTGATTATTCTGCAGCATTACTTACTGAAGCATTAAATGGCAATAATTTATCTATTTGGACGGATGTTGTCGGTATCTTTACTACTGATCCACGCATTACTGACCAAGCGCGTGCGATTAAAGAAATCAGCTTTGGCGAAGCGGCTGAAATGGCCACCTTTGGCGCTAAAATATTGCACCCAGCGACACTTATTCCTGCAATGCGCCGTAATATTCCTGTGTTTGTAGGTTCAAGTAAAGAGCCAGAAAAGGGCGGCACGCAAATTAAGCAAAAAGTTGATTCGAATCCAACCTACCGTTCAATTGCTTTAAGACGTGAGCAAACGTTAGTGACGGTAAAAAGTCCAGCCATGTTACATGCTAGCGGGTTCTTAGCGAAAGTTTTTGGCGTATTAGCAAAACATGAATTAAGCATTGATTTGATCACCACCAGTGAAATTAGTGTTGCCTTAACCTTCGATAATCCAAGTGGTTCAACGCAATCATTAATTACTAATGCCGTAGTTGCAGAATTAGAGCAGTTATGTGAAGTAAGTGTTGAGCATGGCTTATCGCTAGTTGCTGTTATCGGCAATGGTTTAACGTGTGCTAAAGGCATTGGTCAAAGCATTTTTGAAACGATTAATGATATTAATATCCGTTTGATTTGCCATGGTGCTAGTGCTAATAACTTATGCTTTTTAGTGAATGAAGAAGATGCAAATTATGTTGTTGAGAAATTGCATAATACCCTGTTCTCTTAAAACTTAGCTCTCATAAAACATAGCTTTCATACGTTTTATTTGACAGCTTGAGCACTCTTAAAGTATTTGTTACAAAAAGAAAGAATGATAGCACCTTTTCATTCTTTCTTTTTGTCCCTGTAAATGGGTATATACTTAGCTTTTAATCACTGATATTAACAATAAGTTGGTCTAACTCTAGGTTCAAACTCTGCAGTTTATCTGGTGTTAAGCCCGTAACCGCAAACATTTCTCCAGGAATATGCTCTGCGCTTTGTTGTAACACTATTCCCTTATGCGTTAGTTTGACGATAACGACACGCTCATCTGTAGATTGGCGAACTCGTGTCAGTAAACCTTGTACTTCCATGCGCTTTAGTAAGGGAGAAAGTGTGCCTGAATCTAAATCAAGCTGACTGCCTAAGTCTTTAACTGAAATCCCCTCCGTGTTTTGCCATAAAACTAACATGGCTAAGTATTGTGGATAAGTTAAGCCTAATTCTTTTAAAATGGGCGCGTAAAGTCGGCACATTAATTTATTTAAACTATAAAGTCGAAAACATAACTGTTTTTCTAGTAGTAAATTATCACTCACAATAACTTTTCTATATCGGCTGTTATTGCTTCTGGCTTTGTTGCTGGAGCGTAACGTTTCACTACTTCTCCTTGGCGATTAACTAAAAATTTAGTGAAATTCCATTTAATTGATTTAGAGCCAAGAATGCCGGGCGCTTCTTGTTTTAAAAAGTTAAAGAGTGGATGAGCATTACTGCCATTGACGTCAATTTTATTAAATAAAGGGAATTTTATATTGAAGTGTAAATCACAGAACTGTTGTATTTCTTCATTATTGCCACTTTCTTGTTGTTTAAATTGATTACACGGAAAGGCTAATATTTCAAAACCTTTTGCTTGAAATGAATCATGTAGTGATTGTAACCCCTTATATTGGGGGGTAAAACCACAGTTACTTGCAGTATTAACAATAAGCAATACCTTATCGCTAAATTGAGTTAATTCAATCATTTCTTCTTTATTATTATGAACTGAAAATTGATAAATATTATTCATCTAGGTCATTCCTCAAGGTTAGCTATGCTATTTTTTATTAAAATTAATATTGTTGAGTGCAATTAAGTTGCGTGCAACTTTATTTGTTCATTGTAAATTAAAATTGATGCGTTGCAAAGTTGCTAGAGCAAAATAATAAACTGAAGTAAACTGATCCCATTGAATCAATGAATTAGTTAATGACTTAAAAGGTTGGAATATGAAAGTAGCATTTATTGGTCTTGGCGTTATGGGTTACCCAATGGCAGGACATTTGACAAAAGCTGGGCATCAAGTTTGTGTATATAACCGTAATAGTGATAAAGCTTTAGCTTGGCAAAAAGAATTTGATGGCGAAGTTGCAACAACACCAGCACGAGCTGCAAAAGGTTGTGACATTGTATTTGCTTGTGTCGGTAATGATGATGACGTTCGGCAAGTTTCGTTAGGTGAAGAAGGAATTTTTGCCGGTCTTCCTAAAGGCAGTATCTTTGTTGATCATACAACGGCATCTGCGGAACTTGCCGTTGAGCTTGGTGCCATTGCTGATAAAAATGGTCAATACTTTTTAGATGCGCCCGTTTCAGGTGGCCAAGCAGGTGCGATAAATGGCGTGCTGACGGTAATGGTAGGAGGCGATGAAACTACTTTTGCTAAAGCAGAGCCTGTTATGGCTGCATTCGCCCGTTTTAGTCAAATAATGGGACCGGTCGGCTCAGGACAATTAGCTAAAATGGTAAATCAAATCTGTTTTGTAAATACAGTACAAGGCTTAGCTGAAGGTTTAAACTTTGCCCAAAAAGCAGGATTAGATACTGACAAGTTACTTGATACTATTGGCAAAGGAGCTGCAGGCTCTTGGCAAATGGATAATCGCGGTAAAACGATGTGTGCACGTGAATTCGATTTTGGTTTTGCTGTTGATTGGGTAAGAAAAGATCTTGCTATCGCTTTTAAAGAAGCTGAAAAATTAGGTGCTGATTTAACGGTAACTAAGCAACTCGATGGTTATTATCAAGAGATACAAGAGAATGGTGGAAACCGATGGGATACATCAAGCCTTATTTCTCGTTTTAAAGATCAGGATAAAGTGTAATAAAGGGAAACGAATCAATAATATTTTTAAATAGTAAGCTGTGTTCGTTGTCTTTCATTACGAGTTACGTAAAGCATTCAATTTTATTATTACCAAATTGGCGGAATCATGCTAAAGGTTTTACCCGGAACAGGGTTTGAATAGGCACTACTAGGGCAAATTGTTTCTCAGACTATTGCTGGAAATGCTTCCTGTGATTTCTATTTGCCATTTATGAAGTTGCGCTAATGATTTACGTATTAAAATTACGCCGTCATTGATATTTTAATTGAGTATGTGATAACGCTATTAGATCAGATGAGTAGTGTCAGGGAAGGGCTTTAAAGCTTCAAGCTGAATAATTAGTAACGTTGATTCTTGACTGGTAATGGTGATTATAATTATTTATGAAAAGAAGTAGATGATTTAAACACCAAACTAATTATCTGGTGTTTAAATCGTTAACCGTAAAGCGTTTTTTACAAATTAAATACCATAGGTACAGAAGTTAACATCAATAAAACTATCATAAATATAGCCGCGATATTAAGCCAGAAACCGGCTCTGGCCATATCAGCAATACGTAATTCTCCGGAGCTAAATACGATAGCATTTGGCGGTGTTGCCACTGGCATCATAAAGGCACAACTAGCAGCTAATGCAGCAGGGATAACTAGCATTAAAGGTCCATCAGTTAACGTTACTGCTATTGGTCCTAGTAAAGGTAAAAAACTAGCTGCTGTTGCGGTATTACTTGTTACTTCAGTTAAGAATAAAATAGTAATAGTGACCACTAAAACGGCACCAATAACAGGTATATTCGACGTTGCTTCAAGCTGAGTTGCTATGTAACCAGCAAGTCCCGACTTTTTAATTAAACTGGCTAAGGCTAAACCACCACCAAAAAGTAGTAATACACCCCAAGGTAACTTCTTAGTATCTTCCCAAGCTAGAATACGAATATCTTTTTTGCGGTCAACAGGTACCACAAATAATAATAAAGCAACAAACATGGCAATGCCGGTATCTGATATAGCTAACCCGGTCACTTTGGCTATTAGCGGTCTAAAGATCCAACTTATGGCTGCAAAAGCAAAGAAAAACAGTACAAGTTTCTCGCCTTTATTCATTTGGCCTAATTCCTGAAGTTTCTCTTTGAACATGCTGTTGGTATCAACTCGTTCTCCTTCATTCACTTGGTAGCAAACCTTGGTAAGAATAAACCAGCAAAGCACCAAAAGTACTGTACTTAGTGGTACACCGATAATCATCCATTGGGCAAAGCCAATTTCAATATTGTAACTATCGGCTAAATAAGCTGCCATCAGCGCATTAGGAGGGGTACCAATCAATGTCGCTAAGCCACCAATACTTGCAGAAAAAGCAATGGCTAACAGCATTGGTTTTGAAAAGTTTTCAGGGGTACTACCATTTTGTTTTTGCTTAACCATTTCGATAATGGATAAGGCGATAGGTAACATCATCACTGCGGTTGCTGTATTAGACATCCACATTGATAAGAACGCGGTAACAAGCATTAATCCGCCAATTTGATGACTGGGTTTAGTGCTACATAACGACATCGCTTTTAAGGCAATGCGTTTATGTAAGTTCCATCGCTCCATCGCAATGGAGATAAAAAAGCCACCAAGGAATAGGAATATTAAAGGGTGTGCGTAAGACGACGTTGTTACCTTAATGGGTGCTATGCCAATAATGGGCGCAACTATTAAGGGTAAAAAGGCGGTAACTGAAACAGGGGTTGCTTCAGATATCCACCAAGTGGCCATCCACAATGCTAAACCTAGGGTGTGCCATGCATCTGCAGACATGCCTTCAAAGGGAGAAGGAACTAATAAGGTGAACAGCATTAATGCTGGCCCTAATACGAGCATACGCAATGGCGTTGCTTTGTCTTTAATATCTGTCATAAATTTCCTCACAGTGTTGTTTTTTATAATAGTTCTAATTTTATGTTCTGCAAAGACACTGCCATGTTTTCATCTTATTGTTAATAAAGGTAATTATGTTTTTAGTTGATTATTTTAGCCTATGTTGCGTATTGATATCCACCCATGAAAAAATGTATATGTGTGGAAAGCCGCCTATTAGAATTACTGCAAATAATTCAATGGGCTTAATGCTAGCGACCTTTTTAATTACGGGTAATAGTGGCTTATCGTCTGCCTTTATTCCTTGGTTTTAAATACCTTGTTTTTCCGTGTGGGGGGATTTCTACATACACCAGCAAGCCTTGGGGGTGATATCCCACCCAATCAATGTCCCTACGAATTTTTTATTTTTAATGTAAGTAATTGTTATTGTGTTGTTTATTTTTATCTGCAATTTTACTCATAAATTGGCGTGAACATTGCGATAACAAACTGTCGGCTTAACGTAATTATCGTTGACGATTTATAAAGATAATAACTTCTTAAAATAAAGGGGAAATACATGAAACCTGTTCAAGTGAATAAAACAAGCAAATTATTTTTTTTAAACGTACTGCTATTAAGCTGTGCAAGTGCTAATGCAAGTGATGTCGATAGTTCATTTTATGGCTCACTCCGTTTAGGTGCTGATTATGTTGATAGTGGTACTTCTGATGATGCGGCAAATGGTAGAGATTACTTAAGTCGGATTGGTGTTAATGCTGAAGTTCAGTTGACTGATGGTTTAACAGGTGTAGGTAAAGTTGAGTATGGTTTACGCGGGGATGATGGCGTTAATTTCAATCAAAACCAAAAACCCGGAATGCGTCAGATCTATGTTGGCCTTAAAGGAAATTTTGGTACCGTTACTTATGGCTCTCAAACCATTATATGGCATCAATATGTGCGAAGTGCGTACTTTTCTGATGGATTAGACTCATTACGTCAAGGCGCTATTCGTGATGATGATATGCTGCAATGGCAAAAAACTTACAATAATTGGAAGTTCGGTGCAGCCATTCAAACAGAGAAACAAGATGGCGATTCTATTGATCAATACCAAGTAGCGGCGCAGTATAAAAATCAAAGCTTGAAACTTCAAGCAGCCTTAGCAGCAGACCAACAAGGTGAAAACACCGGTAATTTGTATGGCTTTCGTGCTTGGTATGATATTTCAAAAGCGTTTACCGTGTCAGCCTTTTATCATTTGGCTGAAGAAGATTTTGACCTATACAAAGGCAACTCTTCTGGCAACGTCAGGTTAGTATCAGCAGAAGAGTCTGGTAAAGTAGGCGGCGTTACTGCATGTGTTGATGAAGATCGCTCAACCGTAGGTTTATATGGAAAGTGGCGTCAAGATAATAACCAAGTACATGCGAGATACGCGGTAAACTCTTGTGAAATAAAAGGCGATGTTAGCTCAATTAAAGTTGAATATATTCGTTACTTCTCTAAGAAGTTTCGCATGTGGGCATCATTTGAGCAGTTAGATAATGACACGACCCGTTTACCTTCAACGGGAGAAGATATGTCGGAAGTACAATTAGGTGTTAGATTCGATTTTTAACTAATATGATATTAGTTAATTTGGTGTGACCAAATGCAATATTTGATATGGAACAAAGTGTTGTTGCATATCAAATCGCTAATGCATGACGGTAAACAACGTGTTAACGGCTAATAACTGATAAAATGAGTAAAACATATGGGTTTATTGATAAGGTGAAATTTTGGTCTATCAAGGAAAATCAGAGCGTAAAAATTATATTGTCGCTATTGTTGCAGTGATTGGCCTAATATTAACTATTGAACTGACCCAGATGATAGGTATGAGCAATGCCTATCAACAAATGCATCAACAATCGAATCAGCAACTATCTAACTTAGTGGGCTACATAGACAATATTCTTGGTCGCTTTGATAGAATCCCCAAAGTTCTCTCGAAACATCCTTTACTGTCACAAGCTTTAATCTCACCTAACGAACAATCAAAAATAACCAAACTTAATCAGTTATTATCCGATATAAGAACGATGACTCAGGCCTCTGATATTTACCTTATTGATAAAAAGGGTATTACTATTGGAGCAAGTAATTGGCAATTTCCTAATTCATTTGTGGGTATGAATTTCACCTTTAGACCTTATTTTCAAGATGCATTAAAAGGTAAACTTTCTCATTATTATGCTGTTGGGTTAAGTAGCGGAAAACGCGGCTTTTATTATGCTTTCCCTGTGATTATTGATGATGTGGTTGCCGGTGTCATTGCGTTAAAAATAAGTATTGCAGATATTGAAGAACAGTATAAGAAAACGGTATTAAATAATAGCTTCAACTTCTTAATCGTTGCACCCGATGATGTTGTCTTTATTTCAGATAGACCTGAATGGCGACTAAAAACTATTGGCAATTTATCTAAGGCTAAACAACTTAATTTAATTGCAGAAAAACGTTACACCGATAAAAAAATATCTTCACTTAATGTGGTTGATATTTCAAATCACTATTTTCCAAAAAAACTGGGCAGTGAATTATTGAAAGTAACCTCAAACAAAGGTTCTGAAGAGGTTTTTGCGCTGAATAAATTGATGAAAACGGCTAACTGGCAAGTTCATTTATGGAGCTCCATTGCGCCAATGAAAAAGCAGCAAAATTTATTAATCATCCTCAGTGCTAGTGGTTATTTATTGATAGTGTTTTTATTGTTATTTGCTAATGAACGACTTAAAAATGCGCGAAGACTTAAGCAATCTCAACAGTTGTTAGAAAAAAAAGTTAAAGAGCGTACGGCTGATTTAAGTGCAAGTAATGTCAAATTACATGAGGAAATAGCGCAACGCCAGCAAGCACAAACTCAAATGAACAAAATGCAGGATGAATTAATTCAATCAGAAAAACTTGCGGTCATTGGTAGCATGTCAGCGGGTATTAACCATGAAATTAATCAACCTTTAACAGCCTTAAGAAGCTACTCAGAAAATGCGCTGGCTTATCAAGAACGCAATATGACAGACAAAGTAAAAAACAACCTCACACTCATTATTGGCTTAGTGGATCGGCTGAGTGATATTGTCAGTCAGTTTAATAGTTTCTCTAAAAAAAGCATGGGTATTGCTACTGCCGTTGATGTTCAAATGAGCCTCATGGCGGCGATGAGTATTGTAAAACATCAAGCCAAAGCGGCTAAGGTAGAATTTACCAATAAACCTTGCCTAAATCCTGTGCATATTTATGGCGATGCAATCCGCTTTGAACAAGTATTGGTTAATTTACTCAGTAATGCAATACAGGCACTTAGTGAACAAGAATATAAACAAATAACGATTTCTGTGTCTGAAGTTAAAGAACACGTTATCATTAAAATACGAGATAATGGACCCGGTATTTTAGTTGATAATATCGACAGAGTTTTTGAGGCCTTTTTCACCACGAAAGAAAACTTTGGCTTAGGGTTAGGTTTATCTATCTCACATCGAATTATTGAATCAATGCAAGGTCAACTTAACGTAAGTAACCACCCCGATGGCGGCGCTATTTTTACCATTAGCTTGCCTGTAAACAGGTAAAGTAAGGAAATATTATGGAAACGGAAAAATTGGGAGTTATCTTTGTCATAGATGATGAAGAGCATATTCGAAGCGCTATTGAGCAAACATTCGAATTACGAAACTTTGAAGTGAAAACCTTTTCACAAGCACATCAATTACTTAATCAGCTCAGCGATACTTGGCCTGGCGTTGTCATCAGTGATATTAATATGCCTAAAATGGATGGCCATCAGTTGATGACAGAGGTAAATAATATCGACTCAGATATATCAACTATTTTACTGACAGGTTTTGGTGATATTTCAATGGCAGTAAACGCAATGCGCAATGGTGCCTATGACTTTATTGAAAAGCCATTTAATAATGATGACCTAGTTGATACGGTAAAAAGAGCATTAGATAAGCGCTCTCTAGTGCTTGAAAATAGACAACTCAAAAAAGAAATAGAAACACATTGTTTACCCGGACCCAGAATTTTAGGGAATTCACCCAACATTGTACAAATGCGCAATATACTGAATCAAGTGATGGATGCACCCGCAGACATTATGATTGATGGTGAAACCGGTACCGGAAAAGAGTTAGTCGCCCGATATTTACACGACCATAGCATCCGTAGAGATAGTAATTTTGTTGCGCTTAACTGTGGAGCTATCCCAGAAAACATTATTGAGAGTGAGCTATTTGGTGCGGAGAAGGGCGCTTATACCGGCGCTGATAAAAAACGCATAGGTAAATTTGAATACGCTAACGGTGGTACTTTGTTTCTTGACGAAATAGAGAGTACACCAATGGCCTTACAAGTTAAGTTGTTAAGAGTACTAGAAGAGCGGAAAGTGGTCCGTTTAGGCGCTAATGAAGGTGTTGAGCTTGATGTCAGAGTTATTGCTGCTACTAAAGTGGATTTATTAGAATTATGTGAGCAAGGTTTGTTTCGTGAAGATCTATATTACCGTTTAAATTTGGTGAAAGTAGATATTCCTCCGTTGAGAGAGCGTATTGAAGATGTGCCTTTACTTTTTTTACACTTTGCTCGAATAGCTTCGGCGCGTTATAAAAAAGAATTAATTCCATTATCACAAGAACATAAAGCACAACTATTAAGTTATGGGTGGCCTGGTAATGTAAGAGAATTGCGTAACTTGGCTGAGCGTTACATCTTATTGGGTGAGGCGGCAGCGTTTAATCTTAAAAAGAATACCCGTGCCAATTCAATGCTTAGCAGTATGGGGCTTACTCAGCGGGTTGAGTTTTTTGAAAAATTTCTTATCGAGGAAGCGTTGGCAAGTAATGAGGGCTGTATTAAAGACACCATGGAAGAGCTAAATTTAGCGAGAAAAACACTATACGATAAAATGAAAAAATATGAATTAGAACGCACAACCTATCAATAATTTTGGTTGTTAGTTCAGTTAATAATTTTAGTAAATAGCTTTGGTTAATAGTTAATATTAGCTTTTGATTATTCTGCTCAATGGGTAGCAGAATAATCAAATAGTCAGTAGCGAATAATCAATAATAGATAGTCAAATAATTCCTCTGGGTGCTAGCTATCCTTGCAGGAATTCATACAAAGCTTTTAATACCGACATTTTTGCTTTATCAGTTTCATGTTCATGGGCAAGGTTTTCAATCTTCATCATAAACTCATCAAGTGATAAAATACCTTTGCCGCCATACTGCAGTTTATTTTGACAATACTGCTGCCACTTTTGTTGTTCTTCTGTAGATAAGGTGTACGGGTAGTTTCTTGCTCGATAGCGAAACAGTAATACACTTAAACGCTCATCTTGAAATTGAAAAGGATGGTTAGCTAGCTGCTCTGGTGATAAACCGCGTAGAATATCCATTTGTGCTTTATCGCTATGGCTAAAGAAATTACCACCATATAACGCTTGTTCAGCATCAACGTCATCATTATCAAAATCAGAGGTGGCAAATACATCGCTTAACTTATCTCTTAACTCAGCATGTTTTTTCAATAAGGCCAAATTCTCTAAGCAAACATCACGTGGTATTGCTAAGCGCTCTGCATTTTCAGGTAATAGCGTTTTAGCTGGCGCTATAACAGGACATTTATTGACATGAATAAGTTTCACCGGAATTGGCAGTTCATCTGGCGCTAAATCATCATAACGAGTATATAAACGTGCTTTAATTTCTTCGCTGCTAAGCGTTAATAAGGGCGAAATATCACGTGCTAAATCGACACAGATCACTGCGTTTTTATTAACGGGGTGATAAACAACGGGGGCAAACCAACTTGTACAGCCGTGAACTGATGACACCTTACTCGAGGTATGCACAATAGGTGTCATATCTGCAGTATTGATTAACTCTTTAACTTGGTTTTTATTCTTTAAATTAAAAATAAAATCATAAAGTTTAGGCTGTTTATCTTTGATTAGCTTAGCCATAGCAATAGTGGCATAAACATCACTCATCGCATCATGGGCTGCTTCATGGTTAATACCATTTGCTGCGGTTAATAACTCTAAGCGGAAACTGACTACTTCTTCACCATCACGCTCAACGGTTGGCCACTCTATACCTTCAGGGCGAAGTGCATAACAAGCGCGAACCATATCTATAATATCCCAGCGACTATTTCCATTTTGCCATTCACGTGCATAAGGATCGTAAAAGTTACGATAAAGCAGGTAGCGAGTAACTTCATCATCAAAGCGAATACTGTTATAACCAGCAACACAGGTATTGGGCTGAGTAAATAAAGTATGAATACGTGCAGCAAACTCTGCCTCAGACAAACCTTCACGTTGCGCTTTTTGTGGCGTGATCCCCGTTACTAAGCAAGCTTCGGGATGTGGCAAATAATCAACGGGCGGCGTGCAATAAAACATCTCTGGCTCGCCAATGATATTTAAATTGAGATCAGTACGAATGCCGGCGAATTGAGAAGGTTTATCAAACTTAGGTGATATGCCCCAAGTCTCATAATCGTGCCAAAGGATGGTAGGTTGTGTATTTATGTCCATAACGTTCAGGTTACTTATATATTGGTATGATTAGTCTAACTTTCTATTGAATTATTATAGTGCATATTGCTCTTAGAAATAAGAACATGTATTGGCTAACTCTATGAAAGTCATTAAGCTGTTGAGAGAATAGCACTTAAACCGAGTAAAAGTCAGTCGGTATAGAGACTTATACTCATGTTACCTCGAAATGCTCGTTTCAGCGAGAATTTAAAGGCTTAGAGGCAAGGCATTGATTGAAGAGAATGGTTATTCCCTTGTCAAAATCAATAACGCCGCATAATAAGCCTTTAAAACTCGCCCTTCGGGGACGCCTGAGCAAATCATGCTCGTCGTTGCTCCTTTTTTTAAGGGAACAACCATTAATAAAAATAAGCGCCTTGATCATGAATTGCTCAGGCGTCCTGAAATAGACATTTTGAAGTATCATGAGTATATAACTTGGATTCAAATAATAAGACGAGAATATAGGTCAAAATTCAATTGATACGAAAGTTAAAGTTAACAAGAGAATTTTAACCACCATTGAGAAAAACAGGATAATAATGATTAATATAGGTTTTGGTGACACCGACTTCAGCTTTGCTGTTTACATAGCAAATAAACCTAACATGCTTGAATATCAAGGTTTATGTGAAGTTACACCACTTGTTGAAGGAGAGATTAATGCGATTAATCAAACGTGTGGCAATGGCTGGCGAAAAGTATTCAATGTCTACGCTAAACTACTCTATTCTTTAGATAAACAGTATTATAATTTTTCTACCTATGCAGCAACATGGCAAGATTATCGTGATAAATACCTATTACAAGCACAAAGTAAAACAGCATTGTTATTTTCAGCACCGCAATTAATACCTAATAAAGAAATAGTGCATATTATTTGTGGTAAAGGCCATGCTAAAGCGTTAATCAATAGCGGTAAACTCGTTGCTAATTTAGTTTGGCTAGATGATGAATTTGCTATCGATAGCACAAATAAACTTATCGTTTGCCCATATTTTGATTATCGTCAACTGAGTAATATAAAAATTGAGTATTTAGCCTATTTATTACAAAGCTTAAAAACAGTCTAGAAAATCGATGTATTGGTGCTTTCAGGGGCATTGGTTTGTTCTAGGTTTATATTGGTAGATCTTGTCATTCCCGAAGTTTCTGATCGGGGATCCATCTTTTATAGACATCAATTAAGTACAAAACGCAAAGATAATTTTCACCACCGAGAACACAAAGGCGCTATGCGCTGCACAGGATAAATGAACTTTGTTTATTTCTACTCTGTCCTTTATCGACTGTCTTCTCGGTGTAGCGAAGCCTCGGTGGTAGAATTTTCTTGTTGGGTTTTTAAATATCTAAGATTTTGTTTCTAACAGAGTAATTCTTCAAATAAATCAAATCACTCATATTAAAAACTATCCTAGTCACTTCACGCTTTAACTTTGTAGTGATTATTCGTATAATGCTGAAAATTTTATTGTTGTTCGTTAAGCTAACTAAAGTGAATACGGTCAACATATGCCAATCGGATATGGTGAAAAGTGTCAAAGTCAGTAGAAAGCTCAGTAGGAAACTCTCAAACGATGTCAAATAATGTGAATGTACAATTGTTACAACAGCAATTACTTCAACAACAACTCCTGCAAAACACTCAAAACCAAGACGATGAAATAGACTTAGCTGAACTTTGGCGCGCAATTTGGGCGGGTAAATTTACCATTATCATTATAAGCATGATATTTGCTGTAGCCTCGGTGTTTTTTGCCCTATCAAAACCTGATATATATAAAGCGTCTGCAATACTATCGCCAGCGTCAAGTGAAGGTGGGGCAGGTGGTCTTGGCGCATTAGCAGGGCAGTTTGGTGGTTTAGCCAGTATGGCAGGTATTAACCTTGGCGGTGGTGGCGGTGTTGATAAAACAGCATTAGCATTAGAAATATTAAAATCGCGTTCATTTATTGAAACTTTTATCGCTAAACATGATTTATTAATACCATTAATGGCGTCAAAAAACTGGGATATGGCATCAGATACGTTAATATTAAATGAAGAAATGTATGACAAAGCAAATAAAAAATGGCTTAGAGAAGTAAAAGCACCTAAAACACCTGAGCCATCTTCGTGGGAGGCTTATCAAGCGTTTTTACAACTAGTAACTGTTGCTCAAGATAAAACCACTTCAATGGTAACAATGGATATAGCGTTTTATTCACCAAGTCTTGCTAAGCAATGGCTAACTTGGTTAATTCAAGATATTAATGAATTTATGCGTGAGCAAGACCAAATTGAAGCAAAAGCTTCAATTGATTATTTAACTAAACAGTTAGTTAATATTAAAGTTGCGACCATGGAAACGGTGTTTTACCAGTTGATTGAAGAGCAAACCAAAAACATGATGTTAACTATGGTGAAAAAAGAATATGTCCTTAAAACCATAGATCCCGCTCAAGTACCAGATACTAAAGATAAGCCAAAACGCGCATTAATTGTAGTATTAGGTACTATGCTTGGTGGCATATTATCGGTGTTAATCGTACTTATTCGTTATTTTTCTAAAAAATAAATAAAAAAATAACTTAAAGCCCAAATGCTTCCACTGTGAGTACTAACCTCCTCTGTGCTCATGGTGTTTTATCCTGTTTCAACAACCAGAACTAAATAATTCAACCAAAGAAAACACCAGCTAAAAAAACTGCCCTAATCAACAAAATTAATCACTTCCTCTATGAGAGCGAAGCCTCTGCTTACTCTATTGTGAACATATCCTGAAATATTTACACTGATAAGATCCTAATTTTTATTCACAATGTATTTCATATGATGTATTTTTTTACACGAAGAAAGCTTGGTGTGTGCTGTAAAAATAATATATGTGAGTTCTAATGATCTTGCGCATCATCACTTAGAATAAAAGAACAAATTTTTACTGCAATATTGAATGTAATTGAGTATAATCTTCGCGTTGGAAAATCCACTGATTTATAATGAAATCAGAAAGAAGGTAGTTAAGCAATTGTATAAACAACAATTTATTGTATTTATCATTGTTAGTATCATTTTTTGTAATTAATTCCAAATTATTTTTAGGCTATAAAAAAGCCAATTAAGCAAACGTGACCGGAACTTAAATATGTATATCATTGCTACAGCCGTTACTGCATTTTTCTTCGCATTCTTAGCAATTAAATTTTTCAATCCTGTAGCAATAGAAATCGGCTTAGTTGATAAACCTTGTGAGCGCAAGCAGCACTCCGGACATATTCCCCTTATTGGTGGCATTTCAATATTCTTAGCCGTACTCGCCGCCAGTCTATTATGGTTACCTAATACATTAGAACTTCGAATGTACCTTATTGCTTCAGCAATGATGGTATTTATTGGTGCTCTTGATGACAAGTTTGATCTGCGCGTACGAGTACGTATAGTCGGTCAAATTATTATTGCCAGTTTAATGATATACGGTGTTGGCGGCTATATTTCAAACTTAGGTAACATATTTGGCTTTGGTGATGTTACGTTAGGCCCTGTAGGTATTGTATTTACTTATATTGGCATCATTGTAGTTATAAATGCATACAACATGATTGACGGTATTGATGGCCTCATTGGTAGTTTAAGTATTAATACGTTCACTTCAATTGCTATTTTATTTATCATGAGTGGAGAGACAAATCACCTAAGCTACCCCTTAATCCTAGCTACAGCAACAGTGCCTTATTTAATGTACAATTTAGGTTTTTTTGAAAAATTCTTTAATAAAGAATGTAAAAAAATATTTATGGGTGATGCAGGGAGTATGTTTGTTGGCCTGAGTGTTATTTGGTTATTAACCATGGGTACCCAAGGCGAACAAGCT
The DNA here is from genome assembly GCA_002163005.1 of Colwellia psychrerythraea. Classification (GTDB taxonomy): domain Bacteria; phylum Pseudomonadota; class Gammaproteobacteria; order Enterobacterales; family Alteromonadaceae; genus Colwellia; species Colwellia psychrerythraea_C. The sequence continues at coordinate 20,281 of MAAF01000040.1, read as the reverse complement.
TCATTTCGCCCAGTTACAGCACTTTGGATTTGTGGCATTCCCTTAATGGATATGCTAGCGATTGTTGTAAGACGTTATAAAAATGGTAAGTCACCGTTTAAACCAGACAGAGATCACTTACATCATATATTACAACGTGCAGGTTTATCCTCACGTCAAACACTAGTAGCCATTTCAACAGCTGCTGCAATTATGTCGACTATTGGTTTACTTGGTGAATATTTTAAAGTACCTGATGTGATATTGCTAGTTAGTTTCATATTGTGTTTCATGCTGTATGTTTATGCTATTAGAGTTATTTCAAAGAAAGCTTAATACTTCCTAGTTAATTAAAGAATTTAATAATGATATTACCAGTAATTATGTCTGGTGGCAGTGGAAGCCGATTATGGCCGCTGTCACGTGCACTTCATCCGAAACAATTTTTACCACTAATCAGTGAAAATACCTTATTACAAGAAACTATAAATCGTTTAGATGATAATTGTTTAGATCCTATTATCATCTGTAATAACGAGCATCGTTTTATTGTAGCTGAACAATTACGTCAGAATAACAGTAAAGCCAGTAGTATTATTCTTGAACCTATGGGGAAAAATACTGCTCCAGCAATTACTTTAGCGGCTCTTGCCGCACTAGATAATGGAGGTGATCCACTTTTATTAGTACTTGCCGCAGATCATGTCATTAAAAATGTAGAGGCTTTTCAGCAAGCTATTATTTCGGCATCAATATTTGCAGAGCAAGGAAAACTAGTTACTTTTGGTATTGTTCCTACTCATGCAGAAACAGGCTACGGCTACATTAAACAAGGTAATCTTCTTATTGCAAAAAATGAGCAAGTAAATGCTAAAAGTTACACGGTGGCTAATTTCGTAGAAAAGCCAAACCTAGCAACCGCTCAAGATTATTTATCAACAGGTGAATATTTATGGAATAGTGGCATGTTTATGTTTAAAGCTTCTCGCTATATAGAAGAACTAAAAATATATACTCCTGAAATATTATCAATCTGCGAAGATGCTTTTAATAATAAAACGCATGATTTAGACTTTACCCGTATTAGTGCCGATATTTTTGAACAATGTCCAGAAGACTCTATTGATTATGCGGTAATGGAGCATACAGAGCATGCTGTTGTTGTGCCATTAGATGCAGAGTGGAGCGACGTTGGTTCTTTTTCTTCACTTTGGGAAGTAAGCCCAAAAGATGGGCAAGCTAATGTTTTACAGGGTGATGTTATTTCTCAATCAACAACTAATTGTTATATAAATGCTCAAAACAGATTGGTAACAACAGTAGGTGTGGATAACTTAGTTATTGTTGAAACAAAAGATGCCATATTAGTTGCTAACAAAGATAAAGTGCAAGAGGTAAAATCAATCGTTAATACGTTAAAGGCTGAAAATCGTTATGAATACAAACATCAGCGTGAAGTATACCGTCCATGGGGTAAATATGACTCTCTTGATTTAGGCACACGTGATCAAGTGAAGCGAATTACAGTAAAACCCAATGCAAAATTATCAGTGCAAATGCACCATCACAGGTCGGAACATTGGATTGTCGTTTCGGGTACAGCCAAGGTGACTAATGGTGATAAAACGTTTTTATTGTCTGAAAATGAATCTACTCATATTCCGTTAGGTCAAATACACGCATTAGAAAATCCCGGTGTTTTACCATTAGAAATAATAGAAGTACAGACCGGCTCATATTTAGGTGAAGATGATATTGTTCGATTTGATGATAAGTATGGCCGAAAGTAGTACCAATAAAGCTTGAAGGAATGGATATGTTACCGTTAACTACTTTCAAAACTGTTATAGCTTCTACTCCTCTCATCTCTATAGATTTAGTGGTTAAAAATAGTGAAGGGAAAATCTTGTTAGGCAAAAGAACGAACAGGCCAGCTCAAGGTTTTTGGTTTGTACCAGGTGGTCGAGTTTTAAAAGATGAGCAACTCGATAAAGCATATGTTCGGCTATTAAAAACAGAATTATCATTTAATAAATGTGAAGCTAAGTTTTTAGGTGTATATCAGCATTTTTATACTGATAATGTTACTGAAGATAACTTCACTACGCATTATATCGTATTAGCATATGAGCTAACTTTTAACGGAAGTATTATGAAACTACCGAATGAACAGCATAATGAATACCGATGGTACAAAGAAAGTGAGTTACTGAATCACAATGAAGTACACAATCATACAAAATGGTACTTTCAAAAAGAAAAAGAAGCAGATAAAACCTTTAACTCTTAAAGTTAGAGTAACTATTTGACAACATCTGTTATTAACAAATTGAAAATGAATTTAGGAAAAAATATGACGAAGAATAAAGTAGCGTTAATCACCGGTGTTACTGGTCAAGATGGTTCTTACCTTGCTGAGTTATTGTTAGAAAAGGGCTATGAAGTTCATGGTATTAAGCGTCGAGCATCTTCACTGAATACTGAACGCGTAGATCACATTTATCAAGATAACCATGAAAAAAATCAAAAGTTCTTTTTACATTACGGTGATTTAACTGATTCTTCAAATCTAACGCGAATTATCAAAGATGTTCAGCCTGATGAAGTATATAACTTAGGTGCGCAATCACACGTTGCAGTATCATTTGAATGTCCTGAATACACAGCTGATGTTGATGCTATGGGAACATTACGATTATTAGAAGCTATTCGTTTTTTAGGGCTAGAAAAGAAAACAAAATTCTATCAAGCATCAACTTCAGAGCTTTATGGTGAAGTGCAAGAAATACCTCAAAAGGAAACCACACCATTTCACCCACGTTCACCATATGCGGTTGCAAAGATGTATGCGTATTGGATAGTTGTTAATTATCGTGAATCATATGGTATGTATGCGTGTAATGGTATTTTATTTAACCATGAATCACCTCGTCGTGGTGAGACCTTTGTAACACGTAAGATTACCCGTGCAATAGCTAACATTTCACAAGGCTTAGAGAAATGTTTGTTTCTAGGTAATATGGATGCCCTACGTGACTGGGGTCATGCAAAAGATTACGTACGTATGCAATGGATGATGTTGCAACAAGACAAAGCCGATGATTTTGTTATCGCAACGGGTAAGCAAATTAGTGTTCGTGAGTTTGTTACATTATCTGCCAAAGAGGCCGGTATTGAATTAGAGTTTACCGGTGAAGGTCTTGAAGAAATCGCCACAGTAAAATCTATTTCAGGTGCCAATGCTCCGGCACTAAACGTTGGTGATGTTATTGTTAAAGTAGACCCTCGTTACTTCCGCCCAGCGGAAGTTGAAACCTTATTAGGTGACCCTTCAAAAGCAAAAGAAAAACTTGGGTGGGTTCCACAGATCACTGTTGAAGAGATGTGTGCCGAAATGGTTGAGAATGATCTTAACAAAGCGAAGCAACATGCAATTTTAAAAAATCATGGTTATAACAAGTCAGTTGCAGTTGAGTAGGTAATGAAAATTTTATTAACGGGTGCTAACGGTATGGTTGGCAAAAATGTACTTGCAATTGCATCTGAATATCAACATGTTTTTTTGTCTCCAGGTAGTTCCGAACTGAATTTTTTAGACGCTGTCTCTGTGAGTAACTATATTGAGAAGCACCAACCAGACATGATTATCCATGCCGCTGGTATTGTTGGTGGCATTCAGGCGAATATGGCTCAGCCTGTTAAATTCCTTGTAGATAATATGCAGATGGGGCTAAATATCCTTACTGCTGCAAATAATGCAGGTATAGGTCGCTTTTTAAATTTAAGCAGCTCATGTATGTACCCTCGTGATGCAGTTAATCCTTTATCTGAAGATTTAATCCTGAAGGGAGAACTTGAGCCAACGAATGAAGGTTATGCCCTTGCAAAAGTTACTAGCACGCGTTTATGTGAATATATTTGTAAAGAAAATCCAGAACGTTTATACAAAACAATCATTCCGTGTAACTTGTATGGTCATTTTGATAAGTTTGCCCCTAATCATTCACATATGATCCCTGCTGTTATTCGTAAAATCGATGAAGCGAAGAAAGATAACCTTGACGTTATTGATATCTGGGGTGACGGCAAGGCTCGACGTGAATTTATGTATGCGGAAGACTTAGCTGAATTTATTTTTTATGCTCTAGATAACTTTGTACAAATGCCACAAAACCTCAATGTAGGCTTAGGTGAAGATTATACTATTAATGAATATTACCAAGCTATCGCAGATGTAGTTGGTTACAGCGGAGAGTTTAAGCACGACTTAAGCAAGCCTGTTGGAATGAAGCAAAAGCTGATTGATGATGCGAAACTTAAAGAGTTTGGCTGGAGTTACAAAACCAGTTTAAAGGCTGGTATTAAAAAGACCTATGAATTTTATTTAAGTGAGTATTGTAATGACTAATTACGCTTTAGCGAGTAGTACGTGGAATGAAAATGAGTATTCTGCGATCCAACGAGTGATTGATTCTGACATGTTTACAATGGGTAAAGAAGTTGCTCAATATGAAAAGGATTTTGCAGAATTTTTTGGTTCAAAATATGCGTTGATGGTGAGTTCTGGATCAACCGCAAACTTATTGATGATTGCATCATTATTTTTCACTAAAAATTCTAAGCTTAAATTAAAACGTGGCGACGAAATTATTGTTCCTGCAGTTTCTTGGTCTACCACTTACTTCCCTCTACAGCAGTATGGTTTGAAAGTTAAGTTTGTCGATATTGATCGTGATACGCTGAACATGGATTTAGACAAATTAGAGGTAGCAATTACCGATAATACTAAAGCTATTTTGTCTGTTAACTTACTGGGTAACCCCAACGATTACGACCGTATGAATGAAATCATCGCAGGGCGTGATATCTTTATCTTAGAAGATAACTGCGAATCAATGGGTGCTACGCTTAATGGAAAACATGCAGGCACCTTTGGTGTGATGGGAACATACAGTTCATTCTTCTCTCATCATATTGCGACTATGGAAGGTGGCTGTGTTGTTACGGATGATGAAGAGCTTTACCATATTCTCCTATGTATCCGAGCACATGGCTGGACACGTAACTTACCTAAATTCAATAAAGTAAGTGGTGAGAAAAGTGATGACCCATTCGAGGAGGCATTCAAGTTTATGTTGCCGGGCTACAATGCCCGTCCTTTAGAGATGAGCGGTGCATTAGGTATTGAGCAACTTAAAAAACTGCCTGGCTTTATCGAAACTCGCTGCGAAAATGCACAGTTATTCCAAAGCTTATTTGCAAACCATCCTTATTTAAGTATTCAAAAAGAAACTGGTTCAAGTAGTTGGTTCGGTTTCTCGCTCATTATAAAAGAGAATGCCCCTTATAACCGAGCTGAGCTTGTCAAGCTACTAGCTGAAAATGGCATTGAGTGCCGTCCAATTGTGACGGGAAACTTCCTTAAAAATAAAGAAGTACTTGAATATTTTGATTATGAAGTATCTGGGACGTTAGAGGCGGCTGAATACCTTGATGAACATGGGTTATTTGTTGGTAACCATCAAAATGGGATAACAAACGAAATCAGATTACTTGCAAGTATCATATAATGATTTACCCAAGGGTTTAAAATGAAAAAATTATCTTATGTTTCTACAACGTTTACAAATAATGAATGCTTTGAGCCAAAAGGTGTACATAACCGTGATGGTTTTTTAGATTTTATTGTCGAACTTAAAGTTAACCTCCATAAAGAGGGGTATGATCTGTCGACAGAAGACATTAATCCAGTAGGTAGTTCGTCTATAGCTATTCATGCGAATTTAAGACCAGATTTTAAAAGGTACTTAGCAAAACAGAACATACTAATAATTTTCGAATCGGAAGCTATTGTTAAGAGAAATTTCAATCTGGATAGTCACAAATATTTCGACATTATTTTTACTTGGAATAAATCGCTTGTTGATAATGTTAAATATTTTTATATTAATTATTCCCACAACATTACAGACCAAGAAATTACAGGTGTAACATCCATTCCTCCCCAAAAAAGGAAGGGTAAAATATTAATATCATCAAACAAACATTGTGCCTACAAGGACGAACTATATACAGAAAGGTTAAAAATTATTGATTGGTATGAAAAATATGACAGAAAAAATAGCTTTCATTTATATGGAACAAGGTGGGAACTTGTTATTCTTAAAAACTGGCCATTTAGTAATATTATAAATGAATTTAATCGTAAATATAAATTTTTGACTCAAAATAGAAGTTCTTATAAGGGGCTCGTAGAATTTAAATCTGCAACATATTCGCAATATAAATATGCATATTGCTTGGAAAATGCTAGAGGAATCAACGGCTATATAACTGAAAAAATATTTGATGCTTTTAGGGCGGGTATTGTCCCTATCTATATAGGTAATGAGGATGTTAACAACAGCATTCCGGAAAATTGTTTTATTAATTATGATAGTTTTGTTAGCATTTCTACACTAGATGACTATCTGGAAAAAGTGAGTGATGCTGATTATCAAAAGATTCAAGAAAACATAGAAATTTTTTTGAAGTCAGAAAAGTACTATTGCTTTTCCTCTGAGTATTTTTCTGAGAAAATTGTTACGGGTGTAATCAATTTGAGTAACTGTAATAAAAGTAGTGATAATGATTCCATGAACGAACTTTCATGAATAAAAGTTTACTATATATCGTTGCAGGTAAGGTTATACAAGTATTTATAATGTTAATATCCATCAGAGTATTAACTACAATTTTGAGTGAAAAAGAAATTGGTCAAAATTATTTATTATTATCTATATTAGTTTTATTTAACTTCTCTTGTTTTAATGGACTAGGTCAATATTTCGCAAGAAGAACTAACGAATTAGATGCAACGGGAAATTTGAAAAATGCCTTAGCATCATTAGTTCTTATAAGGTGTATTGGTATACTTTTATTACTGCCAGCCGCATATTTTATATTTTACTTAGGTGATTATGAAAAATATTACACTACTTTTGATTATTTAGTTTTTATCAGCTCATCACTATTAACCGGAGTGCATTTAGTGTTTTTGAGTACACTTAATATGCTAGGAAATAGAGTGTTATTTGTAAAGGTTCAAGTGGCAACATCATTATTAACTTTATTGTTTTCCACAGCAATTGTTTTATTCATTAGTGAAACTGGTATTGGGTGGTTATATGGTGCAATAACTGCCCAACTATCATTGATGATACCTTTATATATGTTTTTAATTCGAAAATCATCATTTAGTTTAGAAGTTGTTCTAGGAGCCCTGTCGACTAAGAAGGTTAAGGATGTACTTGTTTTTATTGGGCCATTAAGTGTCATGTTATGTCTTCAATGGGGACAAAATCTATCTTATAGGTTTGCAGTTGAAGCAAAATATTCTATTGAATTGTTAGGTAGTATTGGTGTCGGTTTTGCTACTGCTACAGCTATATTTACCGCGATAGATAATGTGTCGACACAATTTTTCAATCCTATTTACTATAAGAAGCTAATGGGTGCAGATAAACGACAACGAATTAAAATTTGGCAAGATTATGCTCTTATATTGATTAGTATATATCTAATAACACTTATCTTTATTATATCAACAGCCCCATTTTTATTGAATGTACTAGTAGCTGATAAATATCATGATGTATATTTATTTGTTATAGGTGGAGCATTGATTGAATTCTTTAGGCTCTGTTGTAATGTTGTATATATGATATCTCAATCTGAATATAATACAAAAAAAAATGTCGGTCCATATTTTTATGGTGTTTTAGTGCTATCCATATTTTTATGGTTAGTAGATTTCTCAGAAAGAACTTATTTAATTCCTGCTGTACAAATTTTATCTTATGCCATAATATTTATTATGCTGTTTAAAAACATGCAGTCACTACTTAATGTTTCATTGCCCCTGAAAGACTTTTTTCGAGTAGTATTTGTCGCCTCACCTTTGTTACTTCTATTATTATTATCACATCAACAGTCGATTATATGGTCTATATCCACGTTAGGTATCGCAGGCAGTTATCTCATTGGAATGCTTTATATTTATGTTTATAAAAAAGCGATAAATCATAATTTTATTAACAATATATGAATGTTTTCGTTACGTAAATGGAGTTGTATATAGATATGAATAAGTTTTTTTTAAAATTACACCAGCTTGAGTATAAATGGTTTGACCTTAAAGCATTTTATTATTCTAAAATTTTTGGGCATTGCGGATCGAAATTAAAATTTTGGGGGCCGGTTTATATTAAAAACCCTAGAAAGTTGCACTTAGGAAATAATGTTTCTATTAATGATGGTGCTTATATTAATGCGCTGGGTAATATAAAAATCGGTAATGATGTAGCTATTTCTGCTGGAGCCAAACTGGTATCGACAATGCTTGATGTTGAATCCTTTACGACCAGAAAGAAACATGTCAATAAAGAAATTCTCATTGGTAATAATGTTCAGGTAGGTGCAGGTGCAATTATTTTGCCGGGTATTGTTGTCGGCGATAATGTGATTATTGGTGCTGGTAGTGTTGTGACTAAAAACGTGATTGCCAACTGTGTAGTCCTTGGTAATCCCGCTAAAAAGATAAGAGATTTATAACCTGTGAAAAAAACACCATTAATTTCTGTTGTAATGCCAGTCTATAATGCTGAAAAGTATCTTGTAGAAGCCATAGATAGTATTCTTCAGCAAACCTTTACTAATTTTGAGTTTATAATAATTAATGATGGGTCAACAGATTCCAGTGCAGATATAATAGAAAGTTATGTTGAATCTGATTCAAGAGTTATCCATGTACGAAATAAGAATCAGGGGATTTCATCATCGCTCAATCACGGTATAAAAATAGCTAAAGGTGAATATATTGCAAGAATGGATGCTGATGATATATCTTTCCCTCATAGATTCGAAGAGCAGATTAAATTTATGGAAACTAATAAGGATATAGGTGTCTGTGGAACTTGGGTTGATTTAATTGGTGACATTAGAGCCGGTGAATATAACCGTCACCCGATCAATGATGAAGAGCTAAAAGTAAGGCTTATATTTTCTGTTTGTTTTGTACATCCTAGTGTAATAATGCGACGTGATATATTAGTGAGTACAAATAATTATTATGATCCAACCTTTACCAGTGCACAAGATTATGAGCTTTGGAGCCGTCTTAAAGATTATACTAAATTCTCTAACGTGCCTAAAACCTTGATGGAGTACAGGATTTTAACAACCAGTGTCAGTGCTTTAGCTAATAATTCAAAAACAGAAAAACGATATGATTTGATTAGCAGCGTCAGTAATAAAATTTTGTCTACTTTAGGTATGGTGACAACTGTTGAAGAATCTAAAAGACATTATAAACTAGGATTAAATTCTAGGCTTAGGTCAGGAATATACTGCATTAGTACATTAGGTAACTATTTTGAGAAAATGGTAATTGCTAATAATCTATCGAAAAAATTTAGTGATAAGTATTTAAGAAAATATTTAGCTGAAAAGTATGCCTATGCAGTAATTTTTAAAGCCAAAAAATCAATTAAAGCGACTAGATATTTTTTCTCACCATTATTTTTTACTGGTTTTTTCCTAATCAGTAAAAAAATGTTATCAAAAAAAATTAATAAAGTAAAAATATCTTATAACAAGGTTTAGTCTAATAATCATGGAAAAAAAAGTACTTATCTTAAGTCAAGAGCAGCCTCCTGTTGTTGGTGGTGCAGGCATAATAGCAAAGCAGTTGTTTGATACTTTAACTGTTAGGGGCTGGGATGTTTTTATTAATAAACCGCATGCTAATTTTCCAAGAATAATCATCTTATTTCTTAGCTTTCTCAATGTATTAAAATCTAAAAAATATCATAGAGTAATTATTAACGATCTTTTTTATAAAAAAATATTCTGTTTGCTTATTAAGTTATATAAGCCCAAAAACACATTAATTTACTTACATGGTTCAGAACCTGAATTTTTACTCAACTCTCCATTCTATAAGGGACGATTTATCATATTGTGTCTGGAGTCTAAAAAGATTATCGCTGTATCTGATTATATGAAAGAAAAATTTTTGACTAATTTATTAGCTCACCCTAATTATTCTGAAATTGAAAAAAAGATCGTTGTGATTAAAAATGGAGTAGATACAAAGTTATTTCATAATGGAGTAGATACAAAGTTATTTCATAATAAAGAAATCCCACCTAAAAATTTTATTAATATTGCAACTTGTTGTCGCTTAGAGTGGGGCAAAGGTTTTGAAGACATGACTAGTGTTGTTCTGAAATTATTAGATAAAAATATAAATTGCCACTGGTACATTGCAGGTGAAGGTAAAGATTCTAAAAGTATAAAAGCATATATAACCGAAAAAAATATTATTGATAATGTTACTTTTTTAGGTGTTTTAACACCGATTGAAGTAGCTGGTTTATTTAATATTTGTCACTTTATGTTATTATTATCAAACTTTAAAGAGTCCTTAGGTTTAGCTTATATGGAAGCAAGCTGTTGTGGTTGTTATTCAATAGGTCGTAATAGCTATGGAGTTAAAGAAGCTATTATCAATGGGGAAACTGGCGCATTGGTTAACTCGGTTGATGACGCTTTTAATGTAATATTAACTGATAAACCAGAACCACAAAGTATAGCACTTAGTGCTATTAAGGCATTTTCATATAATGCTATGTATCAAAGGCTCGAGCATTTATTTTGACAGGTTCAGTGAAAAATTCAAAATCATTAACTGTATTGTTTCTATGGTTATTCTTAATCTATTTTCCAACTTATATTCTGGGTCGATCTAACTCAGTAGGGCAGATATTATTCTTTATTACTTATTTGCTAACAGCACTGTCTGTCTTATTAATAATCAATAGATCGTTAAAGATATCTTTCCCTGCAGAGGAGGGAATAAGTATCCTTTTAGTCTTTATTTTAATAATTCTCTCTTTTATAGTAAAGATCCCCTTTTCTTCAATTCAAGAGCTGATTAATCATTCAAGATTCCTTTTTTACTTATTAGTGTTCTTGACTATTCTTAATATACTTCATAAATCAAAAGTATCCCCACCCCAATTAAAGAAAGGTATTAGTGTAACTATTTTAAGTTTATTTGCATTCAATCTAATGCATGTGTTAGTACCTGATTTTATAAGTATCATTAATAAAAGGCCAATCTGGGACTTTCGAGGTATAAGTCTTGGGGGGCCATTTGTCTGGAGTTATATATTTTCTTTCTTTTTGATTCCCTTCTTTTATTTTTATTTGCATTTATTACTTTCTAAATTCAATTTTAAAAATCTATTTTCAGTAACTTTTATTTTAATTTGTATGCTTTTAGGTCAATCAAAGGCTTGCTATATTGCTTTGGCATTTACCCTAGTGAATTACACCTTGGTATCAATGTATTATAAATTGGACAACCGTAGAAAAATATATTTTGGTGCATTATGTTTTTGTCTTGTAGTGATTACTCTACTGAGTGTTTTTCCATTGCTTTTTTCAGGTGTGATCAATGGATTTACATCATTATTCTCAAATGAAGTAGATGCTTCAACTTCCGGGCGTCTAAGACAAATTAATCTTACCCTCTTATCCCTTACAGATGGAAATATTTCTGAGTTTATATTTGGAGTTAAAGTCCCATCTGAAATTATTGAAAATGCTTACTTTAGTTATTTTTACAAATACGGAATAGTTGGGGTTTCTGGATTGATTCTATTCTATTTATATCTGACCTTTGTGTCTTATAAATATTTAAATGATGCTATTAATAGGCGATATGACTTGGTTTCCTTGTCTGTTATTTTAGGATTTAACGCAATGGTAGTATCTATATATATATTTTCATTAGGTGCTTCACCTATAGATGCTAATAAGTCCTCATATTTTTTCTTCTTTATCTGGGCTGTTGTTTTATATATTAGGAAATATAATGAAAAAAAATTACTTATTTGTTATTGATCGCATAGAAAATGGGGGAGCTGAAAGGCAAATGTTGACAGTCGCTAAATATATTTCTGATAATAAAAAAGTTTATATAACGTCCTTACACAAACCTTCAAATGATTTATTGAATATAATCAAAAAGTATCGTTTTACTTATGTTCCTATTTCAACGAAAGAGGGGAAGTATTTTTATGAGCGCGTGCTTGGTGTATTAACTTTAATAAAATCGTTAAAAAATATTCTAACAGAGTATAAAATTGATAAATGCGTTTCTTTTCTTGAATGGAGTAATGTGTTATCAATTATTGCCGCAAGGGACAAAGGTATTCCCGTCTACATTAATGTGAGGAACTACCTATCAAGACAATACGGTTCAAGACATAGTTTAGTCCTCAAAATAGCAAAAGTTATAATCAGCCGATACTATCCCCATGCAGATGCTATTATTTGCAACTCCCATGGGATAAAGAAAGACTTAGTCGATGGGTTTCAGGTTCCAAGCCATTTGATAAGTGTTATTCAGAATTCTTATCCTATTGACGAAATACAAATTTTTTCAGCGGATTATAAAAAAACGAGTGACCGTAAGGTTTTTTGTGCTTGTGGTCGTCTCTCTGACCAAAAAAGGTTCGAATCTCTTATTTTAAGCTTCCAGAAGTATATAGATGAGAGTAATAGACAAGATAGTTTGGTTATTATAGGAAGTGGGTCAAATGAAGAACAAATACGAGGACTAATTCGAACATGTAACTATGATATTGATCTTCTACCTCACCAAGAAAACCCCCTCCCAATAATAGCTAACAGTGACTGTTTTATTTTACATTCAGACTTTGAAGGATTTCCGAATGTTTTAGCTGAGGCAATCATATTAGGTAAAGATTGTATTAGTGTAGATTGTATGACTGGACCAAGAGAGTTATTGTCTGGAAATGTTATGACAGACTATGAATTGCCCATTGTAGAGCTAAAAACTTTGCAGTATGGGCTTCTATATCCTTATAATAGTTTACAAATTGAAGTGGATAAAGAACTGGTTAATGCTTTACACACATATACAAAAAATAATTATCAGTTTGATAAAAGTAATTATGGTTTTTTATGTGAAAAAGAAGGAAGAAAAAAATGGTTAAAGGCTTTATAAATACAGCGTTAGAGTCAAAAATGCTAAGTGCTGAAAAGTTTAGCGATATTTTACAACAAAAAGCTGAACAGACCAAGATAGTGAGCTTTATCAATCCATTCTCTTACCCTTTAATTGCAAAAAGTTTAAATTTGATTGAAGAGATAGATTATTGGTTTGTTGATGGAATGGCCCTTTGTCATTTAAGCAATTTACGACGAAAAAATAATTTATTACGAGCCAGCTTTGATTTATCTTCTATCGCAAGAGATTGTTTCGATTACGCATCTAAGAAAGAAGTGAACGTTGCACTAGTCGGTGCAAGTGAAAGTGAAATTAAATTAGCTTGTAGTAACTTAAAAAAATTATTTCCTAACTTGAAAATTGTTTATAGCCATCACGGCTTTATTAAAAACAAATTTGAAAGTGTTTATGAAGATATTGAAGAGTCAAATGCGAACTACCTAATTGTGGGGATGGGAACGCCTATGCAAGAAGAATTTGCTATTGGCTGTAGGAAGGTATGTCCAAGTTTGTCTTTAATTCTTACCTGCGGTGGTTTTTTAACTCAAACAGCTATGAAGCCTGATTATTACCACCCTTTGATCAAAAAGTTTGGACTTAGGTGGCTGCAAAGAGCCTATTTACATAGTTATGTAAGAAAGCGCTTAATAAAAGACTATCCATCCTTTATAATACGTTACTTATTTAATCGTTAAAGATTATTTCAAAGTTCTCATCTTATTATTTTTTGGAAAATAAATGAAAATAGCAATAGCAGGAACAGGCTACGTTGGATTGTCAAATTCAATGCTGTTAGCACAACACAATGAAGTAGTCGCAGTCGATATTATTGAAGAGAAAATTAATCTCTTAAATAATAGAAAATCACCAATTTCGGATTCTGAAATTGAAGATTTTTTATCTAATAAAGAACTTAATTTTAAAGCTACGTTAGATAAAGAGTTAGCATATAAAGATGCTGACTTTGTCATAATTGCAACACCGACAGATTATGACCCCGAAACTAATTATTTTAACACTTCATCGGTTGAAGCTGTTATTAAAGATGTTTTAACAATTAATCCTAATGCGGTTATGATCATTAAATCAACAGTTCCTGTTGGTTACACTCAAAGTGTAAAAGAAAATTTTAATTGTGAAAATCTAATATTCTCGCCTGAATTCTTGCGTGAAGGGAAGGCTCTTTACGATAACTTGCACCCATCAAGAATCATTGTCGGTGAAAAAAGTGAACGTGCAAAAATGTTTGCTAATTTATTAGCTGAAGGAGCGGTTAAAGAAGATATTGATATTTTGTTTACCGATTCAACTGAAGCAGAAGCAGTAAAGTTATTTTCAAATACCTACCTTGCGATGCGTGTAGCGTTTTTTAATGAATTAGACAGTTACGCAGAGGCTCATAACCTAGATTCTAAGCAAGTAATTGACGGTGTTAGCTTAGACTCGCGTATTGGTAATCATTACAATAACCCTTCTTTTGGTTATGGTGGATATTGCCTGCCAAAAGATACTAAGCAGCTACTAGCTAATTACAAGGATGTGCCAAATAATATTGTACGTGCCATTGTTGATGCAAATAGTACTAGAAAAGACTTTATTGCCGATTCTATTATAAAACGTAACCCAAAAGTAGTAGGTATATATCGTCTGATTATGAAAACTGGCTCAGATAATTTTAGATCGTCTTCTATTCAAGGAATTATGAAAAGAATAAAAGCGAAAGGTATCGAAGTTGTCATTTTTGAACCTGAATTTACTGAAGCTGAGTTTTTTCACTCTAAAGTTATGACTGATTTAAATGAGTTTACTCAAATTTCAGACGTTATTATTTCGAACCGAATGTGCAATGAGTTGGATTCTGTTTCAGATAAAGTATATACACGTGATTTATTCGGTTCGGATTAAGGTATAAGAATGAAGTATTTAGTTACCGGTGCAGCCGGATTTATAGGTTTTCATGTAACAAAGCGTTTATGTGAACTAGGTCATGACGTTGTTGGCATTGATAATTTAAATGATTATTACGATGTTAACCTTAAATTGGCGCGTTTATCTGAGTTAGATAAGTTTACAATTGACCATGTCAAAGATAATGACGGTTGTTTTCGATTTATAAAGCTAGATCTTATAGATCGTGAGGGAATAGCGTCATTATTTAGCAATGAAAAATTTGACCGAGTTATTCACCTAGCTGCTCAAGCAGGTGTCAGATATTCAATTGACAATCCTATGGCTTATGCTGATTCTAATTTGATCGGTCACTTAACCATTCTTGAAGGTTGTCGTAATAATAATGTTGAACATCTGATATACGCTTCTTCAAGCTCGGTGTATGGTTTAAATAATAAAACGCCTTTTTCGACTGGTGATTCGGTTGACCACCCAGTCTCCCTTTATGCTGCAACAAAAAAATCTAATGAATTAATGGCACATAGTTATTCCCATCTTTATGATATTCCAACGACTGGTTTGAGGTTTTTCACGGTTTATGGCTCATGGGGTAGACCAGATATGGCGCCTTATATCTTTACTAAAAAGATTTTAGATGGTGATACTATTGATATTAATAATAATGGTGACATGTGGCGTGATTTTACTCATATAGATGACATTGTTGAGGGTGTTGTTCGTATTGCAGATGTTATTCCTAAACGAGATCCTGAATGGAAAGTTGAAAGTGGTTCTCCAGCTTCTAGTTCCGCGCCATACTCTGTTTATAATATAGGGCATGGCTCACCCATTAATTTGATGGGATTTGTTAAAGCTATTGAAGATGAGCTAGGAATCGAAGCTAAGAAAAACTTTCGTGAAATGCAAGCTGGTGATGTTTATCAAACCTATGCAGAAGTTAATGATTTGTTTGATGCTACAGGATACAAATCTCAAGTCACCGTAGATAAAGGTGTAGCTGAATTCGTTAAGTGGTATAAAAAGTTTTATAAAAAGTAACTCGTATAACGTTAAGGAATTATTTTCATACTAAAGATGATACCAGTGGTATCATTTTTTATGATTGACTAAAAAACTGTCTTTCATCGTGACAATTAATACAAGTCGCTTTAAAATTAGTTATCTGTAAAAATTTAAGGACAAAAATGACAAACAAAATAACAAAAGCAGTAATCCCAGTAGCGGGCTTAGGTACGCGTATGCTACCCGCTACCAAAGCAATCCCCAAAGAAATGTTACCTATTGTCGATAAGCCTATGATTCAATACATAGTAGACGAATGTGTTGCAGCAGGTATTAAGGAGATAGTACTAGTTACTCACTCTTCGAAAAACGCAATAGAGAATCACTTTGATAAATCGTTTGAGCTTGAAACAACGTTAGAAAAGCGTGTTAAGCGTCAAATACTTGATGAAATTCAGGCTATTTGCCCTAAAGGCGTCACTATCATGCATGTTCGTCAAGGTGAGGCTAAAGGCTTAGGTCATGCTGTTTTAAAAGCGCGCCCGATTATTGGTGAATCGCCATTTGTGGTGGTTTTGCCTGATGTTATTTTAGATGATGCTAGTAGTGACTTAAAAACTGAAAATTTAGCGGCGATGTTAGCTCGTTATTATGAAGTCGGCCATAGTCAAATCATGGTTGAGCCAGTGCCAATGGAGTTGGTGAGTAATTATGGTGTTGCTGATTGTGGAGGTCAACAACTTACTGCAGGTGAATCAACAGCGATGACTGCTGTAGTTGAAAAGCCACCTGCTGATGAAGCACCTTCGAATTTAGCGGTTGTTGGACGATATGTCTTATCAGAGAAAATTTGGGATATGCTCGAGTTTACACCTCCGGGTGCTGGAGATGAAATTCAATTAACTGATGCTATTGCTAGCTTAATGAAGATTGAGACGGTTGAAGCTTTTCATATGACGGGTAAGTCACATGATTGCGGTTCTAAATTGGGCTATATGAAAGCTAATGTTGAATATGGTTTACGTCATGCTGAGTTGGCTGATGATTTTCGAGCTTATTTACAGGACATTATTAAAGCTTAGGATTTCTGTTTTCAGGGGCTTTGGTATTAAAGACACTAGTAACTTTCACCACAGAGAAGTGGCTAGTGATCAAGTGATGTGATAATAGCATGGATTCCCGACAAGACATTTCGGGAATGACGAAGTGATTATCACCACCGAGGACACAGAGGCGCTTCGCGCTGCACCGAGAAGTGACTAGTGCTTAAGTGATGTTATTAGGTAAGTGATTTAAGGTACTAGAGATTAAGAGACTAGTTATCATTTAAAAAAGACACCATTGTATCCGTCAGTGTGTTTTAAATGCTATAATGGCTACTACTGTGTCCATTATTGATTTTATGAATAAATTATCTTTATTATCAGCAACAGATGTTCAAACTTCAATGTGCGAATGGCTTGTATCAAATAGGAAAGCATTAAAGCTATCAAGAGCAAAGTTAGCTAGTCGTAGCACGGTACCTGCTGCTACCATAAAAAAATTTGAAACAACGGGTCAAATCTCATTTCGTCAATTCCTACTGCTTTGGCAGAGCTTAGATGATTTAGCGCGTTTAAATGCGTTAACTAAACCTTCATCGAAAACAAATGAACCACCACGGTCAATTGATGAGGTACTCAAAAGATGAGTTATGAAAAAGTAAACAAACTCGAGATTTGGCGTACATTATCTGATGGTAGTTCAATTGCTGTTGGTGAGTTAGCACAAAACAAGCAAGGTGTTTATTTTCAATATCATATAAATTATTTAGACAACTTTGCCAACTTATCCCCTTTTAATCTTAACTTCGACTCTACACTACAACTAGCACCTAAAAAGCCTCACAACGGGTTACATGGCGCATTTTCAGATTCCCTTCCTGATGGTTGGGGTTTATTGCTAATGGACCGTATATTTAGACAAGCAGAAATATCACCCAATCAAGTTACCGCTATGGACAGACTATCATTTATCGGCGATAGAGCAATGGGAGCACTTTCCTATCTTCCTGTTTCAATGTTATATCATCAAGATGACTGCCGAGATTTAACCGTTGCAGACTTAGGGTTGCAAGCTCAGGCTATATTTGATGGTCAAACATCCGAGGTTTTACAAGCATTAGTTAATGCTGGAGGTTCTGGCGGTGCCAGACCTAAAGCGCAATTATACTTAAAAGAGTCTGACAATAACCATTGCAGTACTAAGGCAGGTGAAGGCTCTGAAGCATATTTGGTAAAATTCACTTCCTCTCAACTCGCTTTAGGCCACGAAGAAGGGCTTTGTGAAGCCAGTTATTTAACGATGGCGAAGCGAGCGGGTATTGATGTCCCTGAATGGAAATTATTAGATGCCCCTAAAAGTTCAAGTGCCACAAAGTGGCTAGCACTAAAGCGTTTTGATACCTATTTAAATACAAATGGCAAAGAAGGACGCTTTCACTTACACAGTGCTTGTGGGCTGCTTGATGCCGATTATAGAATGCCAAGCCTGGACTATGAAGACTTGATTAAAGCGAGTAGCTTACTTTGCAAAAGCCCTGCCGCAGGACAAAAAATGTTTCGCCGTATGATCTTTAATCTATTCTCTTTGAATCAAGATGATCATAGTAAGAATTGGGCTTTTCTACAAAATGACCATGGTGAATGGCATCTCGCCCCCTTTTACGATATTACCTTTAGCCCATCTCCATATAGCGAACATGCAACCGCATTTGCTGGCTTTAGAAAAATACCGAGTTTGAATGTTATGAAAAAATTGGCAATTCAGGCTAACTTCTCAAATTGGAAACAGGCCCAACATGTGATTCAGGAAGTGGTAGACGCAATTCATAGTTTTAATGTGACCGCCAAGCTATTAGGCGTAAAACCTGAAACTATAAGACTTATTTCAAAGCAACTAGAGATTGTTTACCAAGAAAATAAGACATTGCTGGCTTAACTTATTTTGACAGAGGTTTGGTATAATGCCTTAATATTTTTTGCTGTGGGAAAAAATATTAAGGTGAGCAGTGCATTTAAAAGTAGCTGTTCATGATGAAGCTACTTTTTATTTCAGTATTTCAGTATATTGTTTTAACTATTTTCAGTTTAATTTAAATTATAATTTGGATAACAAAAGTAAAAATATGGATATATTAGCGCTACAACAACTTGCCTCTCAGGCTAAATCTCGTTCTATCCTTTCTTTATTTGCTAATAAAGCAGCCATTCGTGTTGAACAATACTCTACCAGTGTTGATGGGCTTTATCTTGATTTTTCTAAGCAAAATATCAGCAATGATGAAATGTCTGAGCTTTTTAAACTAGCAGAGACGTCAAATCTTAAGGAGAAGATTAACGCGCAGTTTTCCGGTGAAATGATTAACAATACAGAAAAGCGTGCTGTACTGCACACCGTGCTTCGTGCTCCTGACGAAATAAAACGAAAAGTCTTAGGTACTCAAGCTGAAGAGGTTATTAACACCGAGCAGTACATGGCAGAGATTGTTGATGATATTAGTTCAGGAAAGTTGCGCTCTGCCTCAGGTGAAAAATTTACTGACGTTATCGCTATCGGTATTGGTGGCTCATATTATGGTGTAAAAGTAAGCTTGTCAGCTTTAGAGCATTACCGTGACTTAAGTTTAGCTGTTCATGTTATTGCTAATGTTGACGGCGGGGCACTTGAAGAAAAGCTCAAAAAACTGAATTATGAAACAACGCTTGTTGTAGTTATTTCTAAAACCTTTACCACACAAGAAACCCTACTAAATGCAAAGGCTGTGAAGCAGTGGATGTTATCTTGTGTGTCTGTAGAAGACCCAAATATTGACAATACCTCTCCTATTATTGAAAAGCAGTGGTTTGCAGTGAGTAGTAATATTGAAGCAGCAAAAAAATTTGGAATGAGTGAAAAGCATATTTTGCCGATGTGGGATTGGGTTGGTGGACGTTTTTCTATTTGGTCAGCGGTAGGCCTGCCTCTTGCACTTGCTATTGGTAATGACAATTTTAATAAATTGAAACAAGGTGCCTATGAGATGGATATGCACTTTAAATCAACCGATTTTAAAAAAAATATGCCGGTTATTATGGCATTGCTTGGTATTTGGAATCGTAATGCACTGGAGTACCCAACTTTAGCTATTTTACCTTATGCTCATGCGTTAAGAGCTTTGCCTGGCTATTTGCAACAAACTGATATGGAAAGTAATGGTAAGTCCGTATCAAAATCAGGTGATAAACTATCTTGGTTAACGGCTCCTGTGGTTTTTGGTCAAGAGGGCAC
>MAAF01000117.1 GCA_002163005.1 Colwellia psychrerythraea | reverse complement strand
CACGTTCACGGGTTAAACCACCCGGCCCTAAGGCAGAAATACGACGCTTATGCGTTACTTCTGATAACGGGTTGTTTTGATCCATAAACTGTGACAATTGTGATGAGCCAAAGAACTCTTTCACTGCCGCAGAAATTGGCTTAGCGTTGATTAAATCTTGTGGCATGATTGCATCTAAGTCACCAAGACTTAAACGCTCACGTACTGCACGTTCAACACGAACAAGACCAACACGGAATTGGTTTTCAGCCATTTCGCCAACAGAACGAATACGACGGTTACCTAAGTGATCGATATCATCAACTTCACCTTTACCGTCACGAATGCCGATTAGGGTTTTCATCACTGAAATAATGTCTTCTTTAGACAAGATACCAGTACCAACATCATCTGCGTTACCAACACGACGGTTGAACTTCATACGACCTACCGTTGATAAGTCATAGCGTTCTGATGCAAAGAATAAGTTAGAGAATAACCCTTCAGCAGCGTCTTTCGTTGGTGGCTCGCCTGGACGCATCATGCGGTATACTTCAACTAACGCTTCTAGCTTGTTAGTTGAGCTATCAACACGAAGTGTATCTGACATGTATGAACCAACATCAAATTCGTTCATGTATAAAGTAGATAATACTTTATGGCCCGCTTGGCTAAGCTCGGCTAATAATTCTAAAGTGATTTCAGCATTTGCTTCAGCAATTACCTCACCTGTAGATTTGTCGATGTAAGCTTTTGATAAAACACGACCAACGATATAATCTGCTGGTACTTCTAGTTTATCTAATTTTGCTTTTGATAAAGCGCGAATATGACGTGCGGTAATGCGACGACCAGATTCAACTAATACTTCACCCTTTTTGATAGAAATATCAAAAATAGCAGTTTCGCCACGAAGACGTTCAGGGATAAGATCCATGATCAACTTATCACCTTTGATGGTGTAGTCAGTTGTGTCATAGAACATCGCTAAAATTTCTTCAGTCGAGTATTCTAATGCACGTAAGATGATTGACGCTGGTAATTTACGACGTCTATCGATACGTACAAATAAGTTATCTTTTGGATCGAATTCAAAATCTAACCATGAACCGCGGTAAGGAATAACGCGTGCGTTATATAATACTTTACCCGATGAATGCGTTTTACCTTTATCGTGATCAAAGAATACACCAGGAGAACGATGTAATTGTGAAACGATAACACGCTCAGTACCATTAATTACGAAGGTACCGTTATCTGTCATCAACGGGATTTCGCCCATGTACACTTCTTGTTCTTTGATATCTTTAACAGTACCGGCTGCGGCTTCTTTATCGTAAACCACTAAGCGTAATTTCACGCGTAATGGTGCAGAATAAGTCACACCACGTATTTGACATTCTTTAACGTCAAATAATGGTTCACCTAAACGATAGCTTACATATTGTAATTCTGAGCTACCTGAATAAGCTTTAATAGGGAAAATAGAACGGAAAGCAGCCTCTAGACCGGTTTCACCTGTTGCGTCAAGATCAATAAACTTGCGGAAAGAATCGAGTTGAATGGACAACAAGAATGGATATTCCATTACTTGTGCACTTTTACCAAAGTCCTTTCTAATTCGCTTTTTCTCAAAGTATGAGTAAG
>MAAF01000044.1 GCA_002163005.1 Colwellia psychrerythraea | reverse complement strand
ATTCAGATCAGGATGATTAGGGTGGATAATATATGTTGGTCTTTATATTGTATTTTTAAATTAGGAGTGGTCGGCCGTGAAGTACTTTAACCTTCGAATAAATTTAGCTTAAACGGTTAAAAGCCTTGGCTTGATTCATATCAGGATAATTAAGGTGGATGATACAAATTGGTCTTTAAATTAGGATTGGTCGGCCGTGAAGGATTTGAACCTTCGACAAATTGGTTAAAAGCCAACTGCTCTACCAGCTGAGCTAACGGCCGTTCCTAATTGTAAGTAAACGATATATATTCTTGAATTGGTCGGCCGTGAAGGATTTGAACCTTCGACAAATTGGTTAAAAGCCAACTGCTCTACCAGCTGAGCTAACGGCCGATTCAAGATTTATATTTTCAATTTACTTGCTCCACTATCTACTACGATAAGAAGACTTATTATTCAAACGTAAAGTCATTACTTTAAGTTAGAATTTGGTCGGCCGTGAAGGATTTGAACCTTCGACAAATTGGTTAAAAGCCAACTGCTCTACCAGCTGAGCTAACGGCCGACACACATTGAGTCACTGCCTCAATGCGGGGCATATAATACTCATAATTTATTTAAGTGCAACAATAAACTTCGTTTTTTTTGATATTATTTTCTGTTCGAGCAAATTCTCAGCAATGCGCTAGTTTTATCGTCAACAAAAAGCTAATTTATGCCATTAGCCTGCAAATATTTTAATTAGTTAAACTGGCTAAGCGTGGCTTGGCAAGTTTCGCCGCTGTTGATTCCGGGTACTCTTTTAATAACTGTTGATAGGTTGCAACTGCTTTTTTAGTATCATTTTGCTTTTGAGCAACCATGGCAAGCTTTAATAGAGCATCAGGACGCTTAGTAGAATCTTTATGTTTGTTAACAACAATAAGAAACTCTTGGTTAGCTTGGGCAAGTTCACCTTGATTAAAGAGTAATTGACCTAACCAGTAATGGGCATTAGGTGCATAGCTAGAATTTGGAAAGTTTTTATTAAAGGCTTTAAATTCAACAATAGCTTGCTGGTAACGCTTATCTTTTAAAACGAGATTAAGAGCACGATCATAGCTTTCATTTTCAGTTAAGTTATTACTGTAATTCGTGGCATTAACCGCGGTGTTAATTGTCCCAGTTGGACTCGTAGTAACTGTAGCTCTTTTATTGGTTGCTTCTAGTACTTCATTCACCCGTCTATCAATTTCTTGATACAGTTCTCTTTGCCGCTCTAATACTTGACTTAACTTGTGGGTATGTAACTCAGTTACGCCTCGAAGTTCATTTACTTCAGTTTGTAAATGGTCTAATTGACGTTGAATATTCACTTGGGCCTTATTACGTGAGTCTAGCTTACGTGACAAGGTTGTTAATTGCTCTGTTAACGCAGATGAGTCGATAGAATTGGCGTTAACATCAATGACTGGCGCTTTAGCTACAGCTAACGCACTAACGGCGCTAGCTGTAAACATCATGCCAAATAAAACTTTAGTTAGTTTCATTCAGTTACCTGTTTAGTTGAGACTGGTTAAGTCTTAGTAAGTATTAGTAAACTAATACGGCACGACGGTTTTTAGTAAAAGCATTTTCGCTACGATCTTTAACCATTGGTTTTTCTTCGCCATAGCTAACTACAGTAAGTTGACTAGCATCAACCCCCATATTTTCTAAATAAGTTTCCACTGATTTAGCACGACGTTCGCCTAATGCAATATTATATTCAGGTGTACCACGTTCATCGGCATGACCTTCAATTAATACTTTTACATCTGAGTTAGCATTTAAGAATTTAGCATGTGCATCTAAAATAGCTGAATACTGGTCATTTACGTTTGAAACATCAAAATCAAAATAAACGATATGCTCTGAGCGTAATTGTGCTAATTCTTGACGTTTTTGTTCTTCAATTTCAGCAGCACGTTTTGCAGCTGTAACTTGTACGGCTTCTTGTGCTTTTCTAGCATCTTCAGCATTTTGAGTAATTTGGGCATTAGTATCGACTTGGCTTTGCTCATCGGTGTCAGAGTTTGAGCTACAAGCAGATAGAATGGTAAGAGGTAAAGCAATTGCTAAGCTTTTTACTATGTTATTAAAGCGCATTTTATTTTCCTTTGTTCTAAAATTATAAGTTAAAATTCAATTGGTTCTTGTGCATATCTTATTATTATAAAAATGGTGACCAAGCAGGTGCTTTCACTTGACCATCAAGTGCAGGCAATCTAGCTTTAAAGCGACCATCTACCGACACTAAACCCAATACTTGTCGATTATTATGTAAGGTACTGTATATGATCATACCACCATTAGGTGACACACTTGGTGACTCATCTAAACGAGTTTCGGTTAACACCTGAAATAAACCAGACGCTAATTCTTGCTTCGCTAAACGGTATTTCCCGCGCGTTCTATTGACCATAATCAGTTGTCTACCATCAGGTGTTACAGAACCTCCTAGGTTCATCTCACCATCAAAAGTTAAACGTCTTACTTTCCCCCCGGCTAAATCTACGCGATATAGCTGTGGTTTTCCACCCCGTTCTGAACTAAATATCAATGAATTACCATCAGGAGTCCAACTTGGCTCAGTATCTATTGCTCGATTACGTGTGATGCGACGTAATTTCATGCTTGCTAAATCCATAACATATAAGTCTGGATTACCATCTTTTGACAAAACCATTGCCATACGCTTCCCATCAGGAGAATAGCGTGGAGCACTGTTTATGCCATAAAATGAACTAACTGTTTTCCGCTCTCCAGTATAAATATCAATACTATGGATTTGTGCTTGACGATTTTCAAATGAAACATAGGCTAATTTGTCACCATTAGGATGCCAAGATGGCGACATTAACGGTTCTTTAGAACTTAACAATACGTGTTCATTAAAACCATCATAATCGGCAAAAGCGAGTTGGTATGGATACTTTCCTTGATCGCGAACAATAACATAAGCAATTTTGCTTAAAAAAGCACCTTTACTTCCAGTGAGTTTTTCATAAATAACATTACTAATACTGTGCGCATAACGACGCGCTTGATTTAATTGAATATTAGCACTGCTTTGCGCCAATATATGATCTTTAGTATTAACTAGCTCACCATTACTAAGCATTGAGGTTTCACCGCCAGTGACCTGTCCGCGTATCACATCAACTAACTGATAGCTGACTTGATAACGACCCGGTGCAACTTCGTTAATTTTACCTAACACTACGGCTTCAGCACCCAAGTTAGCCCAAGCACTGTAATCAATTGCTTTAGCATCAGAAATGGTTTGCGGAAACTTATCGCTTGCAATAGGGCTAAACTTGCCACTACGTAGTAAATCATCACTGATAACTTTTGATAATAATTCTGGTCGCTCACCAGCACCGCTCCAATCAAAAGGTACTATAGCTATTGGTCTTGCGCTATCTACCCCCCCAGTTATGACAATTTCTAATGCTGCCATTGCCTTAATAGAAGTTAATGCAATCAGGGCACCAAATACAATGTTTGATAATAATTTCATATTTTTTAATATATTCCTTTAAATAGCTTATTTTCGCTATCTAGGTTAAACAATTTAACATTATGTTAGTAACGCGCATAAGCACAATCTAACACTAAAATTCTGGTATAACAGTCACTGAAAGTTTTCGCATCTCTTTAAATACTTCAGGATCTTTAGAAACAGGTAAATTACCTGCTTTGCCAACCGCTATTTTAGCGGCATTACACACCACTTTATCGCCTTGCCCTACTTTAACAGCGATAACAAAACCAGATGGTGCTAAAGTAATATCTAATTTACAAGATTTACCGGCCATAGTGCTGCGATCTTTAATCATACGTTGATTAATACTTTGGGTGATTAAGGCTGAGTATCGTTGAGTTTCGCTCATCACTTGTTTATGTCTTGCTTGATTACGGGTCGCCATTTCATCAGCCATTTGCTCTGCTAACATAGCATCTTGAATTGCCTGTTCTTTTGCGGCTATTTCTTGACGTTTTCGCTCAGCTATTTTTTTAAGACGTAAGTCCTCAGCTTTTTTTGCCTCCGCTTCTTCTTTTAAGCGTTTACTTCTGGCAGCAGCAGCGGCTTTTTCAGCGACTTGTTTCTCCTGCTCTTTTTGCTTACGTACTTTTTCAGCTTTAGCTGCTTTAGCTTTCGATGATTTAGCAGCTTTATCAGCTTTTATTTTTTCTTGTTCTTTCAGCTTACGTTGTTTTTCTAGTTTTTTGATGCGAGCTTGTTCTTTAACGCGACGTTTTTTAGCATCTGACGCACGTTTTTCAACAGCTTTAAGTCGCTTTTTCTCTGCATCGAGTGCTTGAGTTTTTTGTCTCTTAATCTTATTTACCGCTTGCTCAAACTTAGCTTTATCAACAACCACTGCCTTAATGGGCTCAGATGATTGACTTGTTGGCGTAGGCTGTGGTTTAGGTTCGGAAGAAAAATCTCCTGCCAATAAACCGACAAATAAGAGAACATGCAAAGCGATACTTAACCACACTGCTTTAAAAAAAGGTGAGCTCATATTAAAACGAGATGTTAACTGCTGGGCCACGCTATTCTCCCACCGAGTCTGTCATTAAACCAACCGATGGAACACCTGCTACCGTTTGGAGCATAACCATAAGTTGTATAACGGCATCATATGATACGGCGCCATCACCATTAACAACAACAGGAGTACCTGGTTCAACGGCTAGGTGCGCTTTAACTAATATCGCAACTTCTTCAGCAGACATAGGCTCTTTATCATTGGCTCCTACGGTTAAATAGTAAAGCCCTTGAGCATCTACGCTGGCAACCAGTGGTGTTTTACTGTCTTCATCAAGGGGCTCTGCTTCCGCTTGCGGTAAATCAACCTTAACCCCTTGGGTTATTAAAGGCGCGGTAACCATAAAAATAATGAGTAATACCAACATCACATCAATATACGGAACCACATTTATTTCAGCCACTTTGCGGCGTCTAACTCTTTGGTACATAGTAATACCCTATTTAGTAGATTGCTCGGCGGCTGATTGACGTTGTAAAATACTTGAAAATTCGTCCATAAAGTTACCATAACTATTTTCTAGTTTTTCAACTTTATGACTAAAGCGGTTAAAGGCAATAACCGCAGGTATTGCCGCAAACAAGCCCATTGCGGTGGCAATTAATGCTTCAGCAATACCCGGCGCGACCATAGCAAGTGTGGCTTGTTTTACCGCACCTAATGCAATAAATGAATTCATAATGCCCCATACGGTACCGAACAAACCAATATAAGGACTAATCGAGCCTACTGTCGCCATAAAAGGTAAATGCGTTTCTAAGCTGTCTACTTCACGCGATAAAGCAACACGCATGGCTCTGTGTGTACCATCAACAATAATTTGAGGGTTATCAATATGACTTTTTCGCAGACGGGCAAATTCTTTAAAACCGGCTATAAATAAACTTTCTATGCCTTGTATTTGTGATTTTGCACAGGTTTCGCTATAAAGTTTGCTTAAATCGGCTCCGCTCCAGAATTTATCTTCAAATGCTTTTAATTCCGCAGCGGCAGTACGTAGAATTTTTCTGCGTTGAAATATCATCGCCCAACAAACAATAGAAAAAGTAAGCAAAACAAGCATGACAAATTGCACCAATATGCTTGCTTCTAAAAACAAATGGAAAATAGATATTTCAGCTGACACGTTTAAACGCTCCTAATATTAATTCGGGAATAGCACAGGGTTTATTTTGACTAAAATCGACGCAAGCTATACGTATTTTAGCAGTACACAATATTTGTTTTTCTTGATTGGTAATTTGTTGGTGAAACACTAAGCTTGCACGCTTCAAGGTTATAATGGTTGAGTTCACTTCAAGTAAATCATCAAGTCTTGCCGAGGCAACATTATCCATTTCAACCTTTCTGACCACAAAACCTAACTTTTGTTGCAAAAATACTTCTTGGTTTATACCTATTTCTCTTAGCCACTCTGTTCGCGCGCGTTCAAAAAACTTCAAATAGTTCGCATAATAGACAATTCCACCTGCATCGGTATCTTCGTAATAGACACGAATAGCGAAATGATGGGCTGATTCAACGTTTGATTTGGGGGTTACTTCAGACATTATTATTAGAATTATTTTTGGTTGAAAAATTAATTGTACTAAGTGGCTCTATAGTAATAGATAAAGCAATACGCAAACAAGGTGACTGAGATAAAAACTTACACTTTTTAGCATAAAAGGCCCTAGAATTGCTTTTCTTATAGCGAAAAAACAAAAAAAGCGCCATAAGGCGCTTTTTAAAGTAATACCATCCCACATAAAAAAGTGTTCACTCCTTTACGCGTGATGGTATAAAGCTATCGCATCAATTAGGTATGACGTGCTGCTTTTTCAGTACGACGATTTGGACGTTGTTGCTGGCTAACAACTGCTTCATCTGAAGTAGTGATTGAAAGAGGTTGACGACGAACGCGCACGCCCTTCAATTGGTTAAACAAGTCTGTTGGGATACCTTTAGGTAATTGAACAAAACTATGTTTATCATGTAAGTTAATAGCACCAATGTAACTACTGTCTAATGAAATTTCATTAGCGATAGCGCCAACGATATCACCTGGACGTGCACCATGTTCTTTACCCACTTCTAGGCGGTAAGTTTGCCAATCAACATCGCTGCGGTTAACTTTAGCTTTGCGTGGTCTTTCTTCACGGTTGCCACGGTCATTTCGATCATTACCACGACTATTACGGTCATTACCACGGCTGTTGCGGTCGTTACCACGACTGTTACGATCGCCACGGTCATTACGGTCGTTACGTTCACGTGCATCACGACGAGGCTTAGGATCTTCTTTTGGTTGAAGTGGTTGCTTCATTTGCTTTTGGAAAAGTAATGCAGCAGCAAGATCAATCATAGAGACTTCTGATTCAGCAGCCATGCCTTCAACAATTTCACGCATGCTTGAGATATCTTTATCTGCAACAATTTTTGCAACTTCAACACGAGTACGCTCAATACGTATTTTACCAATGTCTTGAATGTTTGGTAATTGGTAATCAAGTACTGTACCTGACGTTAAACGCTCATAATGACGAATTGAGTACATTTCACGTGGACGTACGAAAGCAATTGACATACCTTCACGACCAGCACGACCAGTACGACCAATGCGGTGAACATATGCTTCGTTATCACCAGGTAAATCATAGTTAATAACTAATGAGATACGTGGGATATCTAAACCACGTGCAACAACGTCAGTAGCAACTAAAATAGACGATTTGCCTGATTTCATTTGCTCAATACAACGTTCACGTTGTGCTTGGTTCAAATCACCATTTAATGCTAATGCCGGGTAACCAGCACGTTCTAATTTTTCGGCAATGTCTACAGTGTCGTTACGAGTACGAACAAAGATAATCATTGCATCGTATTCAACAACTTCAGCAATACGCTCTAACGCTGTCATTTTAGTGATGCCACTAACTTTCCAAGCGTACTGGGTAATGTTAGCTTTTGCTTTTTTAACAGCAGCAACTTTAATGTGCTCAGGATCTTTTAAGAAACGATTAGCAATTTTACGAATTGCAGGTGGCATAGTCGCAGAGAACAAACACATTTGAGTAGTTTTTGGTAAATGATCCAAAATCCACTGGATGTCTTCTAAGAAGCCCATGTTTAACATTTCATCTGCTTCATCAAGCACACAAACACGTAATTCATCTAACTTCAGGCTTTTACGACGTAAGTGATCCATTAAACGACCAGGAGTACCAACAACAACTTGTGCTCCACGCTCTAGTTGTTGAAATTGTGGTCCGTAAGATTGGCCACCGTATAATGTTGCAACACGTAAACCTTTCATGTCTTTACCGAAAGATTCAATTGCTTCAGCAACTTGCATCGCCAATTCACGTGTAGGTGCTAAAACCATCAATTGTGGTTTTCTAACTGATGTATCAATTTTTGCTAATGCAGGTAAGCCAAACGCAGCAGTTTTACCTGTACCTGTTTGTGCTTCACCTAATACATCTTTGCCTTCAAGTAATGGCGGTATAGTTAGTGCTTGAATATCGGTAGCAGAGTTGAAACCAATAGAAAGAACAGCGGATAATAAGTTTTCAGGCAAGCCTAAAGAGGCAAAAGCTACAGCTTCAGTTACAGTTTCAGTTTTTTGATCAGTCATAAATAATTTTCATCTTCTCAAGGCAGGCGCATTACTTGAGCATAACTACTTGGGCGTAATTATAAAAATCAATCACAAAGCTACCGCCAAATTAACGGGTGTTAATTAGCTGCACTTAATAGCATTTGATTTAAATTGCTAAGTCTTAACCTGCGTAAAATATATACGAGGAAACCACCAGGAAGACTTAAGGCGCATAGCGTTCTATTGACGCTATATTTCTTGCTAATTCTAGGGGCGAATTAGCTGGGAAGTCTATTGGGCGGTAAAACCCCACTCATCTCAATATACTTATACATCTATTAAACTATTACTAGTTAGTATAAGTAAGTCGCTTATTGGACTAACTTTGGCTGAAATTCATTCAACCTGTTATCGAGGCGCGCATTATACAGAGATATTGTTATTTGACAAGAACTTTATTAAATAACGTCTTGATAAAGGTTCGAGTACTTCAATTGATGTGAGTTGAAGAGGAATTTTCTTAATGCTTCCTTCCCCTCCTGTAAATCCTTAAATTTAGCTGCAACAATATTTTTATCATGTCTGACTAAGTCTAGCTCAAGCTTGAGAGGCTCTTCACCTGCTAAACTCATTTCAAATGAATACTGCTTTAGGTCAATATAATTATTACCTGAGTTAGGTACTTTTAACGTTAACCCTGTAGCCGAAAGTGACAATATTTCAATTTTTTGATCATGAGAAATATCAATGACGGCTACATTTTTAGGCGTTTTTATTCGCCAACTACGCTCGTGCCCTCTTACGTCAATAACTTCAGGAGTGCCTAATTTAGGTGAGAATACACCTTGTTTATTAATGGTTAAAGTGACAGGGAACCATAATTGATAATGACTAATTTCTGCTAATAACGTTAATTTACTACCCACTAGCACTTGTCTTAAATTCTGAGGCACGCCTGCTTGCACAACAAACTTGGGATGTGAGTCACTAATTATGCTATCGGTTGATTTTTCAGCAAAGATATTGTTGAAAAATTCCAATTCTTCCGCCGAAAATTCCACTTGAATCCCACACTGCTTGTTGTTTTATCCTATCATTATAACAAAAGCTTTAGGAAGTGCAATTTCCGAGCTGGAACCGCTCAATTACCGAGCTAGAACCGCTCAATTACCGAGCTAGAACCGCTCAACTACCGAGCTGTAACCGCTCAATTACTGAGCTAGAACCACTCAATTACTGAGCTGGAGGCGCTCAATTACTGAGCTTCACGGTAGTAATCTTATTCTTCAGAGCCATTAAGTATATCGGAAAAATTTTCTAGCTTATCAAGTGCCAAACCATGAATAGATTTACGTGGATAACGGCCTGTCTTACTAATAATACCCGCATCTACATTCATCAATAACTCCAGTGCTTGATCAATTGTTTCAACGGCATGTATTGAAAACTCTCCGCGAGACACCGCATTAATCACTTCATCATTAAGCATTAAGTTAATAACGTTGGTTTGCGGGATTATAACACCTTGTGTTCCTGTTAAACCTTTATCTTGGCACAACTGAAAGAACCCTTCTATTTTCTCGTTAACACCGCCAATAGACTGTACTTCACCGTGTTGATTAATTGAACCTGTTATGGCAAGACTTTGATCTATTGGTAATAAGGTAATAGCAGAAATAAGTGCGCAAAGCTCAGCCATAGAGGCACTATCACCATCTATATGTCCATAGGATTGTTCTATGGCAATGTTGGCAGAAATACTTACTGGGAATGTTTGTCCATATTTATGACCCAAATACCCCGTTAAAAGCAAAACACCTTTGGAGTGAATTGATTTACCTAAGTCGACTTCTCGTTCGATATCTGTAACGCCTTCGCTACCTGCATAAACGGTTGCAGTTATACGTGCAGGAGTACCAAAAACACTATCGCCGATCTCAAGCACGGTTAAGCCATTCACTTTACCGATAAAGCTACCTTCGGTATTAATCAATACTTGTTGTTCCTTAATTTCACTGAGCCATGTTTCACTTAACCGACCAATACGACGCTTTTTCGCTGCTTGTGCTAAAGCAATATGTTGTGCTTTTAAAGGTCCTTGACTGCCTTGCTTTTGCCAGCAGTAATTTGCTTCATCCAGTAAATCATTTACCTGTACGATATTTGCTGACACTTTATGTTTATGCTCGCCTCGTCTAAGGGCATAACGAACGAGTTCTAAAACTGCATCATCACTAACTTCGGGATAATTATGTTTATCTGCACGTTGTCTGATTAATTGTCCAAACGCAATTAAATTACTATCAGTTTTATCTAGGTGACGGTCGAAATCGGCTAGCACTCTAAATAGCTCAGTAAATTCTTGGTCGTAATCTTGTAATGTATAATAAATTTCAGCATCCCCAAGCAGTACTACTTTAACTTGCATGGGAATTTTTTCTGGTTGCAAGCTATAACCACTAGGCTGGCTATATTCAGAATAAGGGTTTTCAATGGTAATTTGTTGAGTTTTTAACGCTAACTTCAAACGCGACCACACCATAGGTTGACTTAATACTTTATCGGCATCTAATAGTAAATAACCACCATTGGCCTTATGCAAAGCGCCAGGTCTTATTAAGCGATAACTGGTATAACTGCTGCCTTGAAAACTAGCAAAATCGACGTGACCAAATAAGTTTTGATAGGTAGGATTTTGCTCATAAACCACAGGAGCCCCTTTTGTGTTATCACATGGTACCAGTAAGTTTGGTAAAAAACGTTCAACCATTAGTTTGCGTAATTCTTTATCTGTCGGAGTATCATCAGACTCAGTTACTAAAATCTCTAAAACAGCATCGACTACATGGTTTTTCACTTTACCTAAATATTTTAATACGTCATCATTATTACTAAATTCTTTTTCTAATTCAGTGATATAAGGTTTAACTGCCTTCTCTGCAGTATCATTTTTAAGTTGTCGTGACTGATCAAAAGAAAGACGTTTCCATAACGGTAGCTCTAACAATTGCTCGGACAGAACGTTTTCCAATTCATTTAGCGATTTATAAAAACTTGCTCTATCAGTTTCATTTAGATTCGAAAACTCTTTATCACTTAATGGTTTACCTTCAACTAAAGGTGAAAAACCTACTTCGCCATTTTCTTCATATAAAACCACATTCTCTTTTAGAGCAAGCTCTTCGACCACTGAAATTGCTTGATCGTATTTTTGATTAAACTCTCGATCAATAGCTGACTTTTGTCTTTGGTAGCCGGGGTTATCAAAAACCTCAGGAAACAAACTAAGTAAACCATCAATAAATTTATTCATGCTTATTAATAATTTTTTGCCATCACCAGGCTTAACCGACAACGTTAACGGAATATGGCTTTTGTCAAAATTATTGGTATAACACCATTCATCAGGTGCTGTTTTCACATTAGCGAGCGAGGTTAACATTTGTTTAATTAATGTTTGTCGCCCTGTGCCATGCTCGCCCATAGCAAAAACATTGAAGCCAATTGCAGACATAGATAAGCCAAACTCTAAAGCCTCCTTTGCTCTTTCATGACCAACTAAGCCCTGCACGCCAAATTCATTGTCTTTACTGGCTGGTTCTTTATTATCGGAAAATAATGTAGCTGACAAAGGAGAAGTGAGATCATCAACAATTAGGCGGGTTTGATCTGCAAGGAAAGTAGGCATTTTAGTCATGTAAATCCTGTAAAGAGCGTTATTGAGTCTCGCTCCTAATAATGAAAGTATCGAACTTAGCGTATCGAAATTTTGGCGCTAGTGTACTTGCTAACATTTCTGCTAACAAGTAATTGTAAAGTTAAGGGTTGAGCGGGAGACGAATAAAGTCTGTTGAGCCACAATGAGCACAATCAGCAATTTCACTAAAATGCATAATAGTGATTGTTTCATCGCATTGTTCACATTGCAGTTTACCAAAGCCAATAAAGTCGCCACTTTTATATATACCATCATGATTAAAATCATCAACAAGCTCTGCCCATTCAACTTGCGATTTATCGGTTAACTTGGCGAGGTTATCCCACAATGTTTCATTTAATAAACCTAAGTAGACCGAGCTTTTGGCCTGTGCTCGATTTAATTGATAAAAGTCATGCAGATCATATTTTAAATTCTCGGTAAATTGTTGTAGCTTTTCCTCTGACATTGTTTCCGCAGCACCCGCATATAACTTAGCTTGCTTGATAAACTCGTCAATGTGCGGCTTTTGCTCAACTTTTACTTCAACCAACCAGTCGTTGAGCTTTTGATAAATATCGGCAAAATAATCATTTTGTTGTGACATTAGTATTCTCCCTTAAGGGTATTACTTTAACTATAGGTTTAAGTATAGGAAAAGTTATCGTTTACGCTTAATTATGCTTGTTGTTACCCAGTTATATAAGGTATTCTACAGCGATAATCTAACCGCTGTTTATGCAACTTTATGTCGTATAACAAGCAATTCGGTAACATCTTAAAAGCATTAGAGAAAGTCTTAATGGAAGCCATTTATAATCCCCAAGCGATTGAAGCAACAGTACAAAAATTTTGGACTGATAACAACACTTTTCAAGCTATTGAAAACCCAGACAAAGAAAAATTTTACTGCTTAGCTATGTTCCCTTACCCTAGTGGTCGACTGCACATGGGTCATGTACGTAATTACAGCTTAGGTGATGTTATTTCTCGCTACCAACGTATGCAAGGCAAAAATGTCATGCAACCTATGGGTTGGGATGCTTTTGGCTTACCCGCTGAAAACGCTGCTATTAAAAACAAAACAGCACCAGGGAAATGGACCTACGAGAATATTGACTACATGCGTAATCAATTGCAATCACTAGGTTTTGGCTATGACTGGGGCCGTGAGTTAGCTACGTGTAAACCTGATTACTATCGCTGGGAACAGTGGTTCTTTACCCAGCTTTTCGAAAAAGGTCTAGTGTATAAGAAAAATGCTACGGTAAACTGGGATCCGGTAGATCAAACTGTACTGGCAAACGAGCAAGTTATTGACGGTCGTGGCTGGCGCTCGGGTGCAATTGTTGAGCGTAAAGAGATCCCTCAATGGTTTATTAAAATTACTGATTACGCCGAAGAGTTACTTGATGATTTAGATCAGTTAACCGACTGGCCTGAACAAGTAAAAACTATGCAACGTAATTGGATTGGTCGCTCTCAAGGTGTTGAGATGACTTTTGCTGTTGCTGACTCGACAGAAAGTTTTGATATTTACACTACCCGCCCTGATACCTTAATGGGTGTTACTTATGTCGCACTTGCCGCGCAACATCCATTAGCACAAACTGCCGCCAAAGATAACGCTGATTTAGCTGCCTTTATTGCTGAATGTAAAAATAGTAAAACCACTGAAGCTGACATGGCTGCAATGGAAAAGAAAGGTGTTGATACCGGCCTTAAAGCTATTCACCCGCTTACTGGTAAATTAGTGCCTATTTGGGCTGCTAATTTTGTCCTGATGGATTATGGCTCAGGTGCGGTAATGTCTGTACCGGGACACGACCAGCGTGATTATGAATTTGCCACAAAATATGGTTTAGCCATAGAGCAAGTTATTGCTGGACAAGAGTCTGATGATATTAACAAAGCGGCTATTATAGAAAAATCTACCTTAATTAATTCAGGTGAATTTGACGGCCTAGATTTTGAGCAAGCTTTTAAAGCCATTAGTGATAAATTGACTAGCGAAAACAAAGGTAAGATAACTACTAACTACCGTTTACGTGATTGGGGGGTTTCTCGACAGCGTTATTGGGGTACACCAATCCCAATGATTAATCTGGCTAACGGA
Source organism: Colwellia psychrerythraea (assembly GCA_002163005.1). Lineage (GTDB taxonomy): Bacteria > Pseudomonadota > Gammaproteobacteria > Enterobacterales > Alteromonadaceae > Colwellia > Colwellia psychrerythraea_C. Next base: position 54,541 of record MAAF01000044.1, on the reverse strand, counting down.
GAATCGGTACCTGTACCAACAAGTGAATTACCGGTAATATTGCCAGAAGATGTGGTCATGAATGGTACTACCTCACCGATAAAAGCGGACCCTGAGTGGGCAAAAACGACTTATAACGGTGAAGAAGCGCTGCGTGAAACAGATACCTTTGATACTTTTATGGAATCATCATGGTATTACGCACGTTATTGTTCACCTAATGACGATACCCAAATGATTGACCCTGCTAAAGCAAACTATTGGTTACCTGTTGATCAATATATCGGTGGTATTGAGCACGCTATTTTACATTTATTATATTCACGTTTTTTCCATAAACTATTACGTGATGTTGGTTTAGTTGATTGTGATGAACCATTTAAAAAACTTTTATGCCAAGGCATGGTTTTAGCTGAAACTTATTACCGTGAAGCTGACAATGGCGCACAAGAGTGGATTGCTCCAAGTGATGTCACTGTAGAGCGTGACGATAAAGGTCATGTTACCTCAGCAATAAGTAAACTTGATGGTCAGCCAGTGCTATCTGCCGGCATGAGTAAAATGTCTAAATCAAAAAATAACGGCATTGACCCACAAGAAGTTATTGAAAAATACGGCGCTGATACTGTGCGCTTATTTATCATGTTCACTTCACCACCAGAGCAAACACTAGAATGGTCTGACGCCGGTGTTGAAGGTGCATATCGCTTTGTTAAGCGTGTTTATAAGTTAGCGAATGACTTCACTGAAAGTACTAAAGGTACTCCTGTAGCAGATATTACCGGATTAACATTAAACAGTAACCAGAAGAAATTACGCCGCGAATTACACAAAACCATTGCCAAAGTAACCGATGACATAGGTCGCCGTAATACCTTTAATACTGCCATTGCTGCCATCATGGAGTTAATGAACCATTTAGGGAAAGCCAAGTTAAACAGCGATGAAGATAAAGCGGTAATGCAAGAAGCGGTTCGCTCGGTTGTGTTGATGCTAACGCCAATTACTCCACACTTATGTCATCATTTATGGCAGGTTGTTGGCGGTAGTGACTTAAATGTTGAAGATGCTAGCTGGCCTGTAGTTGACGATAGCGCGCTAGTTGAAGATGAAAAGCTTATTATTGTGCAAGTGAATGGTAAGTTACGTGCAAAAATTACTGTTGCTGCTGATGCAAGTAAAGAAGATGTTGAAACACTTGGCTTAAATGACGAAAGCGTATTGAAATTTACCGATGGCAATACCATACGCAAAGTTATTTATATTCCAGGTAAATTACTTAATATTGTCGCCAACTAACTGGGTTATTGATAAATGTATAAATTAAGCCTTGTCATTAAAAGCTTAATTATCGCATTGTTAACCACAAGCTTATTATCAGCTTGTGGTTTTCAACTACGCGGTGATTATTTGCTCGACGATGATTTACAAACACTTTATGTTAGTTCAAGCGATGTTCACGGTGAATTAACGCGGTTAGTTAAGCTCAATTTGACTCGCAACCAAGTTAATGTATTAAAACACTCAAAAACTGACATTCCTGAATTACGTATTCTTTCAGATAAGTTAGATAGACGAACATTATCATTATTCTCTAATGGACAAGTAGCAGAGTATGAACTGATATATTCAGTGCATTATCAAGTACGCTTTACTGGTGAAGATGCAAAAAACTTTCGCTTTGAGCTTTATCGCGATTACCAAGACGACCCTAACCTCGCCTTGGCAAAAAGCCGAGAGTTATCTTTATTGTTAAGTGAAATGAGAACCTCGGCTGCCGATAAAATATTACGTGATTTGGCAAGAATTCAACGTTAGTTAAAGTAAGAACGTTTTGATAAGTTTCACAACCCACTGTAAAGCACACATTTTATAGTTAATAAAAGGCCTTCATGAAAATTTACCATAACCAGCTAGATAATACCCTACGTCAGGGTTTCAAACCTGTGTGGTTGGTTTTTGGTGATGAGCCATGGCAAAAAAATAACAGCTTAGCTGCCATTAAAAACCATGCTAAAAACCAAGGGTTTAGTGAGATTATTCGTTTTAGTAGTGATACTGGCTTTGATTGGCAGCAGTTACTTGATGAATATCAATCGTTAAGCCTTTTTGCTAGCCAACGTATCATTGAAATTGAATTAACAACGGTAAAAGTTGGCGATGCTGGTAACAAGGCCTTGCTTGCTTTAGCTGAACGATTAACACAAGACATTAATAGCGGTCATGTTCCACAGGATGTGATATTTATATTCCACGGCGCAAAACTTGATGCAGCTAGCGCAAATAGAAAGTGGTTTAAAACCCTGACCCAATTAGGCTGCTATCTACCATTGTATGATATTGAGCTAAAACTCATGCCTCAATGGTTAAATAACCAAGCAAGACAGTTACAACTTCATATATCTCCAGAATTAAACGCGCTACTTATTGAGCTCTTTGAAGGTAATTTACTCGCACTTGCCCAAGAGCTAGATAAACTTGTCTTACTCTTTGGCTCACAAAACATTAGTATTGAACAAGCTGAGCAGCTAATCATTAATCAAGCGAAATTTAATCCTTTTCAGGTTATTGATGCTTTATTGCGAGGAGATTGTGCTAAATGTATCACTATGCTTGATCAGCTACAGCAAGAAGGCATGGCTCCAGCTCAATTAATTTGGGTCTTCCATAAAGAAATAAACCAGTTATACACCATGTTAAATCAATTAGCTCAAGGTGAGAGTATTGCTAATATTTATAAGCAATACCGTATTTGGGATAAACGCAAACCTTTATACCAACATGCGTTAACCAATATCAAACTTGATAACGTAAAGCGTGCCATGACCCGTATTGCAGATATAGACTTATTAAGTAAAACCAGTAGCGAGTTTAATATTTTTATTTTATTAGCTGATTTGTGCATCACCTTGTATCACGGTGAAAAAACAGCAGCCTTCAGTCTTAATTATGGCTAATCAAAAAATGGCTAATCAAAATAGAGAAATCAATTCGCACAAACCTAGCCTCGATAAAGGTATAGGTATTTTAGGTGGCACTTTTGATCCTATTCATTTAGGCCACACTCACTCTGCCCAAGCGGTAGCCAATGAGCTAGGTTTACAGAAAATACTGTTAATACCCGCACATATTCCCCCCCATAAAATTTCACCTGACTTAGTACCCCACGCAAGTGCCGAGCAACGCGCAGCCATGGTTGAAATTGCTTGTAAAAATAGTACTCTATTTACCTGTGACCAACGAGAATTAAAGCGTTCGGGACACTCTTATACGGTTGATACACTTAAAGAGTTAAAGCTGAAATACCCTGACCAGCCCATATATTTTATTATTGGCATGGATTCTCTCATGACATTTACTCATTGGCATCAATACCAAGAGATTTTATCCTTGTGTCATCTGGTGGTGAATACTCGACCAAATTACCCTATTGAACAATTGAATGATGAAACAAAGGTATTACTTAAAAACTATCAAACGACTGACATTGCTCAATTAACTCAACTTGAATCAGGAAAGATATTTTTTGCTCATAAATGCTTTTTTGATATTTCATCAACACGTATTCGTCAAGAATTAGTGCAAAAACAAAGTTGTAATCATCAATTACTCCCTTCAATTTCAGAATTTATTAACAAAAATAATCTTTACCGTTAACCCTGCGCGTAAAAAGTGTTAATATCGTACTATTATTTATAGTCGCTCGATTAAGAGCACATCAAAAGTTACGATTAACGATAGGAATAACACCTTGCAAACTGAACAACTTAAAGCATTTGTCATAGAAAAACTTGAAGACATGAAAGGCAGAGATATCATCGCTCTTAATATTAGCGACAAAGCAAGCTTTGCTGATTACATGATTATTTGTTCAGGTAATTCAAACCGCCATGTAAAATCTATCGCTCAATCAGTAGCTATGGAGTGTCGTGCTCAAGGTGTTGAGCCGCGTGGTATGGAAGGTAACGATGTTGGTGAGTGGGCATTAGTCGACTTAGCAGATATCATCGTTCATGTGATGACTGATGAACAACGTGATAAGTATAACCTTGAGCAACTTTGGGCTGAATAGATTATTGCTTAGCGTTGCCTAATAATAAAACGAGTGTGGTGTGGTGTAAGTTTACATAGTGGATTACTCTTCTATAGCCCCTACTCTCGTTATTTTATCAAAGTTTCACTCTAGTCAACTTCAACCTAGTTACTTAAATTGGCTAACTTCAATCGACTAAGTAACTCGATAACCTTTCAATGATAATAAACCTAATAGTCCAGATAGATTTATGAAACTCACTTTATACGCCGTTGGTAGCAAAATGCCTGCATGGGTTAGCCAAGGGTTTGCTGAGTACAGCCGCCGCTTCCCTCGTGACTTAAGCTTTAACTTGGTTGAAATTCCTGCTGGAAAACGTGGTAAAAATGCTGACATCAATCGTATTCTAGCTAAAGAGGGTGAATTATTACTTGCTGCAATCCCTAAAGGAAACCGCATCGTTACCCTTGAAGTCGAAGGACAACCTTGGACAACACCAAAGCTTGCCAAACAGCTTGAAAGCTGGCAACTTGATGGCAGAGATGTCGCGTTACTTGTTGGTGGACCAGAAGGTTTAGCGCCCGCTTGTATTAAAGCATCAGAGCAAAAGTGGTCTTTATCAGCGCTAACGCTGCCTCACCCAATGGTACGAATACTCATAGCAGAGAGTTTGTATCGCGCTTGGAGTGTAAACACTAACCACCCTTATCATAGAGAATAGCTTTTGTTGATGATTCCCTTAGCCATACTTTTAGTAAATATTATTATTTTTAATAGCGTGCACTAATGTCTAAACGTCGCGTTGTTATTCGAAATCAATCCGCTGAAGCAAATTTATTTGCTCGAAGAACTTTCATTGCTTTTGCTGGTGTTGTACTGGTTATATTAATACTTTTTGGTAATGTATTTAACTTACAAGTTGAATCTTTTGAGAAGTATCAAACTCGCTCCAACTCTAATCGCATTAAGTTACTACCCGTCGCGCCAAATCGTGGTTTAATCTATGACAGAAATGGTGTGTTACTCGCCGATAATAAGCCCGTATACAGCTTAGAAGTCATCGCTGAAGATGTTGATGATATAAAAGCTAGCGTTGAGCAAGTCAGTCTGTTACTCAATATTAGTCCAGAGCGACAAACTAAATTTTTCAAATCCATGAAAAGTAAACGTCGGTTTAAACCGGTAGAGTTACATTCTCGTTTAAGTGATCAACAAGTTGCTTTATTTTCAGTTAATCAGCATAAATTCCCTGGGATTTTTGTAAGCGCACGCTTGAAACGTTATTACCCTTTTTCCGATTTAACCACACATAACCTAGGTTATGTAGCCCGAATAAATAGAAAAGATGCTAATAAATTAGACCAAGAAGGTAAATCTGAAAACTACGCTGCTACCTATGGTATTGGCAGGCTAGGTATCGAAAGATACTATGAAGATATGCTGCACGGCACCATTGGTCATCAAGAGGTTGAGATAAATAACCAAGGCAGAGTGATTCGTACGCTCAATTACACTCCGCCAGTACCAGGTAAAGATCTCACGTTAACCTTAGATATTGAATTACAAATGATTGCTAAACGAGCTTTATCAGGTAAGCGCGGCGCAATAGTAGCAATGGATCCTCGTACTGGTGGTATTTTAGCCATGTATTCAAATCCAAGTTACGATGGTAACTTATTTGTTCATGGCATTAGTAATAAAAACTATAAAAAATTACTTGAATCAAAAGATTTACCACTTATTAACCGCAGCGTCCAAGGTTACCCACCAGCCTCTACTGTTAAGCCCTTCCTCGCGTTAACTGGCTTAGAAGAAAATGTTATCACGCCAACTACCGAAATTTACGACCCCGGTTGGTATCAACTAAAAGGCTTACCTAATAAATATCGAGATTGGAAACCTTGGGGGCATGGCATGGTTAATTTAACCAAGGCTATAGAGCAATCCTGTAATATCTATTTTTATGATCTCGCCTTTAAATTGGGCATTACTAAAATCAGCAATATGATGGAAAGATTTGGCTTTGGTGATTATACCGGTATTGACATACACGAAGAAAGTAAAGCTATTATGCCCAGTGTTGCTTGGAAGCGCGCCCGATATAATAAGTCTTGGTACACAGGAGAGACTCTTTCGGTTGGTATTGGGCAAAGCTATTGGACAGTAACCCCTCTACAGTTAACGCAAGCTTTAACCACCTTAGTAAATCATGGGGAACGTAAGGTGCCACATTTATTAAAAGCCAATAGTGAATTGATCATTGAGAGTAGTGGTAATGCTTATCATCAAATTACGCCAACAATCTATGAGCCACGCGCACCATTAAAGCTTAAAGAAGACAAAAATTGGGATCTCGTGTTACAAGCGATGCATAATACGGTACAAAAATTTGGTGCTACCGCTTATAGACCATTTAAAGGCTCTACCTATGATGCGTCAGGTAAAACAGGCTCAGCTCAGGTTGCACGTATAAAACAAGATGAAAAATATGATGCGAAAGCGACTTCAGAAAACAAACGCGATAACGCTATGTTTATTGCTTTCGCACCTTTTGACAAACCAGAAATTGTTATTGCCGTTGCTATTGAAAATGTAGCTAAGGGTGGCGGCGCTACCAATGCAGCTCCCGTAGCGAGACAAGTTATGGATCAGTATTTCGGTGATAGAGTCATTACCAGCCAAACACATAAAGCTAAACCTGCAACTAAATCAAACGAACATTCAGCCATAACAACACCTCAAGAGGCTGACTAATGCGCAGTAGCGGACAAGACCAACATAAAATTCATAGCCTTTGGCAGCGACTTCATATCGATGTACCTTTACTATTAGGTCTCATCTCATTATTGGCTTTAGGATTATTTCTTGTTTACAGCGCGGGAGGTCAGGAAACAGCCGTTGTTTATCGTAAGGCAAGAAGCATTGGTGTTGCCCTACTTGGCATGTTTATTGTGGCGCAAATCCCACCATTGGTGTATCGGAAGTGGGCAGTCCCCGTATTTGTCTTGGGTTTATTAATGCTGGTAAGTGTGCTGTTGTTTGGTCATGTTGGTAAAGGTGCTCAACGTTGGCTTGATTTAGGTTTTATAAAATTTCAGCCCTCTGAAATTATGAAACTCATCGTGCCAATTATGATTGCTTGGTTTGTTAGCCAAGATAACTTACCAGTGAAAATATCCACGGTAATACTTGCCTTTATTCTAGTGCTACTGCCAACTTTACTTATCGCTAAGCAACCCGACTTAGGCACTTCTTTGTTAATCGCTAGCTCCGGAATTTTTGTTATTTTTCTTGCTGGTGCTAGTTGGCGTTTGATTTCCGCTTGTGTTGGTTTAGCCTCAGCATTCGTCCCTATTTTGTGGATGTTTTTGATGAAAGGTTATCAAAAACAACGCGTTTTGACCTTTTTAAATCCAGAGCAAGATCCCCTTGGCTCAGGCTACCATATCATTCAATCTAAAATAGCTATCGGCTCTGGAGGTATTGAAGGTAAAGGTTGGTTGCAAGGTACACAATCTCAACTAGAGTTTTTACCCGAACGCCATACTGACTTTATTTTCTCGGTATTTAGTGAAGAGTTTGGTTTAATTGGCGTTGCCGCCTTACTTGCTCTGTATTTATTTGTGGTAATGCGCGGTTTGTGGATTGCCGTCAATGCCCAACACGCCTTCACCAAGCTACTGGCAGGTAGCCTTACCCTTACCTTTTTTGTTTATGTTTTTGTTAATATTGGCATGGTATCAGGACTATTACCTGTGGTGGGAGTACCACTACCTTTGGTTAGTTATGGTGGAACTTCAATGGTGACATTAATGCTAGGCTTTGGCATATTAATGGCTATTAGTACGCATCGACGCTTCCATGTTTAGACTGAATTAAACAAGTCTATTCAATTAAATAAATTGCCTATGCACATGGCTCAGGGACGTCATCCCCGTGGTGGCTTAGTCGGGGATCCAGTTTCTAAAAAGTGATGGATCTTCGATCAGAGACTTCGAAGATGACGTTTACAGCAAGCTCCTGAGTTAACTACATAGGCATGTTAAATAATGACTATTTTCCTTTACTGTGAAATCTATAAAATTTATGAAAGTTATGAACCCAACTGTTAAATATCTGTGTTTTATTTCGTTGTTCTCTTTATTAAGTGCTTGTAGCTCTGACCGTTATCAGCAAAAAAATGATAGTACACCTACGCGTCTACCAAGCCAGGCTGAGTTAAAAGATGCTATTGCCCGAGCAGAGCCACACAGCCGTGGTGGTAATAAAAACTATCAAGTGTTTGGTAAACCCTACAAAGTATTGTCAACTGCACAAGGTTTTGAGCAAACAGGTAAAGCCTCTTGGTACGGAAAAAAATTTCATGGTCACCTCACTTCTAATGGTGAAATTTATGATATGTATACCATGAGCGCCGCTCATAAGAACTTACCTTTACCAACGTATTTAAAAGTCACCAATACCGCGAATAATAAATCTGTCATTGTACGCGTTAATGATCGAGGCCCTTTTCATCAATCACGTATTATTGATTTATCTTATAGTGCCGCCTATAAACTCGACATGTTAAAAACGGGTACTGCACAAGTTAAAATCACCGCAATTACTGATTTTGATACAAAAACAGGCAAGGTTAAAATTTCAGAAAAAAAACCTGATCCCTCTGTAGTTAGTGCAATAGCGCCTGCCCCAGTTAAATCAGCCATTCCAAAACAAAGCGCTCTTCAAAAAGAGACAAGTATGGGTATTACCACACCCTATATTCAAGTCTTAGCAACCAGCAAAAAAGAGCTTGCTATTAGCACGGCCAATAAGCTAAAAACTCAATACAAACAACAGACCAGTTACCCTGAGCATCAGGGACTTTATCGCATTCAAATAGGCCCTATTGGAGATATTGCGACATTGAACGCGTTATTGTTGTCATTAAAAGAAAATGGCTATCCTAATGCTTACCCGCGAACCTCACCACAATAAACGTCAAGCACAAATGCCCAACTAAAGAAGGTAATAGCGTCACTCAACACCAAATTTTATAAACGTTGTTACATTTTTAATGTGTTTTCTGCGAAATTATGGAAATACCAAACGGATTAATTAATTGGCCAACTTAGAAATACATTAGCGAGCTTAGAACAAACAAAATGAGTTAAACATAGTTATTCTATATTTCATTCATTTCGTGATGTTATCAGTTTGCTAATTAATTCCCAAAGGGCGAGTTTAAAAGGCTTACATGCGGCGTTATTGATTTTGACAAGGACGCTGCATGGATGCAGCTTATTAGAGAATGCAGGAGCTTATTCTCCTGAATAACCATTCTCTTCAATCAATGCCTTGCCTCTAAGCCTTTTAATTCTCGCTAAGTGGTCAATAAATTAGTCCGATTGGTATAATATCTGTTTTTTTTCCATAGCCAAGTTTTTTAGAAGTGGTATACTTTCGTCCAGTTGATTTCCCTTCATTTTTCACATACGACTAACACTATGACCAAAAAAACAAAACTGTCTGGTAAGTTTTCTACCAATAAATTATTTACCTTTTTCAGTGGCGCTTTATTTAGCGCCGCAATTGTACTTATACCAAGCGCGCACGCTATTACTATTATCCCCGATGCGCCGCAAATAAATGCCAAGGGTTTTATCTTAATTGACTACACCACAGGTAAAATAATAGCTGAAGAAAATGCGGATACTCAGTTAGCGCCTGCAAGTTTAACTAAAATAATGACCAGTTATATTATTGGTAAAGAACTTGAGAGTGGCAACATTAAAAACACTGATAAAGTCCTAATCAGTGAAAAAGCCTGGGCTAAAAAATTCCCAGACTCTTCCAAAATGTTCATTGAAGTCGGTACTGAAGTATCTGTAAGTTTATTAAACCAAGGAATTATCGTTGCCTCGGGCAATGATGCCTGTGTTGCTATGGCTGAACATATTGCCGGTAGTGAAAGTGCGTTCGCTGATTTAATGAATGCACACGCTGAACAATTAGGCATGTCGAGTAGTTTTTTTGAAAATAGCCACGGTTTAGATAGTACTTCTCATATGACTACGCCAAGAGATATGGCAACACTAGCTATCGCGCTTATTCGCGAAGTACCTGAAGAGTATGCAATTTATAAACAAAAATCATTCACATACAACAACATCAAGCAGTATAACCGTAATGGGTTATTATGGGATAAAAGCTTAAATGTTGACGGTATGAAGACTGGCCACACTTCTAATGCGGGTTATAGCTTAGTTACCTCAGCAACAAAAGGTGACATGCGTTTAGTTACCGTTGTTATGGGCACAGCAAGTGAGCGAGCGCGAAAAGTAGAAAGTAAAAAATTACTGAACTATGGCTTCCGATTCTTTGAAACCATTACACCATATAAAGCGGGTGAAAAATTTATTGCTAACCGTGTTTGGATGGGTGAAAAAGAAAATGTAGATTTAGGCATTATCTCAGATACACCAATCACCATTCCACGTGGTCAACGTAAAAACTTAAAAGCTAACTTTGAGTTAAACCAGCAGTTAACTGCACCATTAGCTAAAGGAACGGTTGTAGGGACTTTATTTTTACAGCTAGCAGATGAAGATATAGCTCAATACCCATTAGTAACATTAGAAGAAGTTAACGAAGGTAGCTTATTTAGCCGTTTAGTAGATTATGTTAAGTTGCAGTTTGCTAACTAAAAACAGTTAAGAATACAGCGAAAAAAGCCTCTTTATTGAGGCTTTTTTATTTTTTTTGATAAAGAGTTATAAACAAAATAATATCAGCCCTGAATTTTTAATGATAAAATGCCGATATTACGTTTCAACCTAGCGCTAAAAGAAGTAAATAAAATGAATACCAAGTTTGACGAATTATTAGAATTTCCGACCGTATTGAACTTTAAAGTCATGGGTGTTGCCTGTGATGAGTTACCTGATTTGATCATAGCTGAACTACAAAAGCATACACCTGGTGACTACGTACCCAAAATAAAACCAAGCTCTAAAGGCACCTATCACTCAGTTTCTATTGCCGTAACCGTTACCAGTAAAGAGCATATTGAAACTATTTATAAAACATTAACTGCTATTGATCAGGTTCGATACGTTTTATAACCCCGTTTAATACCATTAATTTTGAAACCCCAGATTGACGAGGTTTGCCGAATGCACTCAAATTCAACAGTCGAAAAAAGTGTTAACAGCCTTGCTGATTCATTAGTCATCCGTCAGCTAAATACCATGGATTACAGCCAAGTTTGGCAAGCCATGAAAGATTTTACAGATAATCGTGATGACACTACCGCCGATGAATTATGGTTGGTAGAGCATCCTGCCGTTTTTACCCAAGGTCAAGCAGGTAAAGCTGAACATCTACTAGTACCAGGTGATATTGAAGTCGTAAAAGTTGACCGAGGCGGTCAAGTGACTTATCACGGACCTGGCCAACTGGTGGTTTACGTTATGATTAACCTACGCCGTAAAAAAATTGGTGTAAGACAATTAGTAACTTTGATCGAAAACAGTATAGTGTCGGCTTTAACCGATTATGATATCGCCGCTTACGCTAAAGCTGACGCGCCGGGTGTTTATGTTGATGAGAAAAAAATTGCCTCATTAGGATTACGAGTTCGCAAAGGATGCTCTTTTCATGGCTTAGCTATGAATGTGAATATGGATTTATCACCATTTCTTCGTATTAACCCTTGTGGTTATGCTGGTCTAGAAATGGTACAAACTGCCGATTTACATGGCCCGAAAGATACCGCTAGTGCAAGTACTGCATTAGTGAAACATTTAATAAACTTACTTGAAGCTAACAATGTTAGCTATCAAATAGGTTTACCAAACGAGAATAATACGCATCATGAGTAACGACTTAACCTCAGAAACAAAAACAGCCAATCGTGCTGCCGGCGAAAAATTTCGCGATGCAGATAAATTAGCTCACATCCCAATTAAAGTTGTCAGCTCAACTAAAGCGACAATGTTACGTAAACCAAGTTGGCTGCGTATCAAGTTACCTCGTTCTAGTGAGCGTATTGATAACATCAAAGCTAATTTACGTAAAAACAACCTTCACTCTGTATGTGAAGAAGCGTCATGCCCTAACTTATCTGAATGTTTTAACCACGGTACAGCCACCTTTATGATTTTAGGTGATATTTGTACGCGTCGCTGCCCATTTTGTGATGTTGGCCACGGTCGCCCACTCGCTCCAAATAGTGAAGAACCGAAAAAATTAGCGAATAGTCTTAAAGATATGGGCTTAAAGTACGTTGTTATTACTTCGGTTGATAGAGATGATTTACGTGATGGTGGCGCACAGCAATTTGCTGATTGTGTGAAAGAGATTAGTGAACAAGCGCCAAATACTAAAGTAGAAATATTAGTACCCGATTTTCGTGGTCGAATGGACCGAGCGCTTGAAATACTTAATCAACATCCGCCACATGTACTAAACCACAACATGGAAACCGCGCCACGTCTTTATACTAAAGTACGTCCAGGCGCCAACTACCAATGGTCATTAGACTTACTTAAGCGTTTTGGTGAAGCAAATCCAGGCGTGACCACTAAATCTGGTTTGATGGTTGGTTTAGGTGAAACTAACGAAGAAATCTTAGAAGTAATGCAAGACTTACGCAATCACGGTGTAACTATGCTAACTATTGGTCAGTACCTTCAACCAAGTAAAGATCATCTAGCTGTTGAACGCTATGTACATCCTGATGATTTTGCTATGTTTGAGCGTGAAGCCAAGAAAATGGGCTATGAACACGCTGCTTGTGGTCCACTTGTTCGTTCAAGTTACCATGCTGATAAACAAGCCGCTGGTGAAGAAGTTGTGAGTTACAACCCTTCTAGCGACTAGACAACGATATTTTGTACTACATCGTTATTTTGTACTGGGACGTTATAAAATAATGGCGAGGAATATTCCTAAAATACAGGAGTTTCCCGCCGATGAACGTTATTGGCGAGTTGATGCCTTTGGCGCAATCATTCGCAACCATAATATCCCCTCTGAACCCTTCATACAGATTATTATCAGCCCATTTGTTCATAACGACTTAAGTTCTAAAGAGCCAAAAGAATTAGCTTCTGCTAATGCAGTAAATGATGACGATAGAAAGTCAATTCAAATTGGTGTTGGCCAACTGCCATTTATTTCTATTGGTTCCGTATGGAAAAATGGCTTTATACAGTCATTCAAATCAGGAACAGAGAACGTTCTCTATGGTGTTAACATCATTGATGACAATATAAAAATCATCAATGCTAACCATAAAATTGATGGGAAATATCTTATTCCCCCTAGTTTCTATAAGTTTGGTAAAGAAGGTCTTTACTCCAAACTCATAGCAATTAGTTCAAAAGGCGATCCCTTTGGTATATTGATCCCTGTAATAGAAGTTATTCGATTTTACTATGCATTATCAACACATCTTTCACATGCTGTTTTTTCTGGAGCCTTTAAGCATAATATTAATTCACTTATTAACCCTGAAAACAGTGGTAATATTGAAGATGAGTCTCGATGTATTTTGCATTTAAGAAAACAGATCACTGATGAAGAGGGTTGGGTTATTGGCCGTATACTTAATGCCAAAGAAGCATTTGAAGGTGCAAACCAACCATTTGACGATATATTACAGAACTCTATTAACAATATTAGATGGATACATGTTGCTTCAAAATTCCCATTTACAGGTTTAACCAATTTAACCGCAAGAACAAAGAAAATTCTCTCTATTACAGAAAACGGATGGAGAACGTTAGTTTTAGGGTTAGAGCATTGTACCGCACCTTTTCCGTTTGAAAATGCAACTTTCCCTCGCGATAATGATAACCATCGAGAAGCAGACCCAAGTAAAAACCTTTCATTTGAAGATAAGAAGTCTGCTTGGCTTACACCCAAAAACAAAGAATCTGATGGTAGTAAGGATCTACAAAACAAACGGGAAACAAATAAAGAATGTTCGACTGAAACAATTACCTTACCAACAAATCGCTTCGCTGCAATAGAAGGAAAAAAGCCAGATAAACCAACAAAAGAACAATGTCACTATATGAGTGGCATTGCAGCAGTACAGAATGATAAGGACTCAGACTCCTTAACTACTGGTCAGGGACATGATAAAGATTCAAGTGCCGGTAGAGGAAATGTTATCCACCAACGTGTACGCTCTAAATCACTTCCTGCAAGCTTTAATTATTTTAGAGTAGCTATTGAATTATTAAATAAAAAAGATGCTATCTCTGCTTATGTCAGGTCATTAAACGAGCTTATTAAATATTTACCACTGACTAAATCTGCTCGATATAGGCAGTGGGCGTATTTAGACTCAAAAACATATTGTCGTCGACAAGTAATAACAGCCAACATTGAATATCAAAATTGCCAGTATATCTTATTAGAGTTTGAATCTAGGAAAGGTGAAAGCTTTAATGTTGCCTTGATAAGCGTTACTCCTGGATATCAAATATCTGATATTGGGCTAAATAAGTTATTAGGAAAGTTAGCCTATGAAAAAGGTGTATGGGCTAAAATATCTCATCTATTTTCAGATATAGAAGTTGTTACTTTGAAACATACTTGGACAAATGAAGAGCAATTTTCAAATGCCATATTTAGAAAGTTATAGCAATATACTTTTTAGAGCTTAAGCTCCCATTCGGGTTTTGGCTTATCCCCCTTTAGCCATAAATCAGCAAGTTCATCAGGCCGCATAAACCATTTAGTTTGAAAGCTATCTATATCTTGAATGCAATTGAAAAAACCACTGTCGTCCGCCACAACAAATGCGGGAAGAATAAGATAATTATAAAGGTCTACATCAATACCATCGTTTATATTTTTTTGTTCATAAGGTTATACGGCTTTTTTTCTGTAAACTTCTTACAACTTGTCTTATTCGATAACGTATCTCTAAATGCCTACGTACAGCAATCGAAGGTTCAATGTATGTATCCGATGATATATGTTCACTCACTTTCCCTACAAGAAAATCAGCCACAACTTTGGGTTGAGAATTTGCTATATCAATTCCATAACAAAAGGCCGTTTCAGCAAAACTTCTTATAAAATCAGCCCAATTATCTCGCTCTTCTTTACAAGTTTTCTCTAATGAAGGACCAAAGTGAGCGTATTCACGATCTGGCATCAACATTTGATACCAGCCGTGTTGCGATAGGTAGGAGATCTCCTCAAGACCTTCTCTCAATTGATGAAGGCCAATAATAACTTCTAAATCCCTTTTACCTGGTAGTATTGGTAAATCTTTATTAAGGAATGTTTTTAAAAGATCTATCATTTTATTATAACCAACAATCGGTATACGCCCAGATCGCACTTGTATCAGCAACTCCGCAACAGTTGAATCAGCAAGACTAAAAGAATATCCATCCTTCGACATTTTTGAATAAGTACTTACCCAGCTTGGTGTTTCAGAATGTGCTAAATTTCTAACAGGTGATGTGTCAAGAACAACAATAGTTTGCTCATCAGTAAAAAAAATTCTTCTTCATATTACTGATGATTTAAATCCTTTTAGTTAAGATCAAGTTTTATATGCCCAATCTAACAATGGTTGCAGATTAGAAATGATTGTTTCGACTTCCGTGATATCAGGGTTAAAACTCCCATGACCAACACTATTTAGAACCAATACATTATCAAACTGTCTAGATTTAGAATTAGCTTGTGCGCATTTAAATGCTTTTTCTTCACCTAGCACAAAAAAATCTCCTTTATTATTGGACATATAATTAACTAGTGCCTGAATCCCCATTTGCTCTACACGGTTATACTGAGGTAAAAAGTCTTTTTGAATTCGCTCCAATATTCCTTTTTCTAACACAACCCTCAAACTAAGAGTAGCGCTTATAGCTCTATCTGCAACTATTTGATATCTCAGCTCTTCAATAAAAGATCTAATCCCTAAGGTCGCTATATCAGAGTCTTTAAGCTTAATTAAATATTCGAATATCATATCTCGCTGAGATTTGCTTTTCTTTTTAGTTTTCTTTTTAGGCGCAGGCTTACTTTTTCCTTTTGCCTGTTTTGAAGGTTCTGGCTTTTTATTAGAAGGAGGTGGAATATCAGCTTCCGTGTTCACATGATTTATTTCATTATCATTTATATCTGCACGGTGTGTTTCACATTGTTGGATAAACAAAGCAACTTCTTCATCTTCCATTAACTTTTCTATGAATACATCCTCATCAAAATCAATACCATCCTTAGTATATGTAACAGGAAGACCGTCAATATTTAATTCACCATATAACCTTTGCCCACGGTATTTATTGTTAGTACCGTATAGCTTTTCTGGTTTATTTTCTTTTTCATGTGTTCCAACTATTACTCGACCATTTCTGAAATATATTAACCCTTGATTTTTATTACCATAACGTGCTGTTTTTAGTATATATATAAACCCTGTTATCGCTGACGTTACTCCTTCATACGTATAATCAAAATCTATCTTTTTAAACCAACGTCTCTCATTACCGATAGCATAATAAGTTTTCTTTCCTTGCCTAGTTACAAGTTTATTAACTTCAGATATTAAAGCTGTATTATCCGCGTGGGAGCTATATATAAGATTTCTAGTGTTATCCCCGTCTATAGACGCTTTAAGTTCAAGTATTTTATTAAACTCTCCTTCACGCGTATATTTTTGATAAATTTCGCTAATTGTCTGACAAATAGCTTCAACCTTACTTTTATCAAAATATCTTCTACTCCGAATATCTTTAAGTGTTACAACTACCCCATGGTTAATGCTGTAGTTCTCACTATCATTAACTAATATTGTACTTTGTCCTTTATCTAGCAATTTAGGCAAATCAAAACTTACAGTATGATATTCTGGTTCATGAATGTTTTTTGTGACTAATTGCCAGGTATCCGTAAACCAAACTGCCGCAGCTTTCATGCCTATACCAAACTCACTTAATCCTTCGACAATAGGCTTCTTAGCTGGCTTAAAAGCTCTTGCCAACTCACTTTTTAGCATTCCTGGTCCATTATCAATAATTTCAATAGAGTTACGCTTAGAGGTATCTCTGTCATATTCATTTGTATAAAAATTTAAGGTAACAGATAAAGTTTTAGGTTTTTCAATAGATTCAGAGTGTTGAAATGCATGTATTGCATTATCAATGAACTCAGCTAAAGCGAATGCAGGATTGTAGCCTTGCTGCGGTAGGATTCTGTACATTCCCATATCGGGGGACACATCGACTTCAAAGTTTGTTCTATTTTTATCTTTATCATCTCTACTCACTTTTCAATTCCTTTTAATTATTAGACAACGATAATTTGTACTAAGTAGTTTTCCATACTTTTAAATTACTTGCAATCATCTCTACAACTTTTGCGTTAACGGCATTTCCTAGAGCTTTGAATGACTTAATTAAGCCATCTGGTAAATTAGGAAGCTCATGTAAGTTTTGTAATTTAGCTGCTTCATGAGCTGAAATATAACGATTTTGAGAGGGTATTATAGGTATCTGAGTTGTAGTCATTGATATTAATGATGGTGCTTTTTCAGGCTTTAAAATTCGTATTCCTGAAGCTCTAAACTGAACAATATGACTATAAATATCATGCTCAAAATGCCTTCCTCTCCATTCGAGGATCTGCCAACTGTTATTATTTTTATCTATTTTTTCAGACCAAATATCTATAGCGCTAGCATTATTTGAATAAACATCACGGCTAAACTTAACTGACTTTTCAAGCCAAGATGCAACTAACTTATTCTTTTGGCAATAACTTGGTAATAAAGCTAAAACTTCAACCCATGTATTACAGTTTTTGAGTGACTTGCCATAAGCTCCTTTATAACTTCGCATTTGCTTAATAGTCATAGAGCTAAAGTCCAAAGGATAATCGGCTCCAAATTCTGGCGCAACCAATGACATGGAAGCAAGCTTATCTAAGTTAATTAAGTTAAGTAAAGATTGCCAATGTGCCAATTGTTCTATTTTCTTAGGTTCTAAAGGTTTTGAATCACAATTATTGTCGAGAATATCAAAGAGCGATTGTTTATCTAGCTCATTGTATCTTGGCCAAATAAAGTTTCCATCTTCTAATTTACTCCCGACAATAAAAACTCGTTTTCTATTTTGAGGAATACCGACATCCACTGGTGAAATTATTTTATATTCAAGCTTATAACCTATGTTCTTGAATGACTCTTTCATATAGTCCCAAAATGAACCATCAGCAATTGTTAAAACATTAGGTACATTTTCTAAGACAATAAACTTAGGTTTATGGTGTTTTGCAATGCGAATAACATGATCTATCAATCTACCAGACTCTGGGCATTCAGAGCCTTTCTTCTTCCCTGCGAGTGAGAATGGCTGACAAGGAAAACCAGCACACATAACATCATGTTCAGGAATAATTTTCTCATCCACTTTTGTGATGTCACCATGAGGTTCTATCCCATAATTTTTTAGATATAACTCTCTCAAATGAGGTTCAAGTTCACACGCAAAAACGCACTCATACCCACTGTTGACAAACCCTGTATGAAAGCCCCCTAATCCCGCAAACAAATCGATAAATTTCATATTAACTTCCTTGTAAAGTTGATGTATTGGCTAATTGAGTAATATTTCTAAGTAAACCTCGAACTTGTCGCTCCAATTCAGGGTTACCTTGTATTGCATCTTCAATTTGTAAAAACTCTTTTCTTAATTTCAACTCTCTTGGTGCATTAGTTGTTGAGACACTAATCCCTAAAAAGTCGCAAAGTTTTGAGACACGTTTACTACTTACCTCAAATTTATTCTTTTTAATTCTCTGAACAAAATCTTTATCAAGGGGTGGGGAACCAGCTTCAATATCAGCTTTATACTTACTATTAAAGCCATCACAGCACTTTCTTAAAGAAAGCCCCCTCTTAGTTAGTTCAAATTTAACCCTTTCCGAAATTTGAAAATTTGTTAAATCATTACAATTCATACAATCACACTGTCGCATAAAAACAATACTATAAATTAATTGTAGCATTATTATACGACATGTCAAATGGTAAAAACTTGACATATCGATAAAAAATCATTACGTTTTAAAAAATATTCGCTATTATTCTCAATATATTTTACAAACTTTGTTGAATTATATTTGATTATTTTTGCTTTTGATCCCCATGGTGTAATTACGCCTTTAATAGAAGCCTGCTATAAATTAAAACCTACTGCATTAATACTGATGGGGGATAATTGTTTGAAAAAAACTATTCCGGCTACTTTTAAAAGTATCCTTGAACAGGGGATCAAGGTTTATGCCGTTAGTGGAAACCATGATTTGAGAACAATACCTCTTGCAGATATGCCTCATATGATAGACGGTAAAATAATTGAAATAGACGGGCTCAGAATCGGTGGATACGATTGGCAATTACATGATGTCATGTGTAGTCAGAACTTAGATATTGTGGTGTCTCATTATCCTCCAACAGGTTTCAAAGATATGCCGCATTACGACTGGCACCATTGCGCCATAAATACAGCAGAGCTAACCCTTAAAAGTAATGCTGTAGCAGTGTTTCACGGACATTTACATGGGCACAGGTTATTCGATCCCGTTGGTATTTACGATATCTCATGTGCTTTAGCAATTTCTACTTGTGAGCATCTATTTGACGAATGTGGAAACATATTAGGTCAAGCAATCCATAAAGGTTTTACCCCTCCCAATGATGATTATCAATACAGTATTGCAGAAATGATGAAGCGTAATTACAGCTATAAGACAAAGTTATCACGTAAAAGTAAAACGTTTGAAGATCGCTCTATTGATGCTGCATATTACTCAAATGGGTGTGATATATGTGTTCCTTGCAATGATAATCACCATTGCCACCGAGAAACTAAAGTAGACCATCATTTTAATATCGACATTTCTAATAACAAAATGAATGGTTCTGCGGCATTTCATTTTGAAGCAGCAAAACAAAGAGCTTATAAGCGAATGCTAGCTGAGCTTTTAGATATAAGAAAAAAGATAGCATTTGTTCCAAAATATCAAGGGTTAGGTGGTTTAATAAAATATAAAGGAGACAAAGAATGGGTTATGTTAGATGAAACGTATCAAATAACCAATCAAAAAATTATTATTGAAAAGTTTGGAATAAAGACTGCTGAAAAATTTTTTGATCGAATTACAGGCTTTGACAAAACCAGTTACTGCACACAGTTATTATTCGAGAAAAAGCAACGAAGAACACAAGATAACAATGCTTCACAAAAACAGAGTTTTATTAAATTTTTAGAAAAAAAGAACGTTTTCATAAAATTGTAAATATCATAGTTTACCAGAGCTTAAGGAAAATAATTGGCGCAAGAAATGTTCCTGAGAATCCCTATATAAATAATTAACTTTCAGTGCATTACATTTTAGCGACTCCTCTAGCTTTCTTGGTGTATTACCAATTAACCACCATGCCAACTGTAAGATATAATGCCGTTCATAAACGTTATGTTGCTCGAAATATGTCTTCTCACTAATATCACAAAATGGCATAGCTGATTTATCACAAATATAAGACTGGATATTATGGTTGAAACGTTTCGATGCGATAATTTTACAAATTTGGTGTACTAGAATTAAACGGTTGTAATTTATTGGCCCTGAATTAACAAAGCTTCTCTGAATAACTCCTAGCACTCGATTCCATATACTAAAAACAGATTTAGGTCTAAGGTCAATTGTACGTACTGCTATATCACTTAATTTACTACCACATTGCCAACATTCATCAAGTGTTCCTACATCAATAATGTTAGCTTTACCTAGCTCAATTCGATGAAAATTAACACTTGCGCCACACTTACAATGATCCTTCATCATTACCTTATGAATTGGGCAAAACGTATAAATAGCTAATCGCCATGCAATACGAAAATACGGTTCTTTATCTTCAGACAAACATACTGGACAATATTGCATACCGAATGCAGTGTGTTTTCTATGATGTAGCACTAAAGGGTTTACCCACCGTAATATGCCCGATGGTCTGATCGTAGGAAATAGTCTATTTGTATATAAATTAAGCGTAGTTTTATTGGTTATAGCTCTTGATGTAGAGGTAAAACTAGACATAATTTTCATTACCAAGTCTGGTGCTAATTTATCAATATCTCTATTCCAAATTTGATTATGTTTACCAAATGTAAGATCTGAAAATGTTTGTACTTTTAAGCCATTATGATGGGCTGTCCTGACTATCCATGAAGATAAGCACTCTCCAGCATAAGGATGTGGATGAGCTGGCCATAACTCACCGGACAACATTTTAGATTGCCCCGTCTAATTGACGTTTACGCTGAGAAGGAGAAATCCATTCAATTTTATCTAATACAACAGGCGTAATTTCTTCTATATTATTTTTAACAGCATAAACAGCTGCATCATTAAGTATCCGAGACAATTCACCAATGTACCCCTCACTCATTGAAAAAAGACGCATAGCTAAACTTTTAGCATGTAAGTTAGAGGCTTTATTTAATGGCAACATACGTTCGAAACTGACAAGTAATCTCAAAAAATCTTGATTGAATTCCCATCGAGGTAACAATACAGGTTCAAATCGATTGGATAATTGAGGATCTGATTGTAAAGCACGAAATGCATCTTTTGTACCCACTCCTACAATAGATATTTGTAATTCATTCCCTAAATATTTAATCACATTAAGAAAGGCACGTTGCCTATTCAAATTTCCAGCTAAAATATGATGAATTTCATCTATAACCAGTATTTTTGTACCTATGTATCGTAATAGTTTAATCACTTGAAACTGTTTTTTGTCAACACGTTCACTTGGCCTATAAGGAGCAAATAACAATTCAAGAATTGCATTATAAAAACGGCCTTCATCTGGTACTGGTGGCGCTTGAACAAGTAAAACAGGCGCAAATATCCCATCCCCTTCGGGGTTATCTTTAGCAGGGTATTGCTTCAAAAAACGTTTAGTTAACAGCGTTTTTCCGTTATTAGTGTCTCCAACGATCAACATATTAGGCATTCGCTCAATACGTGGATATGACATTAAGTCATCTAACTTAGTTAATACTGACTTAGCTTTTGGATAACCAATCCAACGATCAGACCGAATTTTTTCAATTCTTGCGTCATTATCAAGTTTTAATTGCTCGATAGCTTTGTCACTTAAATGCTTATAACAACTCATGACCAGTCATCCATTTCATCAAATGGTTCAATTTCCAATTCAGGGATATCATCGTTAGTATCTAACTGTTCAGCAACAATATTTTTTGGTATCGGCTTTTCAACTTTGGCATGTATCTTTCTACGTTGTATTGATCGCCTCGCCACTTTAGTTTTATGAACCGCTTCCTGCTCGATTTCCCTCATTTTTTCGTAAGCTTCAAAAATGACATGTTCATTTAAAGTTTCTTTACCTTGAGCTTCAGCCCTAGCGGCTGCTTCTCTTAGTTCCCATATGCTTATCGCTGGGTGCGAAGTATCTCTATACGGAATAGCAAAGTGTGAATGTAGTTCGGGATCATAAAACCAAATTTGGCTTATATCTCTAGGATCTCGTCTAAAAATAAATTTACGCTTTTTTCTTGGCTCGTTCTCTTCTGCTGCATTAATCCAAGGTCGTAAAACGTCATGATAATAATGAACCTTATCAATAACAACACCATAGTCGAGTATTGAACGAAGTTCGTACGGCATAAAATCAAACTTTAAACGTTCTTCATCTCTAATTTTTGCAGGTAAACCGCAACCAGGGTTATACTCATCGCCTAAAATACCTTGCTTATATTTAGCGACCGGTGTCATACCTATCATTGAATGAATTTTTTGGTGATATACATTAACAACATAATTAGCTAACCAATGTTCAAATTCTCTTAACGTCATAGATGCTTTTGATTCCGAATCATAATCACCTTTTTCAAATATATTCGAGAAAGTAGAACCTGGCAATGCATGTATTTCTTTTGAAAAGGTACCAAGTACGCGTTCTACATGCGCACCAAAGTTTGGCCTAGCAACAGGTCTCCATTCAATATCGATATTGTATTGCTCACATGCTTTTTGAAGCATATTGCCGCGGAATTCTTTTGCATTATCAACATGGATTTTGGTCGGTAATCCCCAAAGAGGCCATTCACCGTTGATATCATATTTTGCCAACCACTTTTCTTTTGGCAAAATAGAATGAATTAAACATAAACCTGTAGTCATTGCACTAGGGGGATCAAAGGAAACATAAAAGCCAGTAACCATACGACTATAAACATCAAAAGCTAGTGTTATCCAGGGTCTGCCAATAGCTTTACGGTAATAATCATCAACTAAAATTATATCTAATTTAGTATGGTCAATTTGAACCGCGGCTAATGGCCAATCCGCCCCTGGAAACTTCTTCTGAATTGGTCGGTAAGTATTGTCAGAGACCTTACGCCCTTGTCTGCGTGATGCTACTAGCTCAGGAGATAGTGCTTTTATCCTATTCCGAATAGTATTATCGTGGGGAGGCGTTAAATTTTCTTTTCTACACAGTTTTTTAACTTCATCAATGACCATTCTTTGTGATTTTTTTTGCTTGGTTAAATACTCTGTTGCTATAGCCTGTTTAATCAGCTCTTCAATTTCTTCATCAAACTTAGTTGAACCACGATCTCGCCTAACTTTAGGTAAAAGCGATGACAATAAGCCGGATGCTTCATATAATTTTAACCAACCATATAGTGTGTTCGTATGTAGGTTATTACCAATTGCTGCCTTTTCTACATCAGAACGACTACGATTGGATAGGTTTAACAAAGGCTTTATCGTGTTTAAGCGAGACTTAGCAAGGTTCCATGATTCCTCTGTAATATTTAGTAATTCGTCAGTGTGACCTGCTGATTCTAATTTTTGAATATCAATATCGTCCACAGAAACAGTAAAAGATATACCAGTGGTTTCATTTACAATCTTTATTTGAGTTAAATTAAGAAGCTCGACAACTCGATAATTATCACCTTTATATGAAACTTTTTTACCTGGTTCTATTTTAATTAACGTTGATGATTCCATATTGATTTATCTCTTCCAAATTTTGCTAGACATGGTTATTTTGGGTGTTAGATCTATTTGAATTTGTCTACTGCCGATTAGGTACCATAAAGTTGGTAACAAAGCAGCTTGGTTCCATTCATCACTATAAATGGATGATATTAGCTCTTTGGGTGTCGTAGTTTTTAGCTCGATAAGTTTATCGTCTAAAATCATCATATCATCTTCATTCGAAGCGCCTTGTCGAACAAATGGCAATAAAAACTTAACAGACTCTAAATATGCAGTTCTGATTTCAACTTCTGTTATGAGTTTAAATTTCCATCCATTTTCCTTACAAAAACGAATTGCAGCTTTAAACTTTGGTTTTAATACTTCCCAGTTTTTATTGATATCACTTCGGTACTTAACTTCAAATAGTGTCGGTCTATTCTTTTTATAATAAACTAAAACATCTGGCGTATATGATCGATTTTTATTCAAATCGTTTAACCATTGCAGCTTAACCGGTTGCACTTCAAAGCTGTCTACGTTTTTATCAAATTCTAATAGCATTAAAAAGTCACGCTCTAGAGTAGATTCAAACATGGCTTGTCCTGTAGCTTTAGAATGAGCGGCAATACCAGTAACGTTACTATAATTTTTCGGGATTTTTCTTATTGGCATATTAATTCACCACTTTGAGATAGCCTATCAAAGTCAAGAGCAAATCGACCTTGAGCTTTCTTAGCTTGATAAACTTTAACATGCGACCACTCAGGTTGTTGTAGCAACCGAAAAACTTTACCTTTGATATCATTCGATATTTTAAGACCAAGTGTTAACGACTGAATAGCCTTATTAGAGATACTTTGCGTACCATAGTTTTTAGTAATGAACCTAGTCTCTCGCTCATACTTCCAATATGAGTACTTCGTTATTAGTAGTGGATATATAAAAGTATTTAACAGCGCTTTAATGTCAGGCACATCATCCATAGCTAGTATTTGGAACTGACCAATCATTGTATCAAGTGGATGTGATGCTTGATAAACAACATTTTTTATCAGATTAATAGACAAATCTCGCCTTAGCACTTCTCTATTAAAGCCAAGACAAATGCCAGTATGCTTTTCAGCATAATGAGACCACATTAACTGATTTTTCTTAGCTCGACTGAAGCAGCATACTCCTACATTATTGAGAGTATGCTCCAATAATTCACTCAACTCCTTACTTGAAAAGTATTCTTTTAAATTAGCTTGTTCTAATGCTTCTTCTAGGGCTCTTTTATATTCCATTTGGCAGTCAAACGGATCATTAAAATCAGAAGGATGTGAAAAATAAAGCTCGCGCTTAGTCAGTTCATTTAAAAAGAACTTACTACTTGGACTAGAATACCTAAATAAAGTATTTTTCAATGTTTTATTCCCTTACAACCTGGCTACATAAATTGCTGCACATCTAATTCACAAGAAAACCAGTACAAAATAAAGATGTAAAATACTAACAAGAAAACGTTAAGGATTAACCTAGTAGCCAATAGTTTTGTGTAAAATAGATGTATTAAAGATTATAGTACAACAGAACGTTGTAATTCACAGAAGTTAAGTAGCTTGCCACTTTTTTAGCCTAGCTACAAAGTGTAAAATACCTTTCTGCAAAAGCGAGTATAAAATTGAAAAGCCAGTAGTAATACTGGCTTTTTTAGTGCCCAACCAAAAATCGGAAGCATTTTTACCTAAAAACTTCTTTGATGTAGAATAATAAAAACACAAATAAGTCACCACTGTAAGCTTTTCTCCCCACAATATTGTAAACATTAACATACAACGATTTGATTATCTCCTGACAGCTTAATTGTCACTTAGCGTTAGTTGTGTTTCTTGGCCTGAGTAAATAATAGCCTGTAAGTATCTCTCCTTAATTTAGACTATTACAGTTAAACAGTCATTAAAATGCTCACCGTTGCTTTCATAAGTCTATATCTACACTGCTATCCTTATACGGATAGATAAAAGCTATCAAGCCTCAACTTAATTTACACAAACAAGCACATCCAGCCCACTTTGTTTAGTTATTCATTATGCATTCATTTTAAAATTTAAGATTTAACCTCATTGACACACAAAACACCGATCAGATCGGACCAGGTTCTGTAATGAAAATAACACACTATATGCACTAACGTATCGCTGACTAAATAACCATTCAGTATGACTTAATAATAATTCACTACTATGAGTATTGCGCCAATGAAAGTTTTCATTTATGTTACACATTACTTGCGATAATAAATTCAGATAGAACAACTCATAAAAGATTAATGAGTAACAAAAAATGAATATTTATCACTTATAAAGCAAGCCTAATAAAAATACTTAAGGGTCTATAACATGAAAAAACGTTTTAACTACAGTACGCTAGCACTGTCTGTCTGCCTATCTTTAGGTAGCACGGTAACTTTTGCAGCTGAAAAGGACACTTCTGCTGGCGCTGACAAGTCAGACATAGAACGTATAGTCACCGTTGGCACACGTATGTCTAACCGTACAGTTGCTGACAGCCCTGCACCCATTGATATAATTTCAGCCGAAGCGATTAGAAACTCAGGTGCGACTAGCACGCCAGATATGCTTCGTAAACTTGCCCCTTCATTTAATATGAACAATACCACTACTTCTGATGGCCAAGATCTTATGCGTCCAGCGTCACTAAGGAGTCTAGGCCCTGATCAAGTATTAGTATTAATCAACGGCAAGCGTCGTCATCAACAAGCAGTAGTTGCAGTACAAGAGAATGTTGGTCGCGGCAGTGCTGGTACAGATTTAAGCTCTATCCCTATGACGGCTATTTCTCGCATTGAAATATTGCGTGATGGTGCGGCTGCTCAATATGGCTCTGATGCGATTGCTGGCGTTATCAACATTATTCTTAAGAGTGATGAGGGTGGCACAGTTTGGACACAATATGGCGAAACCAGTGAAGGTGATGGTGAAAGTTTTGAGTTAGGTGGCAATTACGGTTTTAAAATTGGCGATCAAGGTATGTTAAATCTTACTTTGGAATATGCTGATAATGGTGAAATGAATAGAGCAACACCAACAACGTGGTTTGATGCAATTGACGAACCTCGCCAGTTATTACTTGTTGGTGAAGCGCCAACGGAAATGACTAGCCTGTGGGCAAACTTTTCTTATGATTTAGATGAAAGTAGTCAATTATATGCCTTTGGTGGTTTTACTACGAAAGAAGGCGAATCACTCGGTTTTTACCGTGCTGCTGCCGAAGATCGTGTATGGAGCCAATTATTTCCAGACGGGATAACACCACAATTAGGCACTCAATCTGAAGACTTCTCCTTGGCGGTAGGTTATAGAACCGAATTGGCTGATTGGGATATTGATGCCAGTATTGTGACCGGTGAAAACCGTTTCGAATTCAGCAACCTTAATTCTCTCAATGCCAGTTATGGACCAGACAGCCCAACATCAGCTTATGATGGCGCCCTTGTCTTTAGTCAAACTACCTTTAATCTAGACGCGGTTACCGCCGTTGATTTTGGACTTTACGATGAAACCTCTATCGCGATTGGCGTAGAATATAGAATAGATGGTTATCAACAAGAAGCTGGTGATGAAGTAACTTATGCTCGGGGCGACACCCTTTGTGGTGAATCAGTCAACCCGACAGGTGACCCATCATTTACAGCATGTTCTGGTGGCGAAATTACCCCACCTGGTATGCAAGGCTTCCAAGGTTATAGCCCAGAAATGGCAATAGATACCGATAGAAAAAGTTTTGCACTTTATTTAGATACTGAAACCTCTTTATCTGCAGACTGGTTAGTGGCTGCAGCGGTTCGCTATGAAGACTATGATGACTTTGGTAGCACGGTTATTGGTAAATTATCAACGCATTTAACCTTAACGGATAATCTATCACTTCGTGCTTCAGCCTCAACAGGTTATCGAGCACCTGGTATGCAGCAGTCTAATTTCACCCAACGCTCTATTTCATTAGATAATGGTGAATTAGCTGATTTAGTTACTTTACGTCCAAATGATGCGCTTGCTCAAGAACTTGAGTTTAAAGAGCTTAAGGAAGAAACCTCAACCAACATTTCTGTTGGTCTGGTATATGAAAATGGCAATTACTCATCGACCCTTGATGTCTATCAAATAAATATTGATGATCGCATTGCTTATTCAGGCAATATTACCCGCGGAATTAACGCTGAAATCGATAGCTTCTTTGATAGCCATTCAGGCACTGGCGAAGCATTAGATGGGGTTAAGAATGTTTCTATCTTCACCAATGCCACTGATACTGAAACCTTCGGCCTTGATTGGGTAAACTCATATACCCAAGACATAGAAAGCGTAGGTAGCGTTGTTTACGAACTTGCATATCATCATAATAATACCGAAGTAAGTAACATTAATACTTCATCAACAATAGTCCCTGATGATACTATTTTTGATGCTTCTCAGATATTATTAGTCGAAAAAGGCCAGCCACAAGACAGATTAAGTGTCTCTGCCATGTTGGATTTAGATAATTGGACAGTAACGGGTCGCATGACTCATTACGGTGAAGTATCTACTGCAGCTTATGGTACGGACGCTAATACTTGGGGCGCAAAAAACTTATTTGATGTAACGGCTCGATGGAATGTTACAGATCAGTTAGCCATCAGCGGCGGTGTTTTAAACCTAACGGATGAATATCCTGATGAATGGGGCGATGCTGGCGGTATTTTCCCAGAGATTGGTTTTAAATATGGTTGGGCAAGCTTTCCATTTTCACTTGCTGGACGTGAATATTACGTAAGAGCTTCATATAGCTTTTAACGTTAGTCATTACACCGATTAACACCTACTAGCCAGCTTTGCATCATTTGCCTCGCTGGCTTTTTTATACCCTCTATTTACACTTAGCCAAGTTTACAGCTTAGGATTTTTCGGATAAAACTTATCTGGCATGCTACTAATGTGTTCAAAAAAACGCGTATCTTTATAAGGAAGCTTCATGAAACCTGAGATGCCAACACCGTCAATCGTTGGTAATAATCTCAAGACCTTCGCTAAACATTCGGTAAACTCTGCTTTTTTCTCATGATTCAACAACATTAAATAGCTATGAATCTTTAAATGTTTTGGTAACACTTCAAAAATAATACAACCGGTATGATGAATTAAGTTTAGTTCAGCCAAAACAGCCATTAGCTCATCAGGCAGATATAAGTATTCATCGGGATCTTTACCATCTTCAAAATAAGAGTGTAATCGTGTTATGTCATCAACATCGGGTACGTCACTCACTTCGAACACTATTTTTTGAGTTTCATCGGCAACAAAAGGCTGATCCTCTTTAGTCCGTTCTACGTGTAAGGTATTTCGGGCGTTGAATAAACAACTTTTGAACATACCGACACGAAATATGCCCTGAGCCAAAAAAATAATATTGTTCACTGCACTGGTAAAAGCGGCTTTGAGTGCTTCATCGAATAACGTTAAGTTTGAATCAATGTAAACCCCCTCTTTCGCCCAGCGAATTGCAATGCCACCAACAACAGGAAAATTACCGAGTCTGCTTAACGCAGCAATAAACGCTTTTTCATTATCTCCCATACCCATAAGGTAGTTTTTATAATATTTATCCAATTGAGCGTCATCAATGTCCAATAAGCTATCATGTCCAGTTTGCTCTCGTAAAAATGATTTCCGCGAGCCATATACTACCGTATCAATTTGCTCACCTTGAGGTTTCACCCATACAGGAATATGCGCTATGGCTTCATACTTTGTTGGTTTATCTGCTAGAACAACTTGTTTTAAGTAAGTGAGGTTATTAAAAAAGTAGTCCCCTGCTTGTTCTCGCAGCTTTTCATCATCACTTAGCATACCCGTTAAGACTTGAGCGAGTAACTTAGGTAATCCTAAAGCATTTGGTGGTATCACCTTTACGCCATACCGACATGACTGACCAGAGGCGAGTGCGTATAAAGTCGCAGCTAAGCCTTGCTCATCAAAACGAGGGCTAGACAGACCACCATTAAGCTGCTCAGGCCCAATAAAGTACACATCTCCTAAACGTGCATTACTGTGTTGCAAATCACTACTCATTAGGTCCATCACGTTAGTACTGGTGCTTTGTTTATCACAATCAAGTTGTGCACTCACTGATGAGCCCCAATCAATAAGCTGTACTTTGCCTGTGTTTTCATCATAAACCAGATTAGAGGGTTTGATATCACCATGCACAATTGGTTTTAACTGACGATGATTATTAGCTTGGCGCAAATACAATAATATATCGGCTAATTGTAATGCGATACTTACCACCAACTCTGGCGCTAATGGCCCTACTTGCAGTGACAACTGTTCTAAATCTATGCCAGGAGCTCGCGTCATTTGTAAAATTGATTGCCGCTTTATTTTCTGATACTCAATCACTCGTGGAATTTGCGGGTGGTTAAGTTGGCCTTGAATTTCGGCTTCTTCCGCTAATCGGTCTTGTACATGTTGTGGTAAATTTATGCGAGAAAACTTAAAGACAACGGGCAATTGTGCCTCTGTACTACCTTTACGCTTGATGCCAGAAAAAACAAAGCCATATGCTCCTTTTCCTAAAAGCGCAACGTATTCAAAGCCGAGTTGCTTTAATTGCTGCTGACAAAGATCAACCCATTGTTTTAACTTAGTCGCATCTTTGTGACTTAATAGGTAAATGGATTGTTCTTGGGCAATGTAGAAATGCTGTAATTTTTTATTAGTCACAAGTTGTTTCTATAATTAGGTGTAGGATTAAACAATTAATTTGGGCTTAGATTATAAGCTAAGTTAACGTTTCAGTTAAAAGCAAAAACGCGCTTGATGAATACGCTACCCATTATTGATTTAAACTACAAGATTAGCGTGAAACTTTAGTTTTTACTTTTACTGTCGAGTTAAGCTGTAAAAACCTTTAAATATTATTTTATGCCATGCTCTCTTAATTTCATCGCTATTTTATTGTGTGACACATTGAGACGCTCAGCTAGCTTTCGTGTTGTTGGGAATAATGGGTGTAGATGCTCAAGTAATTTAGCTTCAAACTCAGCCTGGGCAGTAGACCAATCTTTAATCGTTTGAATACCTGTATCATTACTGAGTTGTTGATTACCTGCATGTTTATTAAGAACTTGCAGTAAGTCATCAGCACAAATATCATCGCCATTATTCAAAGCGACTACACTGAATAAAACATTTTGCAATTGCCTAATGTTTCCTGGCCAAGAGAAATCCTGTAATAAACTAAGTGCTTGTTCGGTAAGTTTTGGCTTTGTAATTTCAGTTTGTTGACTGTTACTGACTTGTTTAGCAGCGTTTTCAATGAACAAATTAGCTAATAAGCTCATGTCCGTCATGCGATCTCTTAGTGGTGGTAGTTCAATACTAAGTACATTTAATCGATAATATAAGTCTTCTCGAAATATTTTTTGACTAATGAGTTTGGCTAAGTTTTGGTGACTAGCACTGATGATACGTATATTAGCAATAAGCTCCTTAGTACCACCAACACGACGATAAGTTAGATCTTGTAAAAAGCGTAACAACTTAGCTTGTAAATAGGATGACATTTCAGCAATTTCATCTAAAAATAAACAACCGCCTTCTGCCAATTCAATTAACCCGGGTTTCCCGCCTTTTTGAGCACCAGTAAATGCTCCGCTGGCATAACCAAAAAGCTCACTTTCCAACAAATGTTCAGGTAATGCCGAACAGTTAATCGCTAAAAAAGGCGCTTTGGCTCTTGAGCTAGCTTGATGTAATGCCCGCGCAATTAACTCCTTACCTGTGCCTGTTTCACCACTGATTAATACCGGTAAATCTAATTCAGCAAAACGTTTGCTTTGTGCCTTAATTAAACTGATGCTTTTTGATTGGCCAATAATATTATCAAAACTGTGCTCTTGATGACTTTGCATTAATGAAATTTGTCGACCAAGGGTATTCATAGAGCGAAAAAGTAGCACAGAGCCACTTACTTGTCCCGTTTTGTCTTG
Organism: Colwellia psychrerythraea; assembly: GCA_002163005.1. Taxonomy (GTDB): domain Bacteria; phylum Pseudomonadota; class Gammaproteobacteria; order Enterobacterales; family Alteromonadaceae; genus Colwellia; species Colwellia psychrerythraea_C. The sequence goes on along the minus strand of MAAF01000044.1, from coordinate 22,451 downwards.
CTCTACTGCTGAGCTGTTATTTGTTAATACTGGGCTTATATCAAGAATATATGCCTTGCCTTGAATAGTTACTGCTTGGCTGGTGGCAGTATTTGTGAGCATGGCTTGATTAATTTGACTAATAAACGTCTCGATTGGCTTGCCCAAGTAATCAGTTGCAATGAGTACCGGCTCGACTGACGGCTTAAGCTTATGACTAGCCTTGTTCATGGCCAATATCAGGCCGTTACTATCAACATCTATGATAGGCTCCGGCATTTTATCTAATAAAGCTTGTAAATGACTTTCTCGTTGCTCGCTAGGTAATAAGTTAATCGCTTCTACACTGTTAAGCCCAACAATAGAGGCTAAACACTCTCTAATTAGAGGTAAAGTTAACGCATCATACTCAACGTGCACATAGGTGAAACAGCTAGTTATTTCTACGGCTTTTAAATTCCAAGCCTGCTTGGCAAATATCGCTAATATTTCCTGAGAAATACCGATTCTATCGCTTGATTCAATAACAACTCGCATAAAGTACACGCCTATAGATGGATTGTACTACAAATATTACATAGTAATAAAACTAGTACAACCTGTATTTATCCCATGAAAACAGTGAATAACTAGCCGTTACTGGATGGGGTGGAAAATCACAAGGCTTTAGCGTAATAATTCTAGTACAAAAAAGACAACTAAAAATATCGATGATAATGTATGTACTTGAAAAATAAGCGTTTTATTTAGTTGGCAGTATAGTTGCAACATACTGAAGTTAAGAAGGAAATTAAGAAATAAATAAAAACAAGTCAACATGACAGCTTAGCGATAAATCATTCTCCTTATATCGCTGAAACCCGTGTTTTCTATTACCACTTAAACCATAACAATAATTACATCTTATAGAAGAGAAGCTATGACCCAGTTTAAGAGCAAAAATATTGAAACTAACGCAATTCACGCCGGCAGAATTAATGATACCCAATTCGGCTCGCTTGCAACGCCTTTATATCAAACTTCAACTTTTATCTTTGATAATGCTCAACAAGGTGGTGATCGTTTTGCCGGTGAAAGCGAGGGTTATATTTATACACGCTTGGGCAACCCAACGACTCGCCAACTAGAGCAACGCGTTGCCGCGATGGAGTGCATGGATGATGCAGCAGCAACTGCAACAGGTATGGCTGCAGTTTCAGCGGCGTTACTGACGAACTTGCAAGCTGGCGATCATATGATTTCATCTAAAGCTGTTTATGGGTGTTCCTTTGCACTAATGAATCACATGTTGAAGAAGTTTAATATCGAGGTGACTTTTGTCGATATGACAGAGCCTGAAAATATCAAAGCAGCCATCAAAGAAAATACTAAATTGGTCTTTTTAGAGACACCAATCAATCCAAACTTAGTGGTATTAGATTTAGAAAAAATTTGTGCCATTGCCAAAGAGTATAAGTTATTGTCTATAGTAGATAACACGTTCCTTACCCCAGTTTTACAACAGCCTGCAAAATTTGGTGCTGATATTGTGGTACATAGCGCGACTAAATACCTTAATGGTCATGGTGATGTTGTCGCCGGCATCGTGTGTGCTAGTTTTGAAATGATCAATGAAATAAAAATGACTACCCTTAAAGATATCGGTGCCACCATCAGTCCTCATGATGCTTGGTTGATTATGCGCGGCCTTAAAACATTACCAATTCGAATGGATAGACATTGCAGCAATGCACAAACAGTCGCCGAGTTTTTAGAGCAACACCCCATGGTTGATGAAGTTTATTATCCTGGACTTAAAAGTCACTCTGGGAACAAATTTGTTGGTAATCAGATGAAAGCCGCAGGTGGCGTGATTGCTTTTGAATTAAATACCGACCTGACGGGTGGAAAAACCTTTATTGATGCAATGGAGCTTTTTTCAATTGCGGTTAGTTTAGGCGACGCTGAGTCACTAATTCAACACCCTGCGTCAATGACACATTCGCCCTACACAGCCGAAGAAAGAGCGGATGCGGGCATCAGTGATAGCTTAATTAGGATCTCTGTAGGCTTAGAAAATGTCGACGATATTATCAGTGATTTAACGCAAGCCTTAGCAAAAGTAAAACTGCCAAGCAGCGATAAAGTCACTAATATTACTCAAGCAAATAATGCAGCATAACGTTGCTCTCTCAAGATAAGTGTTATACATTAAGATAAAAAAGCCTCAATAAGCGATTAGCTTATTGAGGCTTTTTATTACATTATTGAGTGACTTCCTCAATGAAAAACTAGTTTTTAGTCATTGCATATCAACTAATTATTAACTACTTAGCAATTATTTATCAGAGAAAATAACCGCTAATTGAGGTAATAACTTTTCTTTGAGCGTCGCTATTTCATCATTAGAATAAGGCGTTAATGGTTGCTGACCCCAAATAGGCTTCGGCCATTGTGCATCGTCTTTAAAACGCACAATATGATGAACATGTAGTTGCTCAACCACGTTGCCTAAAGCAGCAACATTCATTTTGTCACCCGCAAAGACTTGCATCAATAGTTCACTCAATAAGCTCGACTCATTAAGTAATTGTTGTTGTTGTTCCCACTCGAGTTGGAACACTTCACTAATATCGGCAACTTTAGGCACTAAAATAAACCAAGGGTAAGCACTATCATTACATAGTAGCAATTTACACAAAGGAAAATCAGCCAACTCAATACCGTCTGTTGCTAATTGAGGATGTAAAGTAAATGTTGTTATTTCACTCATTATAAATACCTTGTTATGAATACATATTATGTAAATTGATCATGATAACTTGCCGTTAAAAACTCACTATATATCCAAGTCACTTGAAGATGCAGGTAGAACTAATTAACGTTTATTTTTTCGACCACGACCACGAGCTGCCTTTTTAGCTTCTCTAGCAGCAATGCGTTTCTCTTCAAGTTCAGTGAAGTGCGCGTTCTCTGCATCAATTATATCCGGTAATTCAAAAGAAATAGCACCTAAGGTTTTATCACGAATCTCATTAATCAGAATGACTGACGCTTTATGTAAATCAACACGACCACCACTTTTAATACAGCTTCGTTTACGGCCAATCGCTTCGATTAAGTCTTCTTCATGCTCAGGTAACTCGCTAAATTTATAACGCTCCATTAAACGTTTAGGGTAATTCTTAAGTAAATAATCTGCAGCAAAATAAGCAATATCGTCATGATCAAAGGCGGTATCTTTTACCGCCCCTGATACCGCTAAACGATAGCCAGAGTTTTCATTTGCAATTTTAGGCCATAACATCCCCGGAGTATCGAAAAGGTATAGACCTTCTTCAAGACGAATACGCTGTTGTCCTTTCGTTACCGCGGGCTCATTACCCACTTTAGCTTTTGCTTTACCAACTAACGTATTGAGTAATGTGGATTTACCAACATTAGGTATCCCCATTATCATCGCGTTAATTTGCTTGCCTTCTTCATCTTTATTCGGCACCAGTTTGCGAATCAAACTGACAAGATTTTTTGCCACACTCGGCTGCTCAGTGGTTAGAGCAATCGCTTTAACATTATGCTGCGACTCTAAATAATCTAACCAAATTTTGGTGCTTTTCGGATCAGCTAAATCACTTTTATTAAGGATCTTTATCAGTGGCTTATCACCTCTGATCTCAGTGATCATAGGGTTTTCACTACTAAAGGGTAAACGCGCATCACACACTTCAATAACCACATCGATTTGCGGTAATATCTCTTTTATTTCTTTTTGCGCTTTGTGCATGTGGCCTGGAAACCAGTTAATCGCCATGAAAATCCTAATGTAACTATTATAATGGCGCAATTTTAACAAGCTTTTAGCTAATGTGGCTAGCCATACTCGTTAATAATACCAAACGAATTAATTAACGGGTGAAGTAATGCGCTTTGTACAGACAGGACTGATGCTGTAAAACTTGTTAAAGCAGTGGCTAGTATTGGTTTCATCTAGTGAAAAAATTCTTGGGTTACTTGCTCATGATGCGCTTGGTGAATGTCAAAATCAGCGGTTATTCATGAAGCCCATAAAGTGGCATTATCACTATAATCAACAAACCGAAAACTTATGAATTAATCAGTAAGCCTAGGGGTTTGCTAAAGCATTATAGGAACGCCCTTCGTTATTTAACATAAATAATTGTACAATTGTTACAAAATATCTTGAGTGATATACCGTTTATTCAGCGCCAAAATACCCTTATAATTGAAAAATGAATTACTATGTCGATTAGCAGTAATTTAAAATCCTCCCTAAGGGGGATATCACTAAACGGGTATAACGGCTAAGATATACTCAATAACAAAAACATAAATAGCGTCGAGAGTAGTGCTTTGTTAAATAAATTAATATCTAATGAATTATCTGAAAATACAGTGCTGCCTTTATCTTCATTGAATAAAATAGCGATTCATCCGCTACGTGAAAAGCTTTATAACGAATTGCATAACAGACCTTTTCAATCAATATCCTCACCGGCTCAGCTCACCCATATTGCTATTCAGCATCAAGGGGAGTTAAAACAACAAGAGCATGAGTTTATTTCACTTTTATGTAATAGGTTTCAAGTAAACTCTCCAGCAAAATCAATGCCATGCTTTTATCAAGATTTTGGCTTATTCAGCCTTCGCTGGGAACGCCATTTAGAATATTCCACTTACACCTTCATTCACCAAGCGCCATTAACTGATCAACCATTTGTTAAAAATGCTCTCGATTATGTTCCCAGTAATTGGTTTGAGAAAATGCCCGGTCAAGTAATCGCGGCTGTGCATTTGGTCATTGAATCAGAGAATATAGATAAATCGACCTCGCACAAGGTTGAACAATTTTTTGACAACATGTCATTAATCGCCAGCGCTCCCGTGCATTCGCAAGCGAAAGTGTGGAGTTCATTTAAATTACACGAAGATGGTTTTGGTCGTTTTCTGATATACCAACAAGATTTATCGGCTGCGCAGCTCGGGCGGTTAGCACAACAGTTATTACAGCTTGATACTTACCGTTTGATGGCAACATTGGGTTTACCACTAGCACAAGCAATTAATAGTGAACTTAATCAACTCGACATACAACTGCAGCAGGTTACTACTTACATCGCTTTAGGTACTGAAAAAAGCGATAGAGAGCTACTAACACAAGTATCAAAGATAGCCGCTAAAGTCGAAGATTACCGTAGTCAAAGCACTTACCGCTTCTCTGCCACTAATGCTTATTACGATGTGGCATTGCAGCGGATGGAAGAATTAAAAGAAGAAGAAATCCCCGGTTATATGACCTTGCAAGAGTTCTTAATGCGTAGAATTACGCCTGCAGTTAAAACGTGCCAAACGGCTTCTAATCACTTAGAAGATATCTCTAGAAGGGTCACTCGTGCCAGTGATTTATTACGCACACGCGTTGAAATGGTGTTGCAAGAGCAAAATCAAACCTTATTAAAATCAATGAACCACCGTGCTCATGTACAAATGCGTCTGCAACAAACGGTTGAAGGTTTATCCGTTGCCGCGATTAGTTATTACGGCATACAACTATTTGAAACCATGCTCACGTCATTACCAACGTTGGGTGTTGAATATAACCATGAACTAGTGAGTGGTTTTGCTGTACCTATTGTTATTGGTATTGTGTTTGTCGGTACGCGTTTAATACATAAGCGCTTAATGAAAGGGTTAAAATAGCTCTTATCCCCATGACCATTAAAAACGAATGAAAGAAAATCAATAAATAACTCAACCAGATATAATCCCCTTTCTTCCTATTTTTTAGTAGCTAAGCACTAACTTATTGCTGATAATGCTAATCATTATACCCGTACAACTTCAAAAGATTCATTTTGAAGTAGTACGGGTATAAGTATCTTTATCATTAAATATCTTCAAACAAGAGTTAGCTATTAAGTTATGAGTAAAAAATTCTACGTGATCTGGAAAGGCGCCCAAACAGGTATATTTACCACTTGGCCAGAAGTTCAGCAACATACTGCGGGTCGCTCAGATGCTCAGTATATGGGCTTTGAATCAAAAAGTACTGCCGAGCAAGCCTTCGCAACGACCTACACAAAAGCGTTAATGCAACGCTCATTAAGTAAGAAAGGAACCGCAAGTTCCGCACCTACGTCGAGTCGCACAGCAACGAGTAGAAAAGTTAGCAAAAGTGCTAGCGCTAAAACTACGACTGTTAGTCCAAATGGCCCAAGCGATATTGAAATATACTGTGATGGTGCTTGCTCTCCTAACCCAGGTAAATCAGGCACGGGCTTGGCGGTTTATGAATTAGGTAAAGTCACTTCACTGTATTACGGTTTGTATCTGCCTAATGGCACCAATAATACTGCCGAGTTAAGCGGTTTGCTTTCTGCTTTTCAAATTGCGCAGCACTTTATCGATAAAAACAACGAGCAAAGTATTTGTATTTTATCTGACTCCAAATATTCTATTGACTCGATTACGAAATGGGCAAAGGGTTGGCAAGCAAAAGGCTGGACCCGTGGTAAAGGTGAAGAAATTAAAAACTTAGCATTAATACAGCAATGTTATGCGCTTTATAAAACCATGCACACTAAAATTACCATTCGTCATGTTAAAGGTCACGCCAATATAGAAGGCAATGAACTGGCAGACAGAATGGCAGTGCTCGCAAGAAAACAACAACAAGTAAATATGATCCGCTATAGCGAAGAGATTAACATAAAGGCCATTCTTGCTATGGACTCTGGCTAGTCAGGTTTCAGCATTAACTGACTTAAAAATAAGCTGAGCTGAATTAAACTGACCAGAGCTAAACAGACAATAATTAAACTGACGAAAATATGCTAACAAATATCCTAATTACTATTACGCTATTATTGATAACGGCCTTTGTTCTTTCTCGAATATTTACCTTGCCGAGAAACATCTGGTTATTATTTATTTCGCAGCCTCTGGTTATGTCAGCGTCACCCATTATTGTTTTTATTGGCGGTATCTTATCGAGTAAAATGGCCAGCGATCCTTCGCTGGCCACCCTACCAATTACCTTGATGATTTTAGGCGTTGCTGCAGGCTCTATTCCAGCAGCTATGTTAGCTAAAAATAAAGGCCGAAAGTTTGCCGTTTATACCGGATTAAGTTGCTCTTTAATTGCAGTAATTATTGCCTTATTTTCAGCAAAACTGGCGCTATTTGAACTGTTTTGTTTTGCTAGCATGTTAATTGGCATTGGCGGAGCCTTCACACAACAGTTACGTTTTGCCGCAATAGAAAGTAGTTTGAATAAGGAAGATGTGCCTAAAATATTATCTATTTTAATGTTAAGTGGCGTCTTCGCTGCATTTCTAGGCCCTGAAGTGGCTGTAGTGGGTAAAGACTGGTTAAACTCTCCTCATGGTTATGCGGGATCTTTTTTATTGCTATCAGCGCTGATCGTTTGTGCAATGTTAATGATGTCGGCCTTTAAAAATCCCCCGGTTAATGTAAATGAAACGGTTGGAAAGCCCAGAGAATTAAAGGTTATAGCTAAACAGCCTATCTTTTTTATTGCTATTTGTACCGCGACCATTGGTTTTGCCTTAATGAGTTATTTAATGACTGCGACCCCTATTAGCATGCACCATATGCAAGGACACAGTTTGCAAGAAACTAAATGGGTCATTCAAAGCCATATTGCCGCCATGTATATTCCGTCATTATTCACCCCTTGGTTAGTAAAATATCTAAAATTAAAAGGACTGATGCTCATCGGTACATTAATTTATGCAGTAGTCGCTCTTATTGCCTTATCCGGTCATGAAGTGATGCATTATTGGTGGGCACTTATTTTATTAGGTGTTGGTTGGAACTTCTTATTCTTAACTGGCACGTCTTTATTACCCGAGAGTTATCACGCCAGCGAGCGCCATAAAGTTCAGGCTACCAATGACTTTGTCTTATTTGGTTTTCAAGCAGTAGCTTCTCTATTAGCTGGTTGGGTATTATTTAATGCGGGTTGGCACTGGGTTGTAATAACAAGTCTCCCTTTTATTCTGGTACTGTTTGCTGTTGTTAGTTTTTATCATAAACATCAGAAAAAATTAACTTTAAATCATCAGAAAAATAATTAAGGCTATAATTTATATCAATCGTATTAAAGTATTCTTGTCGAGAACCTTAAACTAATAACAAAAAAAGAAGGGAGCAAATATGAGTGGAACAACTATGGTCGTTGTTATTGTCTGTGTCGTGTTCGGTATTTTATATAAAATGTATAACAAACATTTAGAATTTAAAGCGAAAACGATTAGCCATAACAACAGTACTGACTCACTAAATGACGAATTGAAAAAAGAAATTAAAGCACTGACCGAGCGTGTACAAGTACTAGAGAAAATTGTCACCGACGAAGGTTACCAAGTGCAAAAAGACATTAATAAACTATAAGATCAGCTACAAATTATAAGTATAACTTTTCTCTATTAATGACGGAGCATTAAAACGATGAAGTTAATAATGAAAACTGAATTTGATAATCTGAGGCTCAATCCCCTGCATGATTATGAAACTGACAGTAATGGCGAGAAACAAGTCGTTAAAATTTATTGTGGTGAATTGCTGATTGCCAAAAAATTAAAACTGAAAAAATCCGTTCGTTTTTTTGGCATAGCTACTTATAAGCAGTATCTAACGCAAGAAGAAGTCTTGAAGTAAAAGTATACCAATCGGCTCAATAAATTAATCCAATTGGTATTATTTCTTCAACATTGATTTTAAATCTGCAAAGGGATTATACGTGGCAGTATCTTGGTTGGTATCACCCGCTTTTACTTCAGTTTTGTAATTCGCATGGTCAGTATATTTAGCATGCTCATTATCGTGACAGTAAATACACAATAGCTCCCAATTGCTACCATCATTAGGGTTATTGGTATGATCATGATCCATATGATGCACGGTCAACTCTTTTATATTTGAATAAACAAATTCACGCGCACAACGACCACAAACCCAAGGGAATAATTTTAAAGCTCGATCACGATAACCTTGCTCTTGTTGTTTATAGTGTGCGCTAGTACCAAAGCGATCTGAAGACATAGTAATTTAGGACAGTTAATAAATAATGTAGATAGTGTATTGCTAAGCGCGAAGCTTAGCAATAGCCGCTAATAAACGAATACGACCGATTAGGGATATTTGTTATACGGTATACCCAAACAACTTCAAACTGAATCATGCAGTTTGAAGCTTGGGTATAATTTACTGATCTAGTGATTCCAGTGTTTTACCATGTGGTATAGGTAAACGAGTTTTTGCATCAACTTTTACAAAAACAATGTCATCCGCCAAACAAATGGTTTTTTTAGTCGCTTTATTACGTACTAAACACGTCACAGTGATAGAAGTACGGCCAACTTCTTTAGTTTCTAGACCAAACTCAACCACATCACCTTGCATCGCAGCTGACTCAAAACTAATTGCACCTATATGTTTTGTTACTAAGCAATTGGTTTCTAATTGGCAGATAGCGTAAATAGCAGCCTCTTCATCAATCCATTCGAGTGCGCGACCACCAAATAGAGAGTTTGCGTAATTTAAATCATTGGGCATAACAAGACGACGGGAAAGAAAGCGCATAAAAAACCTTTAAGTAAATATATATCTAAAATAGTAAGGCTTATTATAGCAAGAGTTTCTGTTGATTACTGAGCATTAACTCTAATTGATGCCCGGTAATACTTATCTTGTTTCACTTCTTATTTGTGGATCGTCACAAATAATGAGAGTTGATATAAATAGTTTTTACCTATAAAAAAGCTCTCTAACAAGTAGAGAGCTTTTAACGTATTCTAGAACGAGACAGTTTAACTGTCATACTTCGTTTGATTGTAATAGCAACACTACTGAAAATAGAAAAACCTTCAATAATAATAGTCGGTGCTGATATTACAGCATTACTCGTTGGGGCTGAATTATCAATGTTACCAAAAATACAAAAAGCTTTGGAAGCTACATTAATATTCTCTGGCGCATAAATACAGTCACTACTGAACAAACTAAATATTTTAATTCGCACTTCGTGTTGGCTAAATCGTGCGTCGGTAAAGTCGATATCACTGCTGCTGAATAAACTAAAATAACGTATTTCTTTCGCCACTTTAAAAGCCCCACCACGATTACTACTACTGAAAATATTCACGATAGTATCAATATCTTCAGCTTCACCTGGCACAAAGTTAGGCGCTAAATCCTGCTTTTTATTTTCAACATAAGCTTTATCAACAGCTAAGGGGAAGTCGCTGGTTAGATCGACTAAGTCTTGATGGTTAGCCAATTCCATAGCTTGGTCTAAACGACGTTCAAAAGCCTCATAAGATAATTAGTGATTAGTGAAGTACTGCGCGAATAGGGAGACCTGCACAGATTTCAGCTTCAGCAATTAAAATTTCTTCTAAACGCTGATCAACCTCGCTTTTATCACAATATTCATAGGCAAGCTCAACAAATAAATTTTTATGCTTCTCTTCTGATTTAGCAATCGCTTCATAAAGGTCTTTATCTTTACCTTCAGGGAGTGCTTGTGAAACCAACCAGAATTTTTCATAACCACGGGCTTCAATAACTGCCGCAACAAGCAGTCTATCCATTAAAAAGAAGCTGGTACCGTTACGAAATAATGCTCGAATTTGTGTAATGTATGGGTCTTTTTTATCTTGACCTAAGGTCACATCTCGAGCCACAAGTAATTTTAATACTTGTTTGAAATGAATAAGCTCTTCAATAGCTAAATCAGTCATAGTACGGACAAGTTTAGCTTTGTCTGGATAATGAGATAACATTGCCATTGCCATACCTGAGGCCTTCTTTTCGGCCGCCGCATGGTCTTGTAAAAAACGGTTAAAGTCAGCCATTACAGCATCAACCCAATCTTGGCCAGTGTGGTGTTTTAATTCAAACATATTTACTACTCTCTAAGACAATATTTACTTGACGAAATTGGCATGATTTTACCTGTGAACTTTTCACTCTACAATAGTTAACCACTGCGCGTTTTAACAAATAGTTTTATCGCGACTATTTCTCGATCTTAATAAAGCACCTTATCAATGCGGCCTTTATTAGTAGACTCTACTTTTAAAGCATTGTTAAGGTGTTGCCAGGCTCTAACTTTACCGCCAATATTAATTTGTTTGAAACCGCCCTCTCGTGCTTTTTCTCTATCAATATTAAGAAAAGATAACATAGCGAAATAACTCGCCTCATTACTTACATCAATAGTAAGCAGATCTTGAGGTCTGTCTTTAAAATGATCAACGATCCCTTGCTGATGACGGGTGTAACAATCAAGCAAGAATTCATCATTGTTAATGTTATCTTCGGTTAATGGAGAGAAAACCTCACTATAACAACGTTTTATATGGGGGTTAAACCCTCCATCAGTGCGTTGTAGGTTTACTATCATACGTTGTAAAAGCTGCTTAATTGAAGGAAGCCAAAGTTCTGGAGCACGCGTTAAGTGAATAAATTGACTATTAGGGAAGTCTTTATCAAGTTGTTGGTAATCACAAAATATTGGCGTATCTGCTAACACCTGTGCCTGAGAAAAGGAATCTTGCGTATAAGCATTATGAGCCGTTTTAAAACCTTGTTCTAGCATTGCTAAACACACACTGGTGGTTGCCGTTCTCGGTAAACCAATAATAAAAATTTTCTCTGTCGACACTTAAGCTAAACCCTTTAAAAGTAAAGTAGACTGCAGTAAACACACTGAAATCATGTTAAAAACATGCGATTATAACTTATTTGTTGGGCGCTGTTGAATTTTGATGTTCAAAGTTGGTTCAATTAAGTGCTTTTAGAACGTACCTTAAAAAATATGAACGCTATCATGCATAAGAAAGACATAAATAGCTGCATAAATATCGACAAAATTCAATAAATATCTATATAACAAACGTCCAATTGACAGTGATCAATAAATGCCTTATTTATGAGAGCATACTGAATATATACCTAGTACATAACGAGTAAATATTAGCCAAGGAAATTTCATGACAGCACAAGACGAGCAACGTGATAGTGTCAAATGGGGTGATTACTTACAATCAGGTAATCGTATTTTTATCGGCTCCAATGCCGCCGTACCTAATGCCTTAATAGATGATTTGATAGCCAATAGCCAAGGGCTACATGATATTGAGACCGTTCATATTTTAACTTTATCTGAGAATGTTTGGGCTAAAGCTGAACATAAAGACTTATTTAAAGTAAATAGTTTATTCATTGGTGGTAAAAACATTCGTGAAGCTATCGCCGAGGGTCGTGGAGATTATACCCCTTGCTTTATTTCTGATGTCCCACGTTTATTTAATGAAAATAGTTTACCGCTTGACGCTGCACTGATCATGGTGAGTCCACCGGATGAATACGGTTACTGTTCATTAGGGGTTAGTGTCGATATTGTTTCTGCTGCAGTAAAAGCTGCTAAGTATGTTATCGCCCAAATAAATCCTAAAATGCCACGTACCAATGGACATAGCTTTGTCCATGTGAATCAAATTCATAGCTGGATAAATGCTGAGCAAGATTTACCACAGCTTTTTGCCCCTGAAATGGACCGACGTACTGAACAAATAGGTCAATACGTTGCTATGTTAATAGATAATGGTGCTACCTTACAAATTGGTATAGGTAAAATCCCCGAAGCAGTATTAACCTATTTAGGTAATCATAAAGACTTAGGCATTCATAGTGAAATGATCTCAGATGGCGTGATTGATCTCATGCTAAAAGGGGTTATCAATAACCGCAGAAAAACCTACCACAAAGGCAAAGCCGTAGTAACTTTCTGTATTGGCAGCCAAAAACTATATGACTTTGTTGATGGTAATCCTCACATTGAGTTTTATCCTTCAGAACATGTTAACTCACCCGTTAAAATTGCCAAAAATGACAATATGGTGTCAATCAATAGCGCCATTGAAGTCGATTTAACCGGACAAGTGGTTTCTGACTCTATTGGTTATCAATTCTATAGTGGCATTGGTGGACAAGTAGATTTTGTTCGTGGTGCTTCTTTAAGTAAAGGAGGTAAGGCAATTATAGCCCTACCTTCCACCACGAAAGATGGTACAACGTCTCGTATAGTTGCCCATATAACTGAAGGGGGTGGCGTGGTTACTTCACGAGGACATGTTGCCTTTGTCGTTACTGAGTTTGGTATCGCTTCATTACAAGGTAAAAGTATTCGTGAGCGCGCACTTGAGCTAATTCGTATCGCACATCCTAAATTTAGAGATAAATTACTGAGCGATGTTCGTAAACATTATTGGGTGCCTGAGTATCAAGAAAGTTCTCCTAGCTCAGTGCCTGAACTAGGCACCATAGAAATGAAGCGCTTTAATTTTGCTGATATTAATTACACCTTAAGGGCATTAGCGCCGGCTGATGAACGTAAATTACAAGAGTTTTTCTATTCTCATAATAAAGAAACCTTAATCATGCGCTACAACCATCACATTACTCAGATGACACGTGAAAAATCTTGTAATTTGGTCAGTGTAAATCAGCACACAGATCTTGCTTTGTGCTTTACCAAGAAAAACTCTTTAGGCGAATCGATACAAGCGGTTGCTCGATATTATTTCATTGAAAGTATTAATAGCGGTGAGGTCGCTTTTGTTATCAAAGAAAGTCTACGCGGCCGCGGCATGGCAAGTACCTTATTGGGTGAAATGATCGCTATTGCTAAAATTCGTAAGCTTGATAGCTTAGTTGCCTGTGTACGACGAGATAATGGCTCTATGTTAAAAGTTTTCGAACGTTCGGGTTTTGTACGCCAGCCAAGTGAAGATTTTGATGAAGTTAGTTTAAAACTATCGCTAACTAATTCAGAAACGGGTGATACTGAAAAACACTAAAATAATAAGGGATAATTATGCCAGTAGGAATAATAGGCCACTATCGATGTGGTGAACATAATATGGGTGAGCATCACCCGGAAAATGGTAAGCGCTTAACGGCCATTTCAGATCAATTAATTCGTAGCGGCTTAGACTATGTCGTGCGTCAGTTTGATTCAAAACCTATTGATAAAAGCTTGCTAGCCTTAGCGCACACGCAAGAACATATTGATTTTGTTTTTGATAATGCACCGAGTGAAGGCGAAGAAAACTTTACGGTAGGTGAAGACTCTGTGATGAATGAAAAAACACTCACTTCTATTTTATATTCAGCTGGCGCTGCTGTTGATGCTGTGGACTTAGTGATGGAAGGTATCTTAGGTGCTGCATTTTGCGCTACAAGACCTCCTGGTCATCACGCAGAGCATGATAAAGGCATGGGTTTTTGTTTTTTCAACAACGTTGCCGTGGCAGCAGCTTATGCTAAACAAAAGTATGGTTTAAAACGTGTAGCTATCGTAGATTTTGATGTTCATCACGGGAACGGTACTGAAGATATTATAAGAAATCACTTTAATGCAACACCAGAAGATGACAAAGGCTATCTTTTTTGCTCAAGCTACCAATATCCGCTCTATCCATTTGAAATTCAAGAGAGTGATACGCCACCGATAATCAATACACCGTTAGCGGCAACGACTAAGGGTGAACAGTTCCGTGAAAAATTAACGGCACACTGGTTACCTGCCTTGCATAAATTCAAACCTGAGTTGATCATTATCTCAGCGGGTTTTGATGCACATATTGAAGATGAGATGTCACACGTTAGCTTAACTGAGGCAGATTATCGATGGATCACCGATGAACTTAAAGTCATCGCTGATGAATATGGTAAAGGCAGAATTGTTTCTGTGCTTGAAGGCGGTTATGCGCCAAGTGCGTTAGGAAGAAGTGTCGTTGCTCATGTTAATGGTTTAATTGGTAACTAATTTACTTTCAACTGTCATTCATTTAGAATTTCTCTCAATAAAAAAGCCAATAAGTCATGTCACTTATTGGCTTTTATTTTGAAGTATTGTTCATTAATTGATTAAGTAAAAATTCTAATTTACTAGAAATACCAAGCTAGAGACAACTGTGCATGGTCATCATTACTTAAGGTATAAAGTAAGTCATTAGGTTCGTTGCTTTGTAATAACCGCACATCAAAACTAGCAATAAAATTATCTCCAAAACGACGACTAGCTTCAATAAGGAAACTAAAAGCGTTGTGGTCTAAATCACTGCCAAACCCCATGAGTAGCTCGCTACTTTGCATGTCGTTAAAGGCTAACCTGGCCCCTAAAAACAAATCATTTTGCATTAATGAGCCTTGCGCGCCAAGGGCGACCTCACCACGAGAATCCCAGCTATGCTCCATCAATAGACCTAAGTCGAGATTCGAATCAAACACACCAATAAAGCTGTATTCAAAACCCGCTTGCGTTGCCCAGAAATCTTCCACACTAGTACTGCGATAAATACTTTCAAATTTCCATAACCAGTCACCTAGGGTAGCTTGAACATCAACACCTAGCTGATCCATTTGAGCATAGTATTGTTGTAGAGAGGATTGCACTAAACTCGACGATGGCGCTTGTGGTGATGGACTTAAATAAGCCTCTCTATTGGTACCATGAAACCAATAAGCACCTAGGTCAAAGTCACCAACACTATGTGCCCAACGAAGCGCAAAATCTAGATGCTGTTGACCCGCAGACGATTCATAACTGACATTATCTTCATCAACAACTAAAGGTCCACGTAAACGCCCTTCTTCACCAGCATAGGTTCTCTCACGAAAGCCTGGCAGTAAAAACACATCAACAATACCCCAGTCATTAACCAGTGATAAGTTGAGCATTTGCTGACCGAGTTTGTCTTCGCCATCAAAATCTTCTACGCCATCAGTTTGGTTTATCACGTCAACCAAGTGTTGAAATTCGGTAACGCCCCAAAACTCTTTGCGAATACCAACGCGTAATTCCCAATCATCACTGGCATGAATATAAGCAAGTTCACGAATATCACCATGAGTTCGTTGATCATCATGACTATCAACGCGATAAAATGGCGTAAATAAAAGGCTGTCACTACCATCATTCCACTGCCAATAAAGCTCAGGCTCTACCGAGAAAGATGTTTGGCTATGACTCAATTGATCAGAATAAAGTGCATCTTTAAAAAAGTAACGCTGCTCAAGGGCAATATTACCTGATGCCTCAAATTCAACGTCACTTGCTACCTCACTGGCAGAGAGAGGGTTACTAAGCACTAAGCTTGCGCATACGGTCATAGCGGTTACAGACAACTTAGCCTTGTTACCTAACACTTTACTTAAGGTTTTAGTTAAAGGCATATTTGAATACTTATTTAAAACCTTACTTAAAGACTCATTTAAAGAAAAGTGCATCAGCTTAGCGCGCTCGTTTTAATGAGTTACGATTAAAGTCACTGTCTGACAAACCTGTTTTAAAAGCATAATTAGTCCATTTAAGCTCAGTGCTTTTGCCATTTTGATGATTAATCATTTCTTGGATATCTGCACGCCAATGCTTGGCTATATATTGCTTATATCCTTTAAAAGATAAGGTTTTTAATAATGAATCTTTACGATCATAAAAATCAATTTTATGAACACGGTACTCTTCATTATCAATCCAGACTATGCGTCGAGTGTAACCTGAATTTTCATCCGCTGGGTATTGCTCTACTTTGAAGTTTTTAAAACCATTCAATTCTTCTTCACCTAAATATTTATAAGTGTACTTTTCAACTTCAAAGGAACTTAAATCTTCAAAAGCAAATTCAGAGCCCATAAAAGGTCCCGATTTATTACGTGATGAAATACGTTTAACACGTTTTAATGCCGGTAAAAATAACCATTGCTCATCAGATTTAACCGGATGAGAGAAGCTCAAAAATGCGGTGCCTTTTACATCTCGCGGTTTATTGAATATTGTTAAACTTTTATCACCATCATCAATAACTTCTAATGATTTCATCTTAATTTCACGAATACTTTCTTGGCCCTGCTTATTGCGTAATAACATCAGCATATCCGCAGTACTGTCTTGCCAGCCTAAATCACGCTTTTTAGCTTCCAAAGAAATATCTAAGCCTTTTTGCTCTTCTGCAGTCAACGCAAAAGAAGTATTTGAAACAATCAATAAACTGAGTGCAGATAAAGCACTAATCAGTATTTTTTTAGTTAACATGTAAAAATCCTTATAAAGTTTTATCATCTTAATTGATAAATTTTTTTGATAAATTGCGCTCTTTTAAACCGCTTTAATTGTTTTATTAGTTAGTACTTCAGCAGTAGATGTTGCACTATTTTTTGCTTCATTCTTGCTCTTATCTAATAACATCAATAATGGAGGCAGGAATAGAAAGTCAACCACAAGTGCTACAAAGATAGTTAGTGCGGTTAAGAAGCCCATATCGGCATTCATTTTAAATGATGATTGTGCCAAAACTGTAAACCCAGCAACTAAAACAAAAGTGGTCACCCAAAGCGCTCTACCAACATTATCAAAAGCATAATGTACCGCTTCTTTGGTACTGGCATTTTTGTCACGTCTTGCATGAAGGTACTTACTTAAAAAGTGAACCGTATCATCAACAACAATCCCTAGAGTCATACCAATAACAACCGATAAACCTAGACCTACTTGCCCACTGTATAATCCCCAAATACCAAAACCTATAGCCGCGGGAGCCAAGTTAGGTAATAAACTGATAAGGCCAAAGCGCCAACTTTTTAACGCCACACCTAATAAAATTGAAATCAGAATTAGCGCCAGTGTTGTGCCAATTAACATGCTGGTAATGTTACGTTGACCAATATGGGCAAACATTAAACTAGGGCTAGCAAAATCTACTTCATACTGAGGTGCATGCTCACTGAACCACTGGATCATGTCTTGCTCAACAGTAATCAATTCGTTACTGGTCATATTCTTAAAGGTAGCCACAATTCTTGATGATGATTTATCAACATCTAATTGGTTATTTAAATCTAAGCCATAAGGTAAAGACATTTCATACAGTAATAGATACTGTGCTGACATTTCTTGACTGTCTGGTAATTTATACCAATTAGGATCGTCACCGTGCATATTTTTATTTAAACGTTTTAATGTATCGGTTATGGTATTTACGTGATCAGTTTCTGGGCGTGCACGTAACCAATCACTAAAGTCTGACACACTGTTCAAATATTTAGGATTATTTATTCCGCTTGCTTCACCAGTTTTAACCGAAATTTCAACCAGCATCATGCCTGATAAGTTATCTTGCATAAAATCAGTCGCCACTCGATACGGCACTGTTTCATCAAAGTACTTCACAAAATCATCATTAAGCTCATTATTAGGTATGAACATAATAGAGGCGATGATAAATACACTGGTTAGCGGTAATAAGGCTTTACGCTTGGCTATAACAAAATCTGCCAATTTAGCCATGATATCTTTTTTATTTTCTGGCTGCACTTTAACGCGTACTGGTAATACTGTTAGCAATGCAGGGAATATAGTAATAGAAAAAACAAACGCCAACATTACACCAATCGCAACTAAGTTTCCTAAGTCTCTAAACGGTGGTGAATCAGAGAAGTTCATACTTAAAAAACCAATAGCAGTAGTTATACTGGTTAAAAAGATTGGCTGTAAATTTATTTTTATACTGCGTGCAATCGCCGTACGCTTATCAGCGCCTTGGCGCATCTCATAAAACATAGAGGTTAAAATATGAATACAATCAGCAACAGCCAACGTCATAATCATCGTAGGTGCTGATGATGATGGTCCGGTTAAATAAAAGCCTAACCATCCGGCAAGTCCCATAGTAGTAACAATACTCATAATAATAATAAGTACGGTAGATATGGTACCTGTTATGGTTCTTAGCAATAAACCTATGGTAACGATAACAACAAGAAACATCAGTGGAATAAGGGTTGAGCTATCACTAATTGAAGACTCACCAAATGAAGTATTCATCATCACCATGCCTGAAAGATAAACGTCAAGCTCTGGATGCTGTGCTAAAAACTGAGTTTTAATAGCGCGAACACTGGCAGCAACTTCTGGCGTTTCGGCCATAGGGTTAAGACCTGGAAACTGCACAGTAACGTTAACAATAGAAACATGGCCCGTTTGAGAGATAATTTTATTAACTAATAACGGTTCACTGATAGCTATTTTTTTTATCTTTTCAAGCTTATCGCGGGTTAAGTTTTTAGTCGACATCACAAGATCTTCAACGATCATGTCATCTTCTTCAGCATAGGTATATTGGAAGTTAGTAACCGAATCAACCCGAGTTGAATACGGTACTTGCCAACTTTCTTTAGTTAATACTTTTAACGCCGCTAAATGCTCAGCAGTAAAAACATTGCCATCTTTAGGCACAACAACAAAAGAAACATTATCGCTTTTGTTGTAGACCTTTTGCATCGATTCAAAAGCCGTTAATTGTGGATTTTCTTCACTAAAGAACACCCTATAGTCATTTTTAAATTCTAACTTTTGTGCTCCTGTCCCCGCCAGCACCATAAACGTAATACAAACAAGTATCACCCAAAATGGATTTTTGCCGACAAAATTGTAGAGTTTGTCTCTCATCGCTAAGTCCTTATTTATCTTTATAAAAGAAGTATTTCATTGATGACGAATCGTCACCATACAGGTCAAAAAAAGGCGGTTACTCACCGCACATCATTGGTATTTATTTAGCTAAAACTATCAAAGTTTAGCTCACGCCCTTTTGCTTTAATTTGTGCTAATTCTTCTGGAAATAATTCAGCTAAAGCTATTTTTAGTTCTGCACAATGGCTTCTGTCTTTTGTAAAAGGTTTCCATCCCATGCCGTCATAAAGCATGTTACTGAGGTTAAAAAGCTCACGTTCTACAATCAAACTCGTTCTACCACTACACTGTTCAACTTCACTTGAAAGCAGAGTAATAGCGCCATAAGCCATAGACCAGTTACTAAAACATAGTTGCTGTATATCCATATTCATAGGAAGTTCTAGGCTGCTATCAGCTAAGCCGTCTTCTACAATGCCGTGGATAGACGTCATCAACTTAATTTCTAATCGCTCTCCCTCATTAATGTGCTTTTCACTTGATTTTCCCACAACGTTAGGCGATTTTGCGCACAGCACTGTTTGAAACAATGCTGGGTATAACATCGCATAAATAAGGTAAGAGAAATTTAACAACAGCATTCTAGAACGTGCACAGCCTTTAAATTGGTATGCGCGGTGAAAAAGATCGCCAAGTACTTTGATAGAATGATTACTAATAGCTAACAGTAAATCTTCTTTACCGACAAAGTGTTTATAAACAGTGCCTTTTGAGAAAGGTACTTGGGTAACAACCTTATCCATCGTAAGATTTTCTATACCATTTCGTTGGATAAGTAATACGGCTGTATTGATAATCAAAAGCTCTCTTTCCTTAAGGGCTTTATCATCAAGTAATTTTGGTGGTGTCATAAGATCATCTACATTTAACAATGACGAATCGTCACTGACGTTTCGTCATCATATAGCAAATGTAACTATAGTCAATACATTTGTAACCAAAATGTACAAACAAAACAGCAGGTATAATAATACCAACCAGACTAACTAAGTGATCTTTTTAAATGGTCTAAATATCCAATAACATCTTTGTTTTCAATCCCAATAGCCAGCTATTACTCAATCAAACGCCTTGTTCTTGAAAATTTACCCTAATTAAAATTTGGACCATTAATTAATCTGATTGGTATAAGAAGTTTTATAGAATTTATTTAAAATTAATTAATTTTTTGTCGGGCTTTTCGTCTGCTATTCAAGACAATGCAGTTACCTAGTCATGAATGGTTAACATGCGCTTAAGAGAACTCAATTGTTATAAGTATATTTGGTTGGGAATAACTGCCATTGAATAATATTGTGGATGAAGTATATATTTGTAGGAGGTTGGCTGAGTTAGAAAGAATGACTGATAGAGTATAGGGATAAAGATTATTTATCCCTATAAATAGAAACCGTCTAACCGAAGATAGCTCTCATCAAACCAATAACATGTTCAACACTCTTGCCATCTTTTACTTGTTTGAGAATGGTATCTCGCTTAGTTTGAATGTACTCAGGTACACCCTCTTCAGCTAAAGCTTGATCAACAACTTCTTCTGGTGTTAGCTTGATACGACCACGACGACCTGACTTGTAGCTACTTTCAACGCTATTTAACTTCTTATCACGAATACGTAAATAATTAGAGGTAAAGGCAAAGTCTTCATCGGCAAACATAAATAAGTCGACTAAAATTGCGCGAACTTTCCAAAGCTTTAATTCTCGCTCATCTTCGGGTGCACCTTGATGCCACCAAGCAAAAGTTCTTAAAGTACCGATCATATCCTGCCAGTAACTTTCAAAATCAAAACTATTAAATTTGGCTATTGATAAACCTTGGCAAAGCACTTCAATTTTTGCATTTGTTAGCGCAATAAATTGATCTGGACGTTTCATCGCTAATAAACGTGTAGCTGCTGCTAATGGTGCTTTTTCACCAGCTTCTTTATCAACAGTATAATCGTTAAATATTTTTTTATAGCTTTGAACAAATTGCTGGTATTGCTTAGGTGTTACATCACCTGAATCTGGAATATGACTTAGTGCCGTATCAAAGCTTTCAGGTTGCTGCGCTAATAATATATGAAAAACTTTAGCGCCTTTCGTTGAAGCAAACCATTCAACATCAAAATTATATTGGG
This sequence comes from Colwellia psychrerythraea, assembly GCA_002163005.1. Lineage (GTDB taxonomy): Bacteria > Pseudomonadota > Gammaproteobacteria > Enterobacterales > Alteromonadaceae > Colwellia > Colwellia psychrerythraea_C. Next base: position 792 of record MAAF01000044.1, on the reverse strand, counting down.
TATGACAATGTTGGTTAGTATGTTTACCTGCAAAAGCTAGGCGTTCAAGCTCTGTCATTTCAGCTAAGCTTTTACTCTTTATTAACTGAATATAATCTAGCAGGGCTAACCGCTCTTCTAACGCATGTAAAGTCGCTTGTTGTTCAACAAAAGCGGTAAATATTGGCCATGGTGCAATGCGCGCCATTTTGAACTGACTTACACTAGCACCTAGCACAAGCACTTGCTCTAGCTTTTTCAAGATCGGCAGTTGCTGCTCTTCAAGCAGGCTCATGTTAATTCGGTTACGGCAGATATCAATCAACTCAGTACACCAGCCAAGATAGTCCTCAGGCCTATTTTCAACTTTAACCGCCATTAGGTTTAAAGTTAATTCAGTAACATGCTTTAATGCATTTTGGTATGAAGCACTTTCCGCTTCACTTAGTGCCATTTTTACAGGGGAAGATAACAACTTTCTCATTAGAGAATAAAACTCCAGAATTACATCAGTTCAAATAGGCGATTACAAATCAAATCACAGTGGAAATTAGATATTTAGAAAAGCAAAAAGCCCGACTCTTTCGAATCGGGCTTCTCAAAATAGAAGTTTAGCAATGTCCCGCTACGCTCTCACATGGGCTTATCTGCAACATAAGTCACACTACCATCGGCGCAATTGCGATTCACTATCAAACTTAAATAGAAGTTTAGCAATGTCCTACTCTCACATGGGAACTCCCACACTACCATCGGCGCAACTGCGTTTCACTTCTGAGTTCGGAAAGGGATCAGGTGGGACCACAGCGCTAT
>MAAF01000007.1 GCA_002163005.1 Colwellia psychrerythraea | reverse complement strand
TGAGACTTTTGCTAGCAAAACAACCATAGATATAGTGCGCTTAGCTTCAGGTGAAAGCATTAGCTTTAGCGAAGAAGTGCTAGCTTATGTCAGTAAAGGCACAGCTGATTTTTCGGATGAAAATAACCGCTTTAGTGCAGAAGATGGTGATTTAATTCGTAGCTTTAAAACTGACATTTTAGCCACTAGCGACGTAGAAATAGTTGTGGTTGGTCAACGTTAAACATAAAACACAATAATTGAATACTGGCCGATGTATCATCATCGGCTAGTATTTATTCGTTAACGATATTTTAGAAACCATAGTCTGATGAGTAATTTATGATCCCACCTAACAAACACCTGCTTGCACTGATTAACTATATTGCATTGGTTCCTTTAGTGTATTTTATTCCTGCGTCGATTAGCCCCTATTTACCTGAAAACAACTTGCTGAAAGTCTGCATTGTAGTCGCTATTATTGTGCCTATTATTTCTTATATTGTGATGCCTATCACCATGAAAGTATTAGTCCGAGAAAAGACTGAAAAACGTGAACCGAAAAGTTACACTTCAACGTAACGCTCTAAATGTCCTTACCTCATACTTCAAACTTCAAAAGAAGCCAGGCACAAAAAAGGCGCTATCAGCGCCTTTTCATCAGTAGTCGTTAACTCTTAGCTAGACTCAGCCAGCTAAACCTTAAGTTAAGATTTTGCTTTGTCTTCAGCTTCTTGGATTTTAACTTTCCAAATTTCAGGACCTGTCACATGAGCAGATTCACCTGTGCTATCAACAGCAACGGTTACTGGCATATCTTCTACTTCAAACTCATAGATAGCTTCCATACCCATGTCTTCAAAGGCAACTACTTTCGCTTTCTTGATTGCTTTTGAGACAAGGTAAGCAGCACCACCGACAGCCATTAAGTAAACAGACTTGTGGTTTTTAATGCACTCAACGGTAGCTGCGCCACGCTCTGCTTTACCGATTGTGCCTAAAAGGCCTGTCTCAGCTAACATCATCTCAGTAAACTTATCCATACGTGTTGCTGTAGTAGGGCCAGCTGGACCTACCGCTTCATCACCAATGGCATCTACAGGGCCTACGTAATAAATAAACTTGTCAGTAAAATCTACTGGCAGTTTTTCGCCTTTGGCTAACATGTCTTGAATTCGTTTATGCGCCGCATCACGACCCGTTAAGATGGTACCGCTAAGTAATACTGTTTCACCTGTTTTCCACTCGCTAATGTCGGCTTTGCCTAAATCATCAACATTGACACGGCGAACATTCTCACCCACTTCCCAAGTGATTTCTGGCCATTCTTCAAGCTTAGGTGGTGTTAACTCTGCAGGACCTGAGCCATCAAGATGGAAATGTATATGACGAGTAGCTGCACAATTTGGGATCATAACAACAGGTTTAGATGCTGCATGGGTAGGCACTGCATTAATTTTCACATCAACTACGGTAGTTAAACCGCCTAAACCTTGCGCGCCAATACCTAATTTGTTAACACGGTCAAAAATCTCAAGGCGTAGTTCTTCTTCTGCGTTTTGTGGACCACGTTCAATTAAATCTTGAATGTTTACCGGGTCCATCAAACTTTCTTTGGCTAGTACGCCCGCTTTTTCAGCCGTACCACCAACACCTATACCTAACATTCCTGGTGGACACCAACCCGCGCCCATGGTTGGCAGGGTTTTAACAACCCAATCAGCAATAGAGTCTGATGGATTTAACATCGCCATTTTAGTTTTATTTTCACTACCGCCGCCTTTGGCAGCAATCATCACTTCAATTTCATTACCGGCAACCAAGTCAATATGAACAACAGCTGGGGTATTATCTTTAGTATTTTTACGCGCGCCCGTTGGATCAGAAACGATAGAAGCGCGTAATGGATTATCAGGATTTAAATACGCACGACGCGTACCTTCATCAACCATTTGTTGTACGGTCAAATCAGTTTTATCCCACTGAACTGCCATACCGACTTTAACAAAACAGGTAACTATGCCGGTATCCTGACAGATTGGGCGTTTACCCGTTGCCGACATACGCGAGTTAATCAAAATTTGTGCTATTGCGTCTTTCGCCGCCGTTGATTCTTCTTTGTTATAAGCTTTTTCTAGTGCCTGAATAAAATCAATCGGGTGATAATAAGAAATATATTGCAGTGCATCTTCAATACTATCGATTAAGTCTTGTTGTTTAATGATGGCCATAGTGCTCTCTTAGGGACTGTTGTTCTTTCAGATTTAACCTCTGTTGCCCTTGAAAAGGTGGCAATCGAGGCATTTAATATAATGTTTGGTTATTCCTAATGCATATTAAAAAACAAAGAGTGGCGCTTTTTCAAGCGCAACCCAAAGGGTTATGGCTAATTTTCAAGTTATCATCGTTGAAAATCGTTAAGGTAACGCTACACGGATGTAGCTTAATAGGCAATGCAGGAGCACATTGTCCTGAGTGACTACATATACACTCTTTCCATCTTGTTAACTCAAAAATTAGCCTATAACAGAGACTAAATTGAAAGTTCAACAGTCCCTAGCTTTAATATTGCGTGGTTGAAAGTTATAATAACTCTATTGACTATAATAACCTGCTATTGAAAGTGCTGCCAGAGCAAATGGCTGATAATAACTATTTAACTAGCGAATACTTAGAGTAATAAAAACCTTGTTCCAGACAATCACTGCCACACACCCAACCACTGTTATCTCAGCTAAAGAACTGTCCCTGAAAAGTGGCACTACCGCAGAAGCAATATTTACCCCTATGGCTCAACAGGCTTGGGCAATGTGGCTAGATTCGGGTAATAGTGATCATATTGATAGCCGTTTTGATATTTTAGTGTGGCAACCCATTGCAACCCTAACTGCACAAGGTGTTAGTACCGAGATCTGCTTTCCCGATACCTATTATCCTGAAAAGAGTATTAGTGAAAAAAGCACTGATGATCCACTATTAATGCTAAAGCAACTGCAAGCACAGTTATTTACAACACCAAACTCACCACATGAGTTCCTGCCTTTTTTAGGGGGTGCATTAGGTTATTTCTCCTATGATTTAGGTCGTCGATTTGAGCAACTGCCAAATTTGGCGAAACAAGACATTAATTTGCCTGAGATGGCAGTGGGCCTTTATGACCGAGCAGTTATTTTTGATAAAAATTCAGCAACGTTTTATTTAGTTTGCCCCGATGACGAGCGAGCCGAGATTGAAACATCACTAATTAATTCGACTCTTAATGTAGATCATAACACTACAGTTCCTCCTACAAAAGTAAAAGCCGAAGCGACTACAGGGCGTTTTCATTTAACGAGTCGCTGGCAAGCCAATATGGATAAAGCCGGCTATATTGAAAAATTTAATAAAGTGCAAAATTACTTATTAAGCGGCGATTGTTACCAAATTAATTTGGCGCAACGCTTTAGTGCCCAGTACCAAGGTGATGAGTTTGAAGCTTATTTAGCCTTAAAATCGGCAAATAAGGCGCCGTTTTCTGCTTTTATACGCTTAGACAATGCGGCCATACTAAGTGTATCCCCTGAACGATTTTTACAATTATCGCAAGGTAAAGTACAAAGTAAGCCGATTAAAGGCACAATGCCACGCAGTGATGATAAAGTTCAAGATGCGAAGAATGCTGAGATATTAAGGCATTCAAGCAAAGATAATGCTGAAAACTTAATGATTGTTGATTTACTGCGTAACGACATCAGCAAAAGTTGTCAAGCTGGCTCGGTAAAGGTACCAAAACTTTTTGATATTGAAAGCTTCCCTGCGGTGCATCATTTAGTCAGTACCGTTGAAGGAACACTGGCTAGTGATAAACATGCCACTGATTTACTGCGCGGCGCCTTTCCTGGAGGCTCTATTACGGGTGCTCCTAAAATACGCGCGATGGAAATAATCGAAGAGCTAGAGCCACACCGTCGCAGTGTTTATTGCGGCTCAATTGGCTACCTTTCCAATTGTGGCACTATGGATACCAGTATTACCATTCGAACCTTAATTTGTCAGCCAAGCAAAAAGACTTTAAGTGTCTCTCTTAATGACGAGAAGACGATTCACTGCTGGGCCGGTGGTGGATTAGTCGCTGATTCAACCGCAGAAAGTGAGTATCAAGAAACCTTTGATAAAGTTAATTGCATTTTACCGGTATTATCAAAGCTCAATCAGGTGTAGGCTTTAATTAATACCTTAGCTAACGCCTTAACTGACGTCTGAACTAAGACAACTAAAACCAATACTAATACGTAGTACTGTTAAAGAGTACCGTTAAAGAGTGATAGCAATGACTAAAGATGAATTTTTATTACGCTTTAATTTATTACAGTTGGCCGAGTCTGAGCATAACTATCAACACCCTTTACCACTTAGGTCGGCGGCGGTACTCATTGCTTTGGTCGAGTCAGACAGTGGTGAAGGTTTGCAGGTTTTGTTAACTAAACGAGCTAGCCATTTAAAACATCACCCGTCGCAAGTGAGTTTCCCCGGCGGGAAAGTCGAACGAGAAGATAAATCACTTATAGATACCGCACTTCGAGAAGCTTTTGAAGAAATAGGCTTGTCTCGTGACGCAGTAACTGTGGCTGGACAATTGCCACCCTATGAGACCATTAGTGGCTTTCAAGTTACCCCCATTATAGCCATTGTAGCCAGTTCACAAATTTACCAAATAGATAAAAATGAAGTCACTGAAGTATTTCAGGTACCTCTACAGCATTTTTTAACCACGACTGACCATCATGTTTATGTTGCCCATAAAGGTGGCAAACAACATAATGTGCATTTTTTACCCTATAAAAACTACAATATTTGGGGTGCCACCGCGGTAATGCTCAAAGATTTAGTTGCCCACATAAACTAGTTAATTCGCTCGTTCTCCAATATATCCCCTTGTTAGTGCATTTAGTTCTTTAATAGTTGAATATTTTGGTTCTTTATTTGCTCACTTTCAGCTAGAATTACTACCGATAAAGTGAATCGACAATAATCCCATTATTCTAATAAAAACAAACTATAATTCGGAAATGGATAGCACGATCCAAATTTTATATTGTAGTATTCCATTTCACCGAGCTATCGCTTAGAGGGGTTTGGGTCTATAATTAAAGAATAGTGTCTATTACATAAGCAGAGCAAAGGTAAAAATTATGATCAGTGTATTTGATATGTTTTCTATTGGCATAGGTCCATCAAGCTCACACACAGTGGGCCCTATGAAAGCCGCGAAACTTTTCGTTGATGCGTTAGTTAAACAAGATTTATTAAATAACGTCGACAGAGCTAGATGTGAACTATTCGGCTCATTAGGACAAACAGGTATTGGCCATGGTACGGGTAAAGCCGTAATTTTAGGCTTTTCCGGTCAAACACCGGAAAACATCCCTGTTGAGTCAATAGAGTCGATCTTAGCCGACGTTGTGAGCAGCCAAAAAATATCACTCAATGGTACTCATGAAGTCAATTTCCCTAAAGATGACGCTATTATTTATCATCGCAAGAAAACATTGCCCGCTCATTCCAACGCCATGACTTTGTATGCCTATCAAGGCGATACATTGATATTAGAACAAACGTATTATTCTATTGGCGGTGGCTTTATTGTAGAAGATTGTGACTTCGAAAAAGAAAAAGATAAAGCATTATCGCTACACACAAATATCAATCCTCCTCATGTTTTTACTACGGGCGATAAATTACTCCAAGAAGCTAAAGAGCATGGTTTAAGCATTAGTACCATTATGATGAATAATGAAAAGTGCTTAAACGATGAAGCGACCATACGCACTAAATTAATTGAAATTTGGGATGCTATGAAAGCGAGTGTTGATCGCGGTATTGCTACTGAAGGTATTCTACCTGGTGGTCTAAACTTACATCGTAGAGCCCCTGCTCTTCACCGCTCTTTGATGGTAGAAAATTCTAACGATCCACTTACCGCTATGGACTGGGTTAACTTGTTCGCAATGGCAGTAAATGAAGAAAATGCGGCCGGAAGTCGCGTAGTTACCGCACCAACAAACGGCGCTGCAGGTATTATTCCTGCTGTACTTTGTTACTACGATAAGTTTGTTAAACCAGTTACTGATGATGATTGTATTCGTTACTTACTTACCGCAGCAGCCATTGGTATTTTATACAAGACTAACGCTTCTATTTCTGGCGCTGAAGTGGGTTGCCAAGGTGAAGTAGGTGTGGCTTGTTCAATGGCAGCAGGCGCGTTAACTGAAATAATGGGTGGCAGCCCGTCACACGTAGAAAATGCGGCTGAAATAGGTATGGAACATAACCTTGGTTTGACGTGTGACCCTGTTGGCGGTTTGGTACAAGTTCCTTGTATTGAACGTAATGCTATGGGCTCAGTTAAGGCAATAAACGCTTCACGTCTTGCCTTACGCGGTACGGGTACACAAAAAGTATCTTTAGACAAAGTGATCAAAACCATGTGGGAAACAGGTAATGATATGAAGACTAAATATAAAGAGACGTCACGTGGTGGTTTAGCGGTTAACATTATCGAGTGTTAGTAAATCTTCTTGAAAATATTTAGTTGAAGCTATCCGTTAAATCATCGGTTAGCACTATCAGTTAAAGTAAATAATTAAAAAGCGCCAGTAAGTGATACTTAGTGGCGCTTTTTTTTAGTACTTTTATCTTTTATTTTTCAACTGAACTTGTGGGATAGGTAAATAACACCCGATACTTAGCCTTTAGTCCTTTAGCGTTGAAAGCCATTTTAAACATGTAAATCCACTGATGAAAACTAATGTAGAACGGATTATTAGATTTTATTTGACCAACGATACCATAGCGGCAAGGTCCATTTTTTTCAGTATTCTCTTCAACATAAGTACCAAAAATTTTATCCCAAAGAATTAATACACCAGCAAAGTTTCTATCTAAATACGCTTTATTGGTTGAATGATGCACTCGATGATTTGAAGGCGTATTAAATACCTTTTCAAACCAACCTAATTTATAAATAATTTGTGTATGAACAAAAAATTGATAGGCCAAATTAAGTGCAACCACGGTAAAAACAGTGTTCGGATCAAAACCAATAATTATCATTGGCATCCAAAAAATCCACATACCTGCTAATGGATACATCAAGGATTGTCTAAAAGCCGTTGAGAAATTCATATTGGTTGAACTGTGATGCACAACATGTGCTGCCCACAACCAATGGATATGATGTGACGCTTTATGAAACCAATAATAGAGAAAATCTTGTAATAAAAATGCAATAAAAATGGTAGTAAAACTGAGAGATAGTTCAAACACTGCAAATTGATGTAACCAGTAAAAAAATGGCATCAACAACAATAAAGCGAGAGCATCTGATGCTTGATGCAAAAGTGCTAAGGCGGTATTTGTTAAGCTGTCTTTAATGTCATAAAGCTTACGGTGTTTAACAAATTCGTAAATAACAAAGGTCAAAAATATTGGACTTAATGCTAATAAAATCACTTCAATAGTCATGCAATGTTCTCCACTGAAATGTGCCCATTGGCAAAGTGTTCTGCTAATTTTTTCATCGCATTATGAATATCACGCGCAACAAAGAACTTTAACAAAAATGACGGTAACCACTTAGGGCCATTAAACTTAATAACGTAGTCAAGTTGCGTAGTTTGATTGTCAACGCCAAGTGATGTTAATTGAATATCGCCTTGATGATCTGACACCGGCCAGTTACCAATAATGCGATAGCAAATATGCTCATTAGTTGCACTAATAATTTGCTCTTCAAATACTATTTTTCCGATAGATATTTGGCGAACTGCGCCTTTACCACCAATTAATTCACCCTTATTTTGTATTTTTGTTGTTTTAATTTTGGCATTAAAAAATCGTTCTAATTGTGGGTGGTCTAATAAAACTTGGCATACTTGCTCAACTGGAGCTGATATTTTTTGTGTTACTTCAATGGTAATCATAAATCTCACCAGATAATTCATACAAGCGTTTAATTATCTCGATTCAACCAGAGTTAGCCTAAAACAACAAGTGTTTATTTTTCCTGCGGTGAAATAAAAAGGATAAATAACAAGCAATGGAGTGATTGAACAGTGCATTTTATATCAACTCAAAAGTACTAGTGATACGTTACTAGTGATACGTTACTAGTGATACGTTACTAGTGAGTTTTTCATGAATATATCCAAACTCAAGCACAAATTAACTGACTATGATCTGCATAGACAGTTTCCTATTGAAAAATTGTTAGAACTATCTTCGCTAAGGCTGTTAATCACATTTTCGTCTAGGTGAAGATCAGTTATAATGAGTTGTTCACATTAGTTTTTTTGACTATATTTGGTTATGGATCCGCAAGGCAGTCAATAATACGGGTTAACCATTATTTACATAACACCAACACCCCCTTACGTCTTTTTTCAATCACTTAAGGGAATAAATACCGACAATAATAAAGCCGCTCAAATTTGAATTTATCAGACTCAGCGCTTTTAAAATTAAAATAGAGGATCGAAAATGTCCGATATCAAACCAGTATCGCAAACCCACGTTATCACCGCAAGCTGCCCTAGCCAGCCCGGCACGGTAAATGTGGTTACCCGTTTTTTGTTTGAACAAGGGTTTTATATTAATGAAATTCATTCGTTCGATGATACCGATGAAAGTCGTTTTTTCATACGTATAGAGTTTAGAGCAGATACGGCAACAAATTTTAATCGAGAAGACTTTTGTCAACAATTCGGACAACAAGCCAGTGAGTTTGAAATGCAGTGGCAACTGGCATCTAGTCCTTATAAATCGAAAGTAGTGATCATGGTGTCAAAGCACGATCATTGTCTTAATGACTTATTATACCGCTATCGTACTGGTGATCTTAATATTGAAATTCCAGCAATCATCTCTAATCATCCAGATTTAGAAGAACTGGCCAAATGGCATGATATTCCTTATTACCATCTGCCTATCAGTAAGGAAACTAAACCAGAACAAGAAGCTAAAGTTCTTCAGATTATTGAAGATTGTGAAGCAGATTTAGTGGTATTAGCACGTTATATGCAAGTACTCTCTAGTGAAATGTGTAAAAAACTTTCTGGTAAAGCCATTAATATTCACCACTCGTTATTACCTGGTTTTAAGGGCGCTAGACCTTATTATCAAGCCTATGATCGTGGCATTAAATTAGTCGGCGCTACTGCCCATTATGTGAGTGATGATCTTGATGAAGGGCCAATTATTAGCCAAGGCGTTGAAACTGTTGACCACAGTTATTACCCACAAGACTTAGCAGCTAAAGGACGTGATATAGAATGTTTAACGCTAGCCCGCGCGGTACGCTGCCATATTGAGCATCGAATTTTCTTACACGGTAAAAAATCCGTTGTATTTGCTAAGTAATATAATACCAAGCACGCAAGAAAATAATTGTTATTAGATTCTTAATATACCTTCAATAACAACGACTTTACTTGTTTGTTTTTGTGTTGAGTTAACTACTTTTACTTATAGCAAGTAGATAATAAAAAAGGCCACTTCATAAAGTGGCCTTTTTTACATTAACTGTCTCGTCCTGAAATCTGTAAACACATTTCAGGACGAGACAAACAAATCTTCTTAATAACTACACTGCAAATGGGTACTTAATAGCTTCATGGCATTCATAACCTTCAACTTTGAAGTCATCCATTGTTACCCAGGTTTCAAGATCTTCTAACGATTTAATTTCTGGGTTAATGATAAGCTTTGGTAAAGTTAACGGTTCACGTTTGAGCTGAACTTCTTTCATAAGCGGTAACTGGTCTTCATAAATATGAGCATTCACTATTTTATGATATGCCATACCAGCTTTTTTACCCGTTATTTGCGCCATTATAGCTAAAAAGGAAAAGACTTGTACTTGGTTAAAGTTAAGCCCTAGAGGAACATCACATGAGCGTTGAAAGCTAGTTAAATGCAAGGTATCGCCAAGTAAAGAAAAGTTATGGGTATGCATGCAAGGTCTTAAACAGCCCATGTGAAACTCACCCGGATTATAAAAGGTCATGATCTCAGCACGATCATCAATACCATTTTTAAGGTTATCAACAATCTTTTTCAGCTGGTCAATAGTGCCGCCATCAGGCTTAGCCCATGAACGAGCTTGAACCCCGTAAACGCGGCCCATATCATCTTCACCTTTTCGGTGAGTATTATTAAGCCAAGCATCATTTAAGTTGGCATTTGCATCCCAAGTCTTGGTACCTAACTTACGAAAGTCGGCGGCATTATCATAACCACGAATATAACCAATAAACTCAGCAATGGCAGACTTAAAAAAGCTTTTACGTGTGGTTATTAAGGGAAACTCGTTAGCTCCAACATTATATTGTAAATCAGCATTAATCACGGTTAAACAACGTTTACCTGTACGCTCGTTTTCAACCCAGGTGCCTTGGTCAATAATTCGTTGACATAAATCTAAATAAGCGCGCATTAGCTATTCCCTTTTACTGATTTTTTATTGTTTTTTTTATCGCCAGCTGCTTGAGGCTTGTCACCCGGAGCTGAACTACCTTGAGCAATTGCTGATTTTTGTTGTGATAAATAGCCTAAATAAATAATAAGTATACCCGCTAAAATCATCGGAATACTTAAGATTTGCCCTTTAGAAATAAAGGAGAAATACAAACCAAGGTGCGCGTCAGGCTCACGGAAAAATTCGATAATACTTCTAAAAATACCGTAACCAATTAAGAAGACACCAGATGCTAGTCCTAGGCTTCGTGTTCTACGGCTAATGATATATAAGATAGCAAAGAGTACTACTCCTTCTAGAGCAAATTCATATAACTGTGACGGGTGACGTGGTACTTGTAATGGATCGGTTGGAAAAACCATTGCCCAAGGAACATCAGTTTGACGTCCCCAAAGTTCTGCGTTAATAAAGTTGCCTAAACGGCCCATTCCTAAACCAATAGGTACTAAGGGCACAACAAAATCCCCCACCACTAAAAAGGATTTATTGGTTTTACGGGCAAAAATAAATACCGCGAGAATTACACCTAATAAACCGCCGTGGAATGACATACCACCTTGCCATATTTCAAATAAATATAGCGGGTCTGATAAGAAATACTCGAACTGGTAAAAGAGTACATAACCAACACGGCCACCTAAAATCACCCCTAAGAATCCATAAAACAATAAGTCGCTGACTTGATCACGTGTCCATAAACCGTTACTTCTATCAGCAGCCTTATTGGCCATAAACATAGCCGCAAGAAAGCCAATTAAATACATGGTGCCATACCAACGTAATGATACCGGGCCGATGCTAAATATGATTGGGTCTATCACCGGAAATTGTAAAAACTTATCTGTCATTGCTTGTCCATCTCTATTAAGTAGAGGTTAAAGTAGAAAGTTAAAAATTAATATAAAATATCTAAAACTGATCGGTTAAATGCCATAGTAAACCTTGTAACAATACCTAGTTAATATGAGACTTTTATTGCGCAATATTATACGCTGTTAAGTCCTAAAGTACTCATGAAAAAAATATTAAGCCATCATCATTTTGATAGCGACAAAAATAAGGAAAACAGCAAAGAATTTCTTCAAGGTTTTTACTGGTAATTTACTCGCGTATTTTACACCTAATGGAGCAAATATTGACGAACTCACTACAATGCCTAATAAAGCAGGTAAATAAAGGTAACCTAAGCTTAAATCAGGAAGATTGGGTAAATTAAATCCGGTAATAATGTATCCAAGAGAGCCAAACAGCGCAACCATTACACCACAAGCAGTTGCAATACCTATTGCGTGTCGAACAGGAACACCAAAAAAGCTCAACGACGGAACTAAAATAGCACCACCAGCAATACCCATTAAACTTGATATCACCCCAGTTATAAAGCTAAGTGATTGCAATACATAGGTGGCGGGAAGCGCTCTTTCTTTGGAAGCGTTGATAGAGAGCAACATATAAGCGGCGAGTAAAACAACCACGAAAGAGAAAAAACTCGTTAATGTTTCACTCGAAAGTGAGTCCGCAATAAAGGCTCCTACCAGTGCCCCTACCGCAACTAAGATCATTAACTGTCTTGCTAACTGCCACGGAATATTCTTTTTTCTATGATGAGCATAGGCAGCACTCGTTGAGGTGATAACAATCGCCCCTAAAGAAGTCCCTAGCGCCATCGGCATAACCACATCGCTACTAACGCCAACCATAGGAAGTAAATAGACCAAAGCAGGTACGATAATAAGACCGCCGCCGATACCCAATAAACCAGCTAAAAAACCAACAATGCTGCCTAAAGCGATACAAGAAATTAATACTGTTAAAATCATTCTACTTTGCGGAAAGCCCGCTCCTAAATATGGAATAAAAACTCTGCGAGGGTTTGTGGTTTATGCCTAAAGCTAAAAACCTGCCCGAATAAATCCACCAAAGCCTAATACTTCAAGCTGTTCATTAAGGTAACTATGCACTTGCTTAGCCGTTGTTAAGGTTAATGCTTTATCTAAAATATTTTGCGCTTGTTCAAAAGAAATATGACGAATAATCCACTTAATACGTGGAATGTTATGGCCATTCATACTAATTTTGTCAAAGCCCATAGCCAATAGTAAAATGGCCCCTGCCGGCTGTGAGGCGAGTTCACCACATAAACTGATAGGTGTTAAATATTGCGCCGATTGCTTTGCAATACTATTTAAAGCATTTAAGACTGCAGGATGAAAAGCATCGTATAAATTAGCTACTTGGCTGTTATTTCGATCTACTGCTAATAAGTACTGGGTTAAATCATTGCTACCAACAGAAAAGAAATCAACGCGTTTAGCCAAGGCTTCCATTTGAAAAATAACAGAAGGCACTTCCAACATAATACCGACTTTGGGTCGTACTAATTTGGCAGAAACAGCCTGCGCTTTAAGCTGTGCTTGTTGCAGCGTTAAATGACCATCCTCATTGCTAGCAGACATGAGTTCAGTCGTTATATCTTTAGTTAATTCCGCTTTAAGCTCAGTTTTTAACTCGAAGAAGGCCTGATTAATTAATCGAATGGCTTCATCAACTTCTTCAACACCTGAAATCATTGGCAACATGATCTCTAAGTTATTTAATCCTTGATTTGCCCGTAACATCGCACGTACTTGTACCAGAAATATTTCAGGGTGATCTAAGGTGATCCGTATGCCGCGCCAACCAAGAAAAGGGTTTTCTTCATTAATAGGGAAATAAGGCAATGACTTATCGCCACCAACATCTAACGTACGCATGGTAACACCGTGTTTAGGAAAAGCCTGTAACACTTTGCGATATAACTGAGTTTGCTCTTGCTCTGATGGAAAACAGTTACGATTCATAAAAGGTATTTCAGTACGGTATAAGCCAATACCCAATGCGCCAAGTTTAGTTGAGTGTTCAAAGCCGGCTGATAACCCCGCATTAAGTAATACTTCAATGGCTCTGCCATCTTGGGTAATACAAGGTAGTTGTGCTACTTCCATCACTTTATCGGTAAGTGCTTTTTCTTGGCTTAATAAATATTGATACTCTTGTATTAACGCCTCATCAGGGTTAATAAATAACTCTCCGCTATAACCATCAATTATTGCCTGTTGCTGATGCAACTGATCAAGCACAATTGCATTGACTCCCATAATGGCAGGTAAGCCTAGTGAACGTGCTAAAATGGCGGCGTGAGAGTTGTTAGAACCTGATAAAGAAATAATCCCTAACAGTCCCTGATGCTGATATTGAGCGACCATAGATGCACTGACATCTTGTGCTAATAAAATAAATTCGTTTGGTAATTCCAACTCTTCTTTAGCTTGTTGTTGAATATTAACCAATAAACGAGTACCTAGATCTCGAATATCACTAGCACGCTCGCGAAAGTAGCTATCTTCAATGGCTTCAAACTGGCTAATATAATGTTCAATCACTAGCTTTAATGCACTATCCGCGCGCCAACCTTTTGATATTTTAGCTGCGACTTCGTGACCTAAACTGGCTTGTTCTAACAATTGTTTATACACGTCAAAAATAGCTAAGCTGTCATCATCAATAGATTCACTTAGCTTACTACTTAAGACATTAAATTCTGTACGCGTTTTTTCAACTGCTTGCTCAAAGCGCAATAATTGTTTATGGCTGTCCGAGGATTTTTTTAATGAAACCGCAGCAAGATCAGCTTGCGGTTGGCAGACAATAATTTCACTTAGAGCAATACCTGGAGAACCAGCAATACCATGTAACTGCTTTACCCCTTGATTTTTTTGCTGTTGGTGATTTAGCAAGTTTTTAACTTCAGCATTGGCTAAAGCACTAGCCAATTGCGCCGAAAGTGTCACTAAAAAAGCTTCATCATTTTCAGTATAATGACGCGACTCTTTTTGCTGAATAGCTAAAATACCAAGTACTTTACGTTGATGAATAATGGGCGTGCCTAAAAAGGCATTAAAATCTTCTTCTTCAACTTCTGGCGCATGCATATAGTCTTGATGCTGCTGAGCATCAGCAATATTTAACGGCTCTTCTCGTTGACCAACTAAACCGACTAACCCTTCAGAGAAACCAATACTCGTTTCCCCTACTGACGTTTTAGCCAAGCCATCGGACGCCATTAATAAAAAATGTTGTTGGGGGTAATCAGCGAGATAAATTGAACAACAATCTGTTTTCATCGCTTTTTTTACACTGTATACCATACGTTCAAGCGCATTTTGCAGTTCAGCTTCTTGACTAAACTCTAATACTATTCGACGCAAGGTAGTTAACATTTAATTCCTCAGTAATACTAAACGGATTAATAGAATAACCCGTTCGATATAATTAATGCTCTTGGTATTACCAAAAAGTGAAAATTTATAAAAAAATAGCCCACAATAAAGTGGGCTATTAGGATTCTTAACGCGAATTTACAATCATAGTAATAATTAGGTGTTATTGTTATTAAGCCCTACGTTTACGGCGATCAGGTCGCCTTTCATACGTTAGCGGTAAAGCAAAATTAGCAAATTCTTTCATGACCATACGATAAACATCTCGTTTAAAAGATACTACCTGTCTGACTGGATACCAATAACTTACCCATCGCCAATCATCAAATTCAGGATGCGAGCTATGGAGTAAATCAACTGATGACTCAGCTGCAGTGAGTTTTAATAAAAACCACTTTTGCTTTTGACCAATACAAACGGGTTTTGAGTCATGCCTAATATAACGTTTTGGTAATCTATATTTTAACCAATGCTTAGTTGAAGCAACAATTTTCACGTGTTCCGGTTTTAAACCAACTTCCTCATGTAGTTCTCGATACATGGTTTGTTCAGCAGTCTCACCTTCATCAACTCCACCTTGTGGATATTGCCATGAATGTTGTCCGTACCGCCTTGCCCAAAATACTTGTCCCATGTCATTAATTATTACTATGCCGACGTTGGCGCGATAGCCTTCGGCATCGATCACAGGAACTCCTGACAATATATAAAATACTTGCCTCAATTCAACCATATTAACGTCAGTGGAGCAAATGATTACTTTAATTTTTTTAGTAAATCTATGATAATAGTCACTAACCTTAGTAAGAAAATATTTCCAGGTTAATGTCGTTTCTTTTATGAACATACCCTCTTCTGAACAAGCACTCATGCACAACGCGCAAAATTTAGCCGGTTTAACGTTAGGTGAACTGGCTAAGCAAGCGGGTATAGTCATTCCAAAAGACTTAACCCGTAATAAAGGTTGGATCGGTTTATTACTGGAGCATGTTTTAGGCGCTAGTGCAGGCTCTAGGCCTGAACCTGACTTCCCCCACTTAGGTATTGAGTTAAAATCATTGCCTATTAACGAGCAAGCTAAACCGCTTGAGACAACTTTTGTCAGTGTTGCGCCTTTAACTGGCCTTGTAGGTATCAATTGGCATAACTGTTATGTGCGCAAGAAATTAGCACGCGTATTATGGGTGCCAGTGATCACACCTAAAGATGTGCCAATAAGCGAGCGTATAGTAGGCACACCTTTTTTGTGGTCGCCCAACGCTGAAGAAGAAGCATTATTAGCCCAAGATTGGCAAGAGCTCACCGACATGATTGTACTAGGTGAGGTAGAAAATATTCATGGTAAGCATGGACAAGTAATGCAACTAAGGCCCAAAGCGGCAAACAACAAAGCAAGAACCCAAGCATTCGACCGTAATGGTAAACCTTTTATGACCTTACCCCGTGGTTTTTACCTTAAGATAAACTTCACGCAAGGTTTACTGCATCGTTATTTACGTATCAATTAATGTTAGATGACTTGTCTAGCGTTAGAAATTAGTCACGTTGATCTCTTGTGAGATAACTACCGTTTCACCCGCTGGTATCGCTTGCCAGCTAGTATTTGCCGCTTCTAAACAAACATACTCTTGCTCACCATGAGGGTGGATATCTGCCATAGTATTTGCTAATTCAGTACCGGGATTCCATAATACCCATTGCTGACAATTACTGCTAACTATGTCAATTCTACGCTGCCAGTTATGATCAATAAGCGTCATTTTTTTACTGCTATGATATTCACGATCAATTTCGCCTACACAACTTACAGATTCTTGTTGAGTACTTGAATTACCGGTTAGTTTGTCACTATAACGAACTCCCGTTAACGCATCGATACTGACATTTTTTGGGTTGCTGACAGTAAAGTAGCTATGTAAGGCGACAGAATATTGTGCATCTTCTTGAGAAAGATTACTCATTTCGAGTGTTTGTTTAAGGTTACGACCAAAAAATAAAGTTTGCGTTAGTCTATAGGCATTGTGCCAGAGCGGGTGGTGTTTTTTGCCAGTTAAGACTAACACTAAAGTAACACCATTTTCATCCGCCTCAATTTTTGCTAACTGCCAAGGCAACTGACGAGCAAAACCATGGTTCACCGCTTTGAATTCTTTGTCTGGATTGTTAGCAATATATTGGCTTTGTTTATCATTAGCACCAAACCAAGGCCAGCACAAAGGGATACCACCACGAATTGCTTTACCCATATGATAGCTAGCATTATCACTTAACCACAAAACATCCCTATGACCACTGGGTTTAAAGCTTAAGACCTGACCACCATATAAGCTTACCTGTGCTTGGCAGTGGGGATGAGAAATATTAAGTCCCTCAAAACGTTCATCACCACTTTCTTGGCTTAGTGTGATTGAAGTAACTTGAGCAAAATCATTATCTAGTGGTATTTTTGTCATGGAGTAAACTAATGTGGTTAGGTTATGAAACGGTAAGTTGTAAATCAACGAGTACAACTTTTATAAGCAGTTAAATTCTATAAAAAGAAGAGACTGTTTGATAGCATAAAATATTACCTCGCTGCTTTTATTTAATACCAAGCCGTATAAAAAAATTCACTTTTATCACTACCAGTTCTTACCTATCGACAAGAAAAAGGAATGTTCTCCGCTAGTCGCAAAACCTATCCCGAATACGGCAGGTCCAAAACTGGTATCCGTACCCAAGTAAATGCTACCAGAACTAATTAAATCATTATACTTAATCCTATCTTCATTCCCCCAAACGTTACCGGCTTCTACACTCGTACCTAAATAAATAGGTAAACCTGACCCCCCAGGTATTTCACGACCTAAATCATATTGATAAACAACCGCAGCAAAGACTTTATGTACACCAATTAGCGCATCTTCTTGGTAACCTGACAGGTTTAGAAAGCCGCCTAATTCAGTAACATGGACACTAAAATCTGTTTCATTGTCGATAGTGGCAAAGGAGGCTATTCCCACAAAAGTATGACCTCTAATCCCTATAGCGCCACGCCAATCGAGGGTATAGGTAATCGCCTTATCTTCTTCTATATCACTTAATTGAGGAGAGTATTTATCTTTTAACCACCTCACTTCAATTAATAATTTATTACCATCTGTGGGGAAATTAATACTATCAAGCGTATCGTAACCAAAAGTTATAAAACTACCGTAACTGTCATAATCAAAGTCATCAGTACCTGGTTTATCAAGCGAAAGATCGCCTGTTTCAGCAATGACTCCTAACTCAATGATTCCCTTAAAGGAATAATCATAGCCCAATGCTAACGTCGCTTGATAATACTCATTTCTGAGCTCTTCACGAAAACTTGTTTTCTCCCACTTATCTTGGGCAAAAGAGACTCTTGCTCTACTATATATATCATGGCTGTGATTAAGGGGTTGATAGAATTCACTCGCCAGTAAACTTTCCCAACCCAATTCAAGCTCATTTAACCAACGCCCGCCATTTATCGAAACATCTGTCATCAGATAAGACGTATTGATTGACGTAATAGATTGATCAGAGAAATCTGTTTTTAAGTTAAAACCAAAATCAAAATAATTGGGACCCCAAGACTTAGCTTGAGTAAATAAAGTGATAATTCGTCCTTCTGGTGAATCATCAAATTCAACCGTGACTTGTTCAAATTTATCTAACGCATAGACCCTATTTATAGCTAAATCTAATGCTTCTTTAGTGAGCTCTTTTCCTAACTCAACTGCAAAGAC
This sequence comes from Colwellia psychrerythraea, assembly GCA_002163005.1. Taxonomy (GTDB): domain Bacteria; phylum Pseudomonadota; class Gammaproteobacteria; order Enterobacterales; family Alteromonadaceae; genus Colwellia; species Colwellia psychrerythraea_C. The sequence goes on along the minus strand of MAAF01000007.1, from coordinate 90,369 downwards.
TTTCTCAATTATGTCATTCTCTACTTTGGAGTTATTGTGAATGTTAATCTTAGTAATAGGTTTAGGTAATGCATCAAACCATTTTTTTGCCTTCCGCTGTTTTTTATTTTTATAGGCTTGATAATCAACATCACTGATTGCAAGTTTCATCAACGCTTGTGATTGTGCCTGCGCTTCCTGCTCACCTAACTTCAAGGCTTGCGGCATAACAGACCAGTCAGTGGTACTTAACTCATCAATCGCTGGACGCAACAGCACATCTTTATCAGTAAGTAATGCCTTTTGCGCCAAACTAGTATTGTTGGTGAGAATAGTCGATAACTGATTGAGCACCGATACAGTACTGGTTAGCTCACTTTGTTCAGCAAGTGGTGAACCAATATCAATGGCAATAACAATATCGGCGCCCATTGCTTTGACTACACCAATGGGCATGTTATTGGTGATACCACCATCGACAAGCGTTTTACCATCAATTTTAACGGCTGCGACAATACCTGGTACCGCTGCAGAGGCTTTCATAGCCTCATTAATACTGCCAGAGTCAAGCACAACCATTTGCGCTGTGGCAATATCAGAAGCAACAGCGCGATAGGGGATCGCCAAATCATCAAAACTATCAAAAGAGTTAACAGTATCCGTTGAACGTTGCAGAATTTGGTAAGCACTTTGACCTAATAACAAGCCGTGTGGAACTTTAAATTCGCCATCGCTATAACCTAATCGTATTGATAGGTTATACCTATCTCTATGTTGTTTTTTAGCATAAGACAATGATTCTCTGGGTATAAAGTCAGAATAGCTTTCATCCCAAGGCATGCCTAGCATGATGGCTTCAATTTCATTCACTTCATAACCTAACGCATACATTCCACCAACATAGGCGCCAATACTGGTACCCACCACATAATCGACGGGAATATTATGCTGTTCGAGTACTTTAAGTACACCAATATGGGCTGAGCCTTTAGCACCACCACCACTTAACACCAGACCAATCTTGTCTCTAGCATGGGCCGAAAAAGCCAAAGTAATAAGTTGAAGTATTACAAATAAAATAATAATAAAACGCATGATAGTTGCTTATAAAAGAGTTAGTTAAGTATAAGAAGTACTCCAATCATAGAGATCAGAGGGTAAAATACAAGTTTATTCGATTGATGCTATTTACTGATTGCTTGGCGGCATGTAATCAGTGGAGTTATACCAAGTCCATTAAGTTATTTCCCACTCAGCGAGAATTAAAAGGCTTAGAGGCAAGGCATTGATTGAAGAGAATAGTTATTCTATTGTCAAAATCAATAACGCTGTATGTAAGCCTTTTAAAATCGCCCTTCGGGAGCTTGTCATAAAAGCAATAACTGCACAAATTTGTTAGATATAGAATGACTATACCAGCACAAATTTTATTTGTTATAGCTTCTTTGACATAGCTCTGAGGTGGGAATAAATTTAATGGAATTGGTATTATTTCAATCATTGGAGCGATAAAAATAGAAAACCCTGCATTTCAATGGTGCTTAAAATACAGGGTTTATTTAATACTTACACGCTCAATGAATTATTTAAGTGCGTAGCACTAGGGTCTGTTGATCTTTCGAGATTATTTTTGCAGCGATTTGTTGGGTATTTATACAAGGTAGAGCCTTTGTCATGTGGTTGTTCCACATAAAAAGGCGATAACGCCGTAAAAATGACCAACAAACGCTGTCCGAAGGATTCGGCTAAAAGCGTCTTACTCTTTGTTGAGTAGTATTTGCTTAGAATGACTAGGCTACACACTACTCGCCGCGATTAAAACGCTTTTATCTCGAACAAAATTTAACCGCGAAAGTTCAACAGACCCTAACTTCTCAAAAATTATTTAGTGTACGCACGTGGCATATCCGTTTCGGCAGTATAACGCTCACGTAAAGCATCTTGACGAGACTTTAATGACATTGCTTTTCCGTTAATCCACATAGCATCAACTTTGGTGCTTATTTCAAACGGGTCACTACTCCATAAAACTAAATCAGCATTTTTACCAACCGCGATACGACCAGAGTTTAAATTAAAACTATCGGCAACGTTGGCGGTAATTGCTGCTAACGCTGAAGTTTCAGCTAAACCATTAGCAACCGCAACACCTGCATCAAAGCGTAATTGATTAATATTATAGCTTTCACCGCTATTACTGATAATCACCTTTACACCAGCATCTGTCAGTTTAGCAACGTTAGTAAGTGAGTTATGCAAGGAATCAAAACTGCTAGGTAAGTTATCAATGGCACTCATCATCACAACAACATTGGCTTTAGCTATTTCATCGCTTATTAATACCGCATCACTTGCGCCAGCGAGTACCAAATTAAGGTTAAACTTCTGTTTTAACTTAAGTAAAGCTAAGATATCAGTCGCCCTATCAGCATAAGCAATTAACGGCTTTTCACCCGATAATAGCCCATTTAGAACCAGCTCTGATCGTGATGGTTCTTTGGCTTCTTTCTCTTCTTCATCTTCTTCATCTTCTTTACCTTTTTTACTACTAGCTTTTTCTGCTTTAGTTAATGCTTTTTGCGCATCTTCAAGCTCATTGCTTAACGTTTGAAGCTTTGTTGCGCGAGAGCCTTTCTCTGTAGCACCTAACGAAGCAATCACTGCATTTTTAGGCATGATCACACTGTCAAAATCCCCTGATAAATTAACAACGAAACTTTGGCCAGTAATAACGTCTTCACCACCATAAGGCATAACTAAACTACTCGTAATACCGCCCTTTCGAGCATAGGCGATTAAAGTAGATTTAGGATTAAATGCTAAACTGGCATCAAAAGTAATATCCGCTTTTTTATCAGAGCTATCGTGAGTATCGGAAACTGCACCCACTTCAATTAAACCAAGTAAGTTATACGTTGCAATAAAACCAGGGGTTAGAATGCGTCCCTTGGCATCAATAATAGTGTCCGCACTAAGCGACTCAGGCACTTCATTGTTACTATATACAGCGGTAATTTTCCCTTCATCAACCATAACAGTTGCTTGTGATAAAACCCCTTTTTTAGCCACTGTATAAACAGTAGCATTGGTAATTGCGATTGATTCAGCCTGAACAACACTAGTTGTTACAGTAAGTGCGCCAAGCAAAACATAGCGCAATGAAGTAAGTAATTGAGTATTTTTCATTGTGATTCCTATTTTTTGTTTGCTGGCTTAGTCGCCGCATTAGTTGTTGAATTATTTTCTAATTGAGTAACAACTTTGCTAACGTGATTATCTAACTGTTGACCAAGTAAAAAATCACTTTTAGCTTGGTATTTTTCATCAAAACGATCATAAACTTTAGCACCGTCAATAAACACCTGTTCAGCTTGAGCATAAACACTAAACGGGTTCATATTCCAAACCACAACATCGGCATTTTTACCCGCTTCTAGGCTACCTACTTCATCGTTAATACCTAAAGATTTAGCAGCGTTAGCGGTAATCCACTTTATGGCATCTTCTTCTTTTAGGGCAAAACCATTGTCATTGGCGCGGTACATCACTTTCGCCGCTTCTTGGTTTAAACGTTGAATAGTTGTCGCGGAATCAGAATGAACTACAGCACAAGAGTTTTTAACCGCATCAACAATGGCGACATTTTCTTCAACCATATCAAAGGCTTCCATTTTAAACCCCCACCAATCTGGCCACATGGCAGCACAGTTTCCATTAGCCGCTAATAAATCAGCAATTTTATAGCCTTCAATTGCATGATGAAAAGTGCCTGAGTGATAATTAAATTCCTTACCAAGGTCAATCATTACGGCCATTTCTTCCGCTTTATAACAATGATTATGAATTAAAATTTCACCGTCCAAAACGCCCATTAATGTATCAAGTGCTAAGTCACGTTTTGGTACCTCAGAATTTTTACCTGCACTGTAGTCACTGTCATACTTGTCCCAAGCACGTTTGTATTCTGTAGCAGCAAGCCAAGCGCTTCGGTAACCGGCAACATTACCCATGCGCGTAGAAGGTAATACTTTTCTACTACCATAAACACGTTTTGGGTTTTCACCACAAGCCATTTTCAAGCCATAAGGTGCTCCGGCAAATTTCATGCCTTGCATCGTTTCACTCGGAACATTGCGTAAAGTCACACCGCGGCCGCCAAATAAATTAGCCGAACCGGGTAAAATCTGTAAGCTAGTTATACCGCCAGCACGAGCCGCTTGAAAAGCGGGATCTTGTGGCCAAACACTATGTTCAGCCCAAACTTCCGACGTGTTAGGAGACGTCATCTCATTACCATCAGAGTGTGACTCTACTTGTGGGTTAGGATAAACACCTAAATGAGAGTGAACATCAATAATGCCTGGCGTGATCCATTTGCCTGTCATATCAATAACAGTGGCTTGCTCTGCCAATAAATCATTACCTACTTGGGTAACCTTGCCATTAACTAACAAAATATCTGCATTGTTTAAGCGCTCACCCGTACCCGTTAATATGGTGGCATTGGTTAATAAAGTACTTATCGCGGGCAATGCTTGGTAGGTGCTTGGATAAGGATTTTTATTGATGCCGACTTTCGGATCTTGTTTTTCATTGGGTAAACAAGCCGTTAAGCCCAACGAAAGCATAACAGTGGTGAGTATGGTAAACGAAGTTTTTTTACTAATAAATTGACTAATAGACTGACGAATCAGTTTATTAGTCAATTTATTCTTTGAATTTGAAGTAACTAAATTACGTGGTAATGAAGTTTTAAGCATTGTAATTCCTGTAGCGAAAAATAATGCTTAATACCATAAATTTATTTTGATAAAACAACAAGGTAATGGCGACAAGTAGTCACTTATCTACGCTTATTTACATATATATACCCAAGCCACTTGAAGATTCGTGTTTCAGGACCCCTGAGCGATTCATGATCAAGACGCCTCATTTTATTAATGGTTATTCCCTTAACAAATGAGGCAACGAAGAACATGAGATGCTCTGGCGTCCCCCATACGGTTGGTTTAGAAACGTTTTATCCTACGTTATTGATTTCGATAAGGGAGTAACCATTATCATCAATCTATGCCTTGGCTAAAGACGTTTCTAATTCCAACTGAAACCTGAATCTTCATGTAGTTTGGGTATATGCTTGATTATTACTGTTGCGCTACAACAACCTTATTTCTACCGCTATTTTTTGCTTGATAGAGAGATTTATCCGCATGGGCTACAAAAGTTTCAGCATTGGTAAAATAATCACTTTGCCATTGACTCACCCCAATGCTAACCGTTACAGATATTTGTTTGTTGGCAATATTTATTTCAAGTTTCGCTATTTTTTGACGCAAACGTTCAGCAAACTTTTGTGCATTGACCAACGTAGTGTTTGGCATAATAATCACGAATTCTTCACCGCCAATACGGGCAACAACGTCACTACTGCGTACTGCTTCAACGCATGTTTGGTAGAACAACACCAAGACCTCATCCCCTACCCCATGGCCATAACTATCATTGACTGATTTGAAGTGGTCGATATCTAGCAGCATAATAGATAATGGGCTGCCATGGTTATTAACATTGGCGATCTCTTGATCGAGCACCTCATTGAAATGATGACGATTTACTGCGCCTGTTAAAGCATCAGTCAATGCTAGTTGCTGAAAATGATCCTGCTGAGACTTTCTGTACTTGATCTCTTTTTGCTGTTGACTAACCGTCGCTTTATAAACATCCCCTTGGAGGAGTTTTCGGCGCAGCTTTTCAAAAGCGAGTTGCATCGAGCCTATTTCATCTTTGCTATCAATACGATCAAAGTGAATGTTATTCTGTCCTTCAGACATATCATTTAATGCATAAGTGAGCTTTCTTACAGGGCTAATAATGCTGTAATTGAGCACTAAAGCAAAAAATATAGCAGCCACTAAAAATATTAACATGGCAAGAATTATCAAATAACCTTCTTTTTTTAATTGCTGACTTTCAGTATATATTTTTTCATCAAATTCACTAATCAGCCTTTCAACCACAGTATTTAAAATATCGATTTTTTCAGACATAACATTGAACCACCTTGCTGCTCTTACATCTTTATCGTTAAATTGCATGGTTTCTAAAAAAGAAGACTCTAAATGTTGATGCTGAGATATTGCATCACAATAATTTCCACAAATTGACTTTTGACCTTCATTGGCTGTGCTTTCAAATATGCGTAAGGTATTTAATTGTTTACCTACCAATATACTTACACCAACATTATCATAAATATTGTCTTGATGATTTTCATCCATTTTCATACCAATAGCACGAATTTGTCCCATAAATTCTTTATAGCGTAATATGGCATTAATAGCGGATATATCATTAGCATGACTTGACCCTATTTCTATATGAACCAAGTGATCTGATACCGATAAAAGCTGCTCAATTAATTCAGTGTAAGCATAATAAGTTTCTTCAAAACCAACTATTTTCTGGTCTAAATCCATTCTATGACGTGATAAATTTTCTACTATTTTTTGAAAATTAGTCATGTAGCGACTAACACTTATCTTAACTTCTTGATTAGCTGACTTATCTAATAATTCTAAGAAATACTGTATTTTTGCATCTGAATTTTTTCGTCGTTTGCTCAATTGCTCGGAAAAATTTCTATAATTTGAACTGGTGTAACCGGTAGATAATCCCCGCTCGGCTTGCAATGAATGACTTATACCATTGACTTGCTCAATAACAGCATTAAGTCCTAATACCTTAGAAATATTGTCATAACGCTGGTAGTTATCTTTAAGAATAAAAAAGCAAAGTAATAGCGATGCTGCAACAGGGAGTAGTGTAGTGATGTAAACACGGTGACTTAAAATAAGAGATTTAGACAATTTCACCGAAAAAAGTCTTAGCCATGGGTGTTTGGATTTTTTATCTTTTTTATAACGGCTAAACTCTTGAAAGCAATGAATAGCAGGAACGTAATCTAGATCTTCTTCTAGAATATGTTTGATTAACCATTGTTGTAAAAATAAGATAATCTTATCTTTTACAACTTCTGACTCCGAACCTTTAGCGAACCATTGCTCTTTTAATAGAGGGATTTTTTTAATAAATGCTTGATGACTTCGTTTATGAGCATCAAGCTGCTGATAGTCAATCTTAACTAGAAGAGCTTCTTCTCGAGTAAAGTGTGATTGACAATAGCTTTCAAGCCGTTCAAAAATTACACCAATACCTTCCTCCCCCAATTTTTCATTTTTGGCAGACATCAATTGCGCTAAAATAGCAATAAGCTGTTTATGGTCGTTATCTAGGCTATCAATGCCAACGCTCATTCCCTCGTCCCAAACTAGCTCCGCCATAAAATATTGTACATCCCTTTTTTACATTTCAATTAAGTTACACTTCACTTTAGTGAAACATTAGCTTGTATATTTAGCATTCAATTAGGAGGGGTAGATTATAGAAAAAAGCAATATTATACCAATGTAAAAAGAGTTATTTTCACCTTCTTTATTTAACAAATATGGACAGGATCAAAGTTTTAATTTTTTTATAGCGAAATGCTAATAATACAATCGTTAACAGCATGTAAAATAATGGTGAAATAATCTCTGACTTAACCGACCAATAAAAATGTACTGACACCAAAATGGCAACAAGATAACTGTAATTATGCAAACTTTGCCATGACTTCCCCATTTTACGTTTAATACTATTAAGGGAAGTAACGGCAAGGGCTGCTAATAACACAAAAGCAATCATACCAATAGTGATGTATGGGCGCTTAACAACTTCGTTAAAAAATAAAGACCAAGCAAGCTGTAAATCAAAGACCAAAAAGTTAAGTAAATGCATAAACGCATAACTGAAAGTATATAAACCGAGTAAACGTCTTACCTGTAATAAATAACCTAGCTTAAATTTTTTGGCAATAGGTGATACAGTCAATGTTACCAATAACAAATTAAAAGCACCAATACCGGTAAAATGGATGACTCCCTGCACGGGATCAGCGCCAAGCTGATCATAAAATGCAAGAGTGTATAAATTTAGCAAAGGTAAAAACGCCGCTAGATGAATAACGACTTTTAATAGTAAAACTTTATTCGATGTAGTGAAGAGCATATAACAACAACACCTTAATAATACTTATTTAAATCCATATTTTTATACATATGCGCGACTTCTTCACCATAACCATTAAAGGGTAATGTCTCAATGCGGTTTCGAGCAAATAAACCGCCAGAGGTTATCCGCCTTTCGCTGGCTTGACTCCATCTTGGGTGATCGTGCGCTGGGTTTACATTGGCATAAAAACCATATTCATTAGCTGCAAGTTTATTCCACGTTGTTTGGGGCTTCTCACGTACCAACTTAATTGACACAATCGATTTAATACTCTTAAAACCGTACTTCCATGGCACAACTAAGCGAATTGGCGCACCATTTTGTGGGGGTAAAGTTTTACCATATAAACCGACACTCATTAAAGTGAGTGGATTCATCGCTTCGTCAATACGTAACCCCTCCACATAAGGGTAAGCAATTCCACCACCTAGGCGTCTATCTCTTTGCCCTGGCATTTGTTCAGGATCATGGAGTGTTTCAAATAGCACGTATTTAGCCGATGAGTTTGGCGCGACTTTTTTTAATAAATCGGCTAAAGAAAAACCAATCCAAGGGACTACCATTGACCAAGCTTCAACACAACGAAGTCGGTAAATGCGTTCTTCTAGAGCGAACATAGTCGTTAAATCATTGTAATCTAACCTAATGGGGTTATCGCACTCACCCGAAATAGTTAGCTGCCAAGGATTCACTTTAAAATTTTGAGACAATTCAGCTGGTTGATTTTTTTTAGCGCCAAATTCATAAAAATTATTGTGATTAATAACTTTTTGTTCCGGTGTTTTAATTAAAGAAAGGTTATCTTTGTCCGAAGTAAAATTTAATGGCGTTGTTTTAAAGCTGCCTGAATCAGCATCTTTATTATCAAAAAAACCAGCATTGGCTGTTGTAGTTATTGCAGAGCCTAATAGAGCGCCTACGCCGAGAAACCCCATACTTTTGATAAGTTTACGGCGTTGTATATAGACTGATTCATCAGTAATATCGGATGTTTTTAGAGCGGATTTTGATGGGGTTTTTATCAACATAAAAAGGCCTACTAAGTTTTCTGAACAAATGATTAACTTAATAGACACATTTTTTTGATAAATAATTTCAATAATAACTTTATAATTACCCCAGAGAGATCAACACCCACTAACATCTTAATAAAATGTTAGTGAGTATAAAAATAATTAGGGTTAGGCAGCCTTAGTTAACTCTTGCAAGTGGCTAACTACATCACTTGACTCATATAACCATTGAACTTGGCCATCTTCTTTTTCAATACGTAAACAAGGTACTTTACGTTTACCGCCTTCACGAATAAGCTCTTCACTGTAGTCATTTTTACCGCTGATATTACGTAGCTCTATTTTCAAACCTTCACGTTTCATGGTACGACGGACTTTCACACAAAATGGGCAAGAAGGTAGCTGATACAAGCTTAGTGTTCGTATTTTATCGTCAATTTTAGCTTGCTCATCTGCAGCACGCTTTGGCGATTTCGGTGAAAAAATAAAATTTAATAGTAAAATTAATTGACCTATTGGCCAACGGATAGCTTTCATCAACATAATTAACAACTCTTGTAAATAAAATAAATCTAAAAATAGCTAACATATTGTTTATGTTAGCTATTGTAATAGCGTTAGTTTTATTGGTGTGCTCGACACCTAATTTTGCAGTATTCTAACACATTCAACGAATATTTATCCGCCTGTTGCTAACCAAGGAAAACAGTTTACATAAATTGCTTTCCTCAATCCCTTCTACCACATCAAATCATCTGGAATTTGATAATCAGCGTACGGATCATTTTCATCAGTTTCTTCAGCGTCTACTTTATCATTCTGAACAAGTATGATGTTTTTATCGAGCTCTGCTACTTTTTCTGCTGTTTCGCTGGTGACAAGATAGGTCGTTTCATTTAAACCACACAGCGCCAAGCGACCATTTACTAGCGCTTTATGCGTGATGGCATCTAGTACTATTTTTTTAACTTTATTATTGAAAGTATAATTATATTCACTCTCTCCTCTCACACCTGTTAGTTGGTGATGATCAAGAATTTGTTTGATACGTAATTGTTGTTCTTTATTGGCGAGCTCAATATTTTTTGCATTATTAAGCGCTGTATCCTTAGCAAGCTTATCAGCTTTTGATAGTGCTAAATCTTGTTTTACTTGCTCTTGCAAGCTAGCACCGTGCTCAACACCGCTGCGTTGCTGTTTATTTTTCTTACGCTTATCAGCATTAGCTTGGCGCGTTTTTTGTTTAGTGGTTAATCCTGCTTTGAGCAATTGATCTTGAAGAGAGGCCATAAGTAATCCTTACTGCTTTGAGTATCAGTACAATAGGTGAATCAAAAATTGCCGCTATTCTACCTATATTTAAGTTGAAGTGCGAATCTACCATAGCAATAGCTAACGCAAAGATAATTCATCCTCAATATTAATATGAGTACTTTACTATTATCCTTAAAGTTAATGCTTTACTAACGTTTAACTATCTTTCTTTTAAAGTACGAAGCCCGTGGTATAAGGACTTTACGATAGTTTTACCTATTTTAAATATGTCTCCACTACAGCTAATAGTTCAATGAATTCAATAGCTAATAAATTACTTTTATTTACCTTACTTTCAATTATTAATTAGATGCGTTAATGTACCTATGCTCAATTATAAATATTTCAAAATAGTTATAATTTCACAAAACAGAAATAGGAAAGAAGTATGTCTCAAGCAAGTGCACGCCACCTTTTAGTGGATACAGAAGAACAATGTTTAGCCTTAAAGGCAGAAATTGAAGCAGGTAAAGACTTTGCTGAAGTGGCTAAAGAGCATTCGAACTGCCCATCAAAAGCCCAAGGTGGTGATTTAGGTAGCTTTGGCCCAGGTCAAATGGTTCCTGAATTTGATAAAGTTGTTTTTTCAGCTCCTTTAAATACAGTACAAGGCCCTGTACAAACTCAGTTTGGTTACCACTTATTAGAAGTTACTGACCGTAGCTAAATCTAGTTAACTAAAAAGTTTATTAACAAGTGAGTTAAATAGCTTTTTAATCATGGTACTTTAGAAGTCATGATTAAAGAAAATAAAAAAGCCGCAATACGTTGCGGCTTTTTTGTCTCTGTTTTCCAGGGGCATGTGACTAGCTAAATGTTGCCTGCATAATCCAAAAGAAGAGAATAGATAAACCAGCACCAACAGGTAAGGTTATAACCCAAGAAACAACAATGTTACGTACAACACCTAAATTAATAGCTGCGATACCACGTGCCATACCTACACCTAACACAGCACCAACAAGAGTTTGTGTGGTTGAGATAGGTAAACCAGCACCTGAAGCAATAACAACAGTACTGGCAGCAGCTAATTCAGCAGCAAAACCACGGCTTGGCGTTAAATGTGTAATACCTTGGCCGATAGTTGCAATAACTTTATGACCAAATAAGGCAAGACCGGCAACAATACCAAAACCACCTAATGGTAATATCCACCAAGCTATCGCTGATTTAGCAGCAATTTCTCCATCATGCTCAACAATACTAACCACGGCAGCTAATGGACCAATAGCATTGGCAACATCATTTGAACCATGAGCAAATGCCATTGCACACGCAGTAACAATCATCAGTATCGCGAATACTTTTTCTACATTCACGTAGTGCGCTTCTTTGGCAAGATTTTCATCAAACTTTAAGCGACTAATAAAGAATTTGCCAATAATAGCCACGATAACTGCGACAATAGTTGCCAAATAGAAACCACCAGCGCCTTTGATTTCAAAGTTAACAAAGCCTAAATTGACATTTTCTAGGCCAATATGCTTAAGACCTTTTTTGATAGTAACCAGTGATAATACAAAGCCGGCAAGGAACATGTAAGCAGGAACCCAACGCTTGGCTTGTTGCAGTGGTTTATCCGTATCAAAAATCAGCTTTTGCGCACTGTTAAAAATAATAAAGGCGATAACCCCTGAGATTAGCGGTGTGATAATCCAGCTACCAACGATGCCAATTACCTTACCCCATTCAACAGCATCAGCACTCACACCAACAGCAGCAAAACCAACGATAGCACCAACAATTGAGTGGGTAGTTGATACAGGCCAACCTAAGGCTGAGGCGATTAATAACCAAGTAGCAGCAGCAAAAAGTGCTGAGATCATGCCGTAAACAAGTAGTTCAGGGCTGTCGATAAAGTAACTGGCATCTATAATGCCTTTACGAATAGTTGAAGTTACTTCACCACCCGCAAGGTAAGCACCAGCAAACTCAAAAATCATCGCAATAATAATGGCTTGTTTAATCGTTAATGCTTTCGAGCCAACAGAGGTTCCCATTGCATTGGCTACATCATTGGCACCAATGCCCCACGCCATGAAGAAGCCAACAACGGCAGCAATAATTACAAAAGTGCCGCCTGAGTTAAGTATAATTTCCATTAGATAAACCCTATTTTCTAGCGAGAAGAATTTCTAAACGTGCACCTACACATTCAGCAAGATCGGCTAAATCACCAACCCAATCAATAATTTGATATAAGAACATTACATCAACTGGATTCAAATCCTTTTCAATCGCTAATAAGTTTTTACGCAAAATAACTTGCAAGTCATCAGTATCATCTTCGATAGCATCTAACTGGCTGATCATTTTTTCTACCAATACCACTTCACGACCACGGAAGCCCGTTTCTAATAAATCATCTAACTCATTTATCGCTTCAGCTGCTTTTTCCGTAGCATCAAGACAACGCGCTAAATAAATAGAGAATTCAGCTTGCAAATTCACAGGTATTTCCAGCTTACGCCCTAATACACGACCAGCGATATCTTTTGCTTTGTTCGCTATTTTGTCTTGCTGGGAAACGAGTTCAAGTAAGTCAGCTCTATCAACTGGCATAAATAAACCACCAGGAAGCTCTAAACGCAATTGACGTTTTAAGGCGTCAGCATCTTGCTCTAATTTTGAGAGTTTACGACGAATTTTAGCCGCTTCACTCCAGTCTTGTGCAGTACATGCTTCAAAAAATGGAATTAGTTGTTTACTACATTTAACAACTATTTGAATATGTTTTACTAACGGTTTTATCGGTGATTTTGCAAATACACCTAAGATTGAATTTTTAGCCATAATTGTGTTTCCAGTCAGTCTAACTCTCGTCATTGCTATTCGCCGCGGATAGTACCCCATTTAACTTCTAATGTTAAATGCTAATATCAGCTTAAGTGAATGCCTTTATTAATGAACCGCAACAGTGTAAATTAATTTTTGCTAAACACGAGTATAGTGCATAGTTAATCAATTGAATTTATTATTATTTTTAACAGACCCTATACTTATGAGTGAGTTATAAGTTTTTCATATCTTCTGCTGTGGTATGACGTACAACCTTGCCTTTAACAAAATAAATGATGTATTCACATATGTTTTGACAACGATCACCAATACGTTCAAGTGCGCGTGCTGACCAAATAACCGTCATAACTTGCGGAATGGAACGTGGGTCTTCCATCATATAGGTCATTAATTGACGCATTAGCGCTTCATATTCACGGTTTATTTTGTCATCCATTTGATGAATTTTAATCGCAGTTTCACAATCCATTCGAGTGAAAGCATCAAGACTAGCCTGTAGAAACTCGAGTACTCGTCGACCTAAATTGTCTAGATTAACCAGTAAGTCTTGCTGTGACGAAGAAAAACTTTCTAGCGCAACTTTGGCAATTTTCTCAGCCTCATCACCTATTCTCTCCAAATCAGCAATCGTTTTCACAACGGCCATAATCAAGCGTAAATCGCCAGCTGCTGGTTGGCGCTTAGCAATAATACGCGTACATTCATCATCAATACTGACTTCATAAGCATTAACTTGATAGTCGTTAGTTAATACTTGTTTTGCCAAGGCAATATCTGCTTGCTCAACAGAAGCAAGTGCATCAGTTAATTGCTTCTCAACTAAACCGCCCATTTGCATGACATTATTAATGACGCGTTCTAAATCTTCATTGAACTGGCCAGAAATATGGCGACCAATTTGTAAATTATCCATGGGATGTCCTTTCATAGGTATGCGCTTGCATCTTTTCTTAATTTATAATTAACCATAACGGCCAGTAATATAATCTTCAGTTTTCTTTTTCAGTGGTGTGGTGAATAAAGTATTGGTATCACTGTACTCTATTAAATCCCCCATATACATAAATGCTGTTTGATCTGATACCCGTGCTGCTTGTTGCATATTATGCGTAACAATAACCACGGTAAATTGTTTTTTAAGATCATTGATTAACTCTTCAATGGTCAAGGTTGAAATAGGGTCGAGTGCTGAAGTAGGCTCATCAAGTAGTAATACCTCAGGTTGAATAGCAATAGCACGAGCAATGACTAAACGTTGTTGCTGACCGCCAGAGAGACCTAGAGCACTTTCATGCAACCTATCTTTTACTTCATTCCAAAGTGCCGCACTGCGTAAGGATTGCTCGGCAGCTTCATCAAGTCTTCTACGGTTATTTTCGCCCATAATACGTAAACCATAAACCACATTTTCATAAATAGTTTTAGGAAATGGATTAGGTCGTTGAAATACCATGCCGACCTTGCGTCTTAGCTCTGCAACATCAACATGTTTATCATAGATATTATTACCATGAAGGTTTATCTCGCCACTTATATGACAATTATCAACTAAGTCGTTCATACGGTTAATAGAGCGTAATAACGTTGATTTACCACAACCACTTGGCCCAATGAATGCTGTTACCTGCCCTTTGGGAATAGACATAGTAATATCATTTAACGCTTGTTTTTTACCATAGAATAAATTTAATTTATTAATATCTAAAGCAATTTGTTCAGGTGTTAAATTAGATAAATCTAACTTTTTTTCAATGGATGTATCTGAGCCAGGCGCTAACGCTTTTGGGCTAATAGAAATCATAATAGGTGTTTCTCTAATTACTTTTCATTAATCGTTGTTTATTAATTAGCTAATTGATAGTTACTAAATGCAACTTACTAATTTAAAATTACTAAATGTTGTCAGAGTAAACTAATGCTCTAACATCTTATATCTTTCACGTAATTTATTACGGATTGAAACAGCGGTCATATTCAAAGCTACAATTATGCTTACCAAGAGTAGAGCTGTTGCATAAACCAGTGGTCTTGCTGCTTCAACATTGGGACTTTGAAAGCCAACATCATAAATATGAAAGCCTAAATGCATGAACTTTCTATCTAAGTGTAAGAAGGGGAAATTACCGTCCAAGGGTAAATTAGGTGCCATTTTAACTACACCAACCAGCATTAACGGGGCTACCTCGCCTGCAGCTCGGGCAATGGCTAAAATGATACCGGTCATAATAGCAGGGCTAGCAATAGGTAAAATAATACGCCACAGAGTTTCGGCTTTAGTTGCACCTAACGCGAGTGAACCATGGCGCATCGCTGATGGAATACGTGATAAGCCCTCCTCTGTTGAAACAATGACTACCGGTAAGGTTAATATTGCCAATGTTAACGCTGACCATAAAACCCCTGGCGTACCAAAGGTAGGACTAGGTAAGTTTTCTGAATAAAACAATTGGTCGAGTGAGCCACCAACCATATAAACAAAAAATCCTAAACCAAACACCCCATAAACAATAGAAGGTACGCCGGCCAAGTTGATAACAGCGATACGTAACAGCTTAGTAAAAGCATTTTTACCTGCATACTCATGTAAATATATAGCAGCGATGACACCAAAGGGTGACACGATTACCGTCATTAACAACACCATAAGTACAGTGCCAAAAATAGCAGGAAATACGCCGCCTTCTGTATTGGCTTCACGAGGATCTTCGATTAAAAATGAACCTATGTGGCTGAAGAATAGTGCTGTTTTATCAACAATGCTAAGTTGATTATTAAAAGTCACCTTAAGGATAGATTCAAAATTAATAGTCACTAACTGACCATCCATAGCACGCATAACAATATGATCACGCGATATCTCTTCTCGATATCCCATCAACTCTTGCTCTAGTTTTGCGTAATCTTGATTTAATGTTGCTATTTCACTGTCAATTTGTGCTTGCAACTCAGGTGTTAGTTTATCTTGTAATTGATATTTACGTGTTTTTAAACGCAAACGTTCTAACTGGTAGTTTATAGCGCCAATATCTGATTTTTGTAAATCATCAATCTGTTCTTGAAAATTATCAACCCGTGTGAGTAATTCAGCTAACTGATTTGACGCTACTTTTTTTCCATCAACAACAACGCTTTCAATGTAACCGTAAAAATTACCATTAGTGCGACGCTCAACAACAACCAAGTCTTTTGGTGTTTGTGTCTTTTGAATGTTATGACTTAACAACCATCGAAAATCTAAACTAACTAGCTCTCGGTTACCAGTTTTGATTAACAATCGCTCTAATATTTCTTGCTTAGGATCAAGCGCTAAATTTAAATGTGCTAATTGGCTAACCGGAATTTGTTCTCTATCGTATATTTCACCGATAACAACACTTTTAGTGCCATGCTCATCAGTAAGATCAAATTGATATAACTCACTTGGCCAAAAATAAGATAAGCCCCGAGAAGCGATAAGCCAAAGCAAACCTAACACTGAAATTAAACTGATACTTACGCCACCCGCTGATAGCCATATCCAAGGGGAGCCTGATTTAAACCACTTATTCATAAACTAACTCGTCATTGGTGAGTGACTTTTCATCTTGTTGCTGTAAAGCTGAATAGCCACTGATCTCTATAAAAATTATTGTATATTTTCTAAATTCAATACTAACGACTACATTGAACTGTATTTTTCTCGTAATCGTTGACGAACAAACTCTGCTGCTGTATTGAAAATAAAGGTGAAGATAAAGAGCACAAACGCTGCCAAGAATAATATTCGATAGTGAGAACTACCCACTTCGGACTCTGGCATTTCTACGGCAATATTTGCTGCTAGCGTTCTCATTCCTTGGAAGATACTCCAATCTAAAATTGGTGTATTACCTGTTGCCATCAAAACAATCATTGTTTCACCTACAGCACGGCCAAGACCCATCATAACCGCAGAGAATATACCGGGACTTGCCGTGAGCAACACCACTTTAATAAGTGTTTGCCATTGCGTTGCACCCAATGCTAATGAGCCACTCGTTAGATGACCTGGAACACTGAAGATTGCATCTTCAGCCATAGAGAATATCGTAGGGATAACAGCAAAGCCCATCGCAATGCCAACAACTAAGGCATTACGTTGATCAAAGTTGATACCTAAGTCATTTGTTAAAAACTGTCTCATATCGCCATTAAAAAATACCAACTCGAGTACACCTGATAGTGAAAAAGCAGCATAGATTGCTAAGATCATAACGGGTATTAATAACAGTGGAGCCAAGGTTTCTGGTAATTTGTCTTTCCAGTGATTTGGTAGGTTATGCCATGCAAATGCTGTTATTAGTGTCGATAAAGGTAAGAATATAAATAGTAAGAATATTGCCGGTAAGTACTCTTCCATCAGTGGCGCTAACCATAAACCAGCTAAGAAACCTAAAATAACGGTAGGTAATGCTTCCATCATTTCAATGGTAGGTTTAACTTTTTTACGCATTCCCGGTGTCATAAAGTATGCGGTATATATCGCAGCAGTTAAGGCAATAGGCACGGCAAATAACATTGCATATAAAGCCGCTTTAATGGTACCAAAAGAAATAGGTACTAAAGAAAACTTACCTTCAAAGTCATCAGAGCCTGATGTTGATTGCCAGATATAGTCTGGCTCAGGGTAACCTTCATACCAAACTTCCTGCCATAGCGCTTGCCAAGTAACTTCTGGATGCTCATTATGAACACTAAAAGCTTGTAAGCTTTTCTTAGAAGCATCAAGAGCATCATTACCAATAATAATCAAACCATTAGCCCGCGGTGCTATCGCAAACGCTTCTGGTTGAGCGGTGGCAAGTTTGCCTTGCCAAAGATGTGCTGAGCTGGTGGTATAAAAAACATTGGCCATGCCGGTATTGGTCATGGTGTAAAAACTCTTTCTATATTGCTCAGTATAAATAGCGGTTATCGCGCTTGATGTTTGTCCGGTACTATCATAGCTAGCCTCGTCATCATTAGCATTAAAGGTTCGAATTTGTTTAAACTGACGACCTGATCCTGTTGAGACTTCAAACCACTGACTGACTCGACCACTACTATCACCAAGCAAAACAGAACTACTCCCTGAAAGCAGTGCCATAGAGGTGAGGTAAGTATTATTGTTATCTAGTGTCGGGGTGATTGTTGCTTTAAGGCTAACTTCTTCGTCATCGTTTAGTGAATACACATATACCGTTGAAGCACTTCGAATAAAGGCTAAACTTAAATCGGGTGTTACTTTTATTTCATCAATTACATCATCAACAAGCTCAATTTGTTGAAAAATAGTCTCGTATTCAACATCATCTCCATCACTAGAAGAACTGAAGTCATCTTCAGCAATAAAGCTCGTTTTGATTAAACGTTTATCTTCAGTAACAGCAACAAAAACGATTCTTTCATCATCTATTGCAAAGGCTAATTGAGAAAGTGGTGTTTGTTGTTCATCAATAATTAAAGAACCTTGACCGAGGGGATAATTTACTTGGGGAATTATTTCACGGGTATCATTAGCGTATTTAGCATAAAAACTTGGCTGAATTAATAACGTTTTACCCTTGGATGTATGAAGTAATTTATTCGCTGAAAAAGAATTAATTACATTAACCACTTGTTCTTGATTAAAGTCGTCACTTGCAAATAAAGACATTGAAAGTGCATTATCACCGACAGCAAACGGGTTGTCTGCTTCAGGAACACTGGCTTTTAAATGATAGAAATCAATGTTACCAGCTTCTGTAATTTCATAAGCCACTTCTTGTAATTCATCAACACCAGTGCTTAACACTTTTTCATTAGTTGTTAAATCAAGACTAACCTTTGGCTCAATTTGAGCCGAGTCAAAAATAGGCTTCACCACGTAAAGTAAATACAAAAAAATCAGCACTAGGGTAAACAAAACGCTAATACCACCGAGGGTTATTAACCATTTTGCCAATGAATTTTTAATCCCACGGCTTCGATTCGAACTAATAAGACTTGCCACTTAATTAACCTTATTATCAACAAGCTAAACAATAGCTCATTCAATATAGAGAATATGATAAAAATAACTGAGCGAAGTATAAGTCAGTTATGTGACAATTTTATTACAGCAAGAAATTGCGATAAAAATAAAAGTACTTATACCACTTTCATTAAGTTTGTGATCTTGTTACGCGAAGAGAAAATAAATCAAGGCAAGGCGCTCAATTGACTAATAGTTTGCTATTGGGATTGAGAGCAACGCGGCCTTGGAGTATTTTAACCAGCGTAAGTGGGCAATAATTTAATGAAATTGGTATTAGACATAAAAAAAGCAGTGCCTCGAGTGAGGTACTGCTTCAGAGATGTTCTAATGTAAGTTTTTTATTTATCGAGTTTAGTAACTTATTAGCTCAAAAAATTAATATACCAAGGCATGGCTTTATCGATGCCCTGTTGAATTTTAAATTCTGGCTCAAAACCAATTAATGACTTTGCTTTAGAAATATCGGCCTGTGAATGTCTAACATCCCCGGCTCTAAAATCTTGATACGTTGGCGACTTTTGATAATCAACACCATTAGCTTGTAGCGCTACTTTTAAGCTGTTGAATAGGGTATTTAAACTAGTTCTATCACCAAGGGCAACATTATAGACTTGGTTTTTACCGGTATCATTAGCCGTTGCAGCTAAAATATTAGCTTGTACGGCATTTTCAACAAAACAAAAATCACGGCTGGTTTCACCATCACCGTTAATAAGTAATTCTTCATTAGCTATCATCGCGGCTGTCCACTTAGGAATCACCGCGGCATAGGCGCCATCAGGATCTTGTCTTTTACCAAAAACATTAAAATAGCGTAAACCGGTACAGTTCAAACCATAGGTTTTATGAAATACATCCGCATAAAGCTCATTAACATACTTAGTGACTGCATAAGGAGATAACGGTTTACCGATAGCATCTTCAACTTTTGGTAGTGCTGGGTGGTCACCATAAGTAGAACTTGATGCAGCGTAAACAAAGCTTTTAACTTGTGTCTCTTTAGCTGCGGTTAGCATAGTCAAAAAACCGGTAATATTTGCTGAATTCGTTAATAGTGGATCTGCAATTGATCTAGGTACTGAGCCAAGTGCCGCTTGGTGGAGAACATAATCGACACCATTATCGTAATAACTTAACGCAGTTTGGCAATCTTCTAATTGACGAATATCACCTTTAACAAAATGAAATTTTCCCCAATGCTCAGCAGAAACCTGTGTTTGAACTTCATCTAGGTTGTGTTGATGGCCAGTAGCAAAGTTATCTAATCCCACGACTTTCTGATTTAATAGAAGCAGTGTTTCTAAAAGGTTTGAACCGATAAAACCGGCACAACCAGTGATAAGCCAAGTTTTAGGTGAATTGATTAGCTCTTGTTTAATTTTTTGAAACTGAGTCATTTTATTAAATAGTCCTTTCATTAAAAAACACCTTTAGTTAAATATTCAACTAAAGGTGTTTTGTGTCATATCTAAGTGAATTGTCAATGAGGTAGGTTACAGACGAATATCAGCTAACTCTTTATCTAACATATATTTCAAATCATAAATCACATGTTCTGTTTTCATCATTGCTTTAATTTCATCTACAGATAATGCTTTAAATTCATCATGGGCTACCGCAAAAATAACCGCATCGTAGTGAGCTGATTTAAGTGACGAAATTAAATCCACGTCATATTCATGCTTAGCTTCCAATGGGTTTACCCAAGGGTCGTAAACATCAACATTAATATCAAATTCAGCTAACTCAGACAAAATATCAACAACTTTGGTATTTCGCACATCAGGGCAATTCTCTTTAAAGGTTAATCCCATCACTAATACATTGGCACCGTTAACGGGTAATTTCCTTTTCAGCATAGTTTTCACTAACTGTGAAACGACATATTCGCCCATAGAATCATTTATACGTCGACCGGCAAGAATCACCTCGGGGTTATAACCAATCGCTTGTGCTTTATGGGTTAAATAATAAGGATCAACACCTATACAGTGACCGCCAACAAGACCTGGCCTAAAGGGTAAAAAGTTCCACTTAGTACCCGCTGCTTTTAATACTTCTTCGGTATCGATATTAAGTTTATTAAATATGACAGCTAGCTCATTGATCAAAGCAATGTTTAAATCACGCTGAGTATTTTCAATAACTTTTGCCGCTTCAGCCACTTGAATACTTGATGCTTGATAAGTACCCGCAGTAATAATTGATTTATATAAGCTATCTATAAAGTCACTAATCTCTGGTGTTGAGCCCGACGTTACCTTTAAGATATTCGTTACTCGGTGCTCTTTATCACCTGGGTTAATGCGTTCAGGGCTATAACCTGCATAAAAATCTTGGTTAAACACTAAATCAGAGTGACGCTCTATTTCGGGTAAACAAACTTCTTCAGTTGCTCCCGGGTAGACTGTTGATTCATAAATGACGATATCGCCTTTATTAATCACTTTGGCAAGCATAGCACTCGCCTTTACTAGCGGCGTTAAATCAGGTTGTTTATGTTTATCAATAGGTGTTGGTACTGTGACGATATAGATATTACAACTTTTTAAATCGTCAACTTCAGCAGAATATGAAATAAATTCAGAATCAGCTAATTCTTCACTTGATACCTCTAAAGTGAAGTCATGACCTTGCTTTAGTTCTTCAACACGCTTGGTGTTGATATCAAAACCCAAGGTTGGGTATTTTTTACCAAACTCTACCGCGAGAGGTAAACCAACATAACCCAAACCTATAATGCCTAGCTTCACATTTTCTAATGAGTGCAACATACTACGTCCATTTATTGTATTTCTATTAATTGTATTTTTAAATTTTTGCTAATAGATAATGATATAAGTTGAGCATTATCTATTGTCGCTTTATTTATATACCGCTGATAGCAGCAATTGCAACTGCTGAATTGTAGATTATGCCCGTGACACTAGTCCACAATGCCAAGTTGTTCATGTACTCGGCATCAAGTGGTACAACGATGGTATCACCTGGTCTTAAGTTATCACCGGCATCACTGCTAAACCAATTACCGCTTGCCATCATTTTAATACTACCATTGGCAGAAATAATATAAATTCGGTCTTCATCTGCACGTTTTTTGCTACCACCACTTTGAGATAAATAATCATCTGCTGATAAACTAATATCGTATATATGTGATGAAGTCACTTGTACTTGGCCGACAACATTAATAGAATTTTTCAAAGTAGGGACATATAACACATCGCCACCTTCAAGAAGCACATCATAGTTTTTGTTATTCATAACTCTTGGTAAATCAAGCACTAAACGTCCAACTGGCTGTACATTAGCCATATCAGCTAACATTTGCTGTACTTCAGCATAAGATTGAGAATAGTTTTGATCAGACATAGATTTAGAAGCCATTTCTATGCGTAAATCCGCGGTCAACTTTAACAAGTTCTGTTGCTCAATTTCGCGTAACTGTACACGCGTAAAGACAGAGCCTTCTTGATGGGCAAATTTGGTAAAACCACCAGCCTTAGTTATTAAGTCGGCCAAACTCTCACCACGACGTACTGTATACTTACCTGGGAAAACAAATTCACCTCGAAGCTCAACAACGCTGTTTTCACTCCAGGCTGGGACTTGATGAATATTCAATCTATCTTTTGAGCTTAATAAAACATTATCCTTTTCATCACCAGCAAGCGCAGCACTTAAACTGAACATTAGTGAAGTTTGTTGTGCCCTATGATTAATAATTTGATTACGAGAAACTTCAGCACGCACTACATAAGCCGACTCAGTTAAGCCACCTGCAGCAGCAATTAAATCAGATACGCGGGCATTTTTAGCTAACGGGTAAATTCCTGGGTATTTCACTTCACCATCAGCTTCAACTAATTGAATGGGTTGACCGGACTTGCCTTGGCGTTTTAACTTTTCAATAATGGGCATTAATAAACGTTGACGAGAGAAAAGCGTTAGCTCTTTAAGATCAAGCTCCTCTTCTAGTTCACCACCACTAAACTGAGCAATAGACTGTTCAACCAATTTAGCAGCAGCAGCTTCATCGCTATCAAGTTGAGCAACTTGTTCACTATCGCCGTATTTTAACCAGAATTGTTTTTGTTTATACTTTTCTTTGGCTAATTCTTGTTCTTTTTTAGCAAGATTTTGTTGAGTAAAAGCCAAAGAGTCTAAACTAATTTTACTGTCAATTAATTTAATGATATTGGCAAAAACCAATATTTTATCATTGCCTTGTAAGACAATATTATCTTTTGAATTTGGCGCTGAAATAGCTTTGGCTAAATCAAACTGTAAAATTTCAATATTACGAGCAATGTCGATTTCACGCACAACAATTGAATAATTAAGATCGGCCGACTGTAATAAATGAGAATCGATATTTGGGAAGATATCAGTAATACGCTGGCCTGCTTGCCACTGGTACTTTCCTGGGCGAGTTACTGCACCGATAACGGTAATAGATTGCTCAAACATCTCAGCAGCCTTCATCACATAAACGGCATCACCTGCTTGTGCTCTTTTAGCTAAATCATTGGTGTTAGTTAGATTTATATTAACCACTGTACGCAGGGAATCTTGATTATAACGTTCAACACGGGTAGTTTTAGCAAAAGCTGTTGGCAAAAGTCCACCAGACATAACCAAGACATCGTTAAAATTTTCGTTTTGACTTAATTCATATATTGCAGGGCGTCTAACTTCACCTTCAACACTGATAGTATTGCCTTTAGGCGCAATAAAAATCACATCGCCAGATTGCAACAATACATCGCTGCGTGAATCACCTTTAATCAACAGGTCATATAAATCTAAAGTAGTGACTAACTTACCAGCACGTTTAAGTTGAATATTACGTAAACTACCGATATCACTAATACCGCCCGCCGCAAAAATAGCATGAGTGATACTAGATAATGAACTTAAGGTATAAGGTCCGGGTTTATGAGCATCACCTAAAACAAAAACACGCATAGAGCGTAAAGAAGCGATACCGACAACGACATCGACACCAATAACTTTTTCTTTAATGCGCGCGGTTAATAAACGCTTCATTTCGTTAAATGATAAACCTGAGACAGTAAAAGGCCCATGAGAGGGGAAAATAATTTGTCCCTCACGGTTTACCGTTAATTCAAGTTCATCTTTTTCTTTACCAAAAACTTGAATAGAAATATTATCACCTGGGCCAATGATATAATCTGCTGGAATAGCAATATCCATCATAGGGGCAAAAGTTTGCGGTGAATTAGCAAAAACATCATAACCAAAAGGTTTTAATTCTTCGCTATCTTCTAGCTTCTCTAATTCCTCTAATTCTTCTTCAGATATAGGGTTACCTTCAGCATCAAATTGAGTTCCTCTTGGGAAGGTTCCTGTATTCTTTTTATCTTCACTAGAGCCACCCGTCGATAACTGCCCTTTTATGCTATTTAAATCAACGCCCATACTTTTAGCAAGTGCTTCTTGTTGTGAAGGAGGTAATTTTTTAAATTGCTCCATTTGCTGTTGACTTATCTGATTCGCAGCAAGCACTTTCAAGGGTAAATTGGCAAGGATAAAAGTCAACATCAGTAAAATGCCAAACAAAGATTTCACAACATTAACGTTGTTATTTTTAATAAGTTTTTCGATAGCAGTTATCATTTTAGCAAAGAGTTCCTATATAGCCCGAACGGTAATAGAATAAAACCGATGGCTTCTGCCAATTCCTGAATAATTTCAAGAACCTTAAATTCAATCACTAAATTTAGTGACGACGAAGTTTACCAGCATATCGTTATGCAAACAATATGTTAACCAAGCTAGCCCTCCTTATTATGGCGCTATAACTCAGCAAGCACTAGGAAACATTTCTCTACACCTCCCAAAGCAAGGTAATCATTGATTTATGCCAAAACTTGCCTTTATTTGTTCACACGGGTATAACACTCTCTTTACTGAAAAAAAACAACTTAAAATGTTACGGTAAAAACTAACGCTAATGATTATAAAAATAAATCTAGGATAATGATATGACTCAACCTAATGCGGGTACCTTGTTTGGCCACCCTAAAGGACTTTACCTTTTATTTGGTACTGAAATGTGGGAGCGTTTCGGTTACTACGGTATGCGTGCCTTATTGGTATTATATTTAGTCGCCTCTGTACAAGATGGCGGTTTTGGCTGGACCGCAGGTGAAGCATTAAGTCTCTACGGCACCTTTACTATGGCGGTATATTTAACACCGGTTTTAGGGGGCTGGTTAGCTGATAATTATATTGGTCAACGTAAGGCAATTATTTATGGTGGCCTCATTTTTTCCTTGGGTTACTTTACCTTAGGTATCCCTAAGTCAATGATTGTTGGCATGGAAGAAACGGTATTTTATATCGGTTTAGCATTAATCATTATTGGTAATGGTTTATTTAAAGCAAACGTTTCAAGTTTGGTAGGCGATTTATATGAAGAAGGCGATCACAGACGTGATGGCGCTTTCACTATTTTCTATATGGGTATCAACTTAGGTGCTTTCTTAGCACCAATCACTGTTGGCGTATTAGGTGAGCAGGTTAACTGGCACTACGGCTTTATATTAGCAGGTTGTGGTATGTTAATTGGTTTAGCACTACAGCTTACTTTAGCCAATAAATACTTAGGCGATATCGGTGTAGTTCCTTCAGCTAAGCGCGTTCAAGGAGACCAAAAATCTCAGGCACCTATTACCTCACAAGATATTGATCGCATGAAAGTAATCTTGATTATGAGCATGTTTTCAGTAATTTTCTGGGCTGGTTTTGAACAAGCGGGTGGTTTATTTACTATCTATGCTTCAGACTTTACTGACCGTACTATCTTTGGTTTTGAAGTTGCAGCTTCTTCTTTTCAATCTTTAAATGCCATGTTCATTATCATGTTAGCACCCGTTGTAGCCTCTGTTTGGGTTAAAATGGGTTCAAACGAACCGACTTCTCCGAAAAAGTTTGCCTTAGCGATGATATTTTTAGCTTTAGGTTTCTTCGTTATGTTATGGGCAACTATGGTACAAGGTGGCGATGTTACGGTAAAAGTAAGTATGTTGTTCCTAGTTTTTGCTTATCTATTTCATACCTTGGGTGAATTATGTTTATCACCTATTGGTTTATCAATGGTAACCAAATTAGCTCCTCTTAAATTTACCTCTGTATTAATGGGGATTTGGTTCTTATTTACCGCATTATCAAACAAACTAGCTGGCTTTATTGGTTCATTTGTTGGTGAAGGTCAAGAGATGGTCGACAATGCTGCTAATATCTTTATGGGTGTTGGTCTTGCTGCATTGATTACTGGTGTGATTATCTTTTTATCTGCTGGAAAATTAGTAGAGTGGATGCATGGTGCAGAAGGCGATAATACATCTGACTTAGAAGAAAAAATCGAAGAAGAGATATCGGTTACCGGCACTCACGAAGGTGTTACTGAAACTCATAACTAATTAATAATAGTTACAAGTACAAAAATACTATTAAGCTGGGTGAGCAATCTCTCAGCTTTTTTATTTTTTAAAACTGATATTAAAGCAGATGTTAATGTAGGTAATAATAGTAGATAATTATTAGCAGATAACGAATTAATGGTAATCCCCTAATGAATACTCGTTCACAATTGCGAAAAAAAATCAGACAACGACGTAATGCACTATCAATCACTGAGCAATTTAATGCTGAGACTGATTTAACAGCAAGGTTGTCGATTCATAGTGAGATATTGCAAGCTAAGCGTATTGCAATCTACTTAGGTAATGATGGAGAATTATCAACTGCGAACTTTATAGATTGGTGTTGGCAGAATGAAAAGGATGTTTACTTACCGGTAGTACATCCTTTCAGCAAGGGAAACTTACTTTTTTTGCATTATCAGCAAGACACTAAACTAGTTAGCAATCAATATGGCATTTTAGAGCCCCAATTAGATGTCACTATGGTTTGCCCTCTAGACCAGCTTGATATTATTTGTACGCCCTTAGTTGCTTTTGATAACTCAGGAGCAAGATTAGGTATGGGTGGCGGATTTTATGACAGAAGCCTAGCTCACTGGCAACAGACAAAACTTTATCCCATTGGACTAGCGCATGACTGTCAGCTGGTAGAAAGTGTGCCGATAGAAAGTTGGGATGTCCCCTTACCCGAAATAATAACACCGAGTAAAAGCTATCGTTTCATTTAGAGCGTTCTTAGTAGGTTTACCGTGTTATACCCAAGCGTCCTGAAGCACGCATCTTCAAGTTGCTTGGGTATATAAACCCGCACTAATCCCTACAACTTAAATGACATCCAATCATTACTGAACAAACGATATAAGCGGTCGCTTAGATTAATGGCCATTGAAACGTGCCAAAAACCTGTTGCCATTGCTCGTCAAACGGTGCTGATATTTTAATTCTTTCATTACTGATGGGGTGATTAAATTCTAATGACTTGGCTATTAACATTAATCGTTTGAAACCAAAGTGTTCTATAAAAAATGGGTTTTGCTTATTATCGCCATAGTTGATGTCGCCTAAAATAGGATGGCGTAGATGGGCTAAGTGACGACGAATTTGATGACGTCTCCCCGTAATAGGACGTACTTCAATTAAGGAATAACGCACGCTATCAAACTTACCGACTTTTATTGGCAAACAACCTTGCTGCTTTACTTGATAGTAACTCTGGGCAGATTGTGCTGGTTTGTCACGGCTAACATCTTTATCCCCCAACTTATCTAGCTTTTCTTTCAATGGATGATCAATTAAGTCTGCCGGTACCGATAAATAGCCACGTGCTAAGGCATAATATGTTTTCACCATCGCTAAATCACTATCATCGATATTTTTATCAATCGTGTGTTCTTCGACATTATCCGGCTGTATTTTCTGACTGTTAACCTCAGATTTTGATATAAGTTTAGCTTGGCTGCTTTTATTGGCAAAAGCTTCGCTTAGCTTAGTAGCAACATCTTTAGTTAAAGCAAAAAGAAGTACTCCTGATGTTGGTCTATCTAGCCGATGAACAGGATAAACATACTGCCCAACTTGATCACGAACTAATTGTAAAGCAAAATAAATTTCATCCTTATCCATATAACTTCGATGAACAAATAGGCCTGCAGGCTTATCAACCGCTACCATAAACTCGTCTTGATAGAGAATATTAAGCACTGGTTTTTCAGGCTCTATATTCGCAGTGAGAGCTGCCTCTAGCGTAACGTTATGCATATCGGTCATCAGTTATTTGCCTTGTTCTGTTAATTTTTTATCTATTTTTTGAATAACATCAAACAAAGGCTTTGCATTAACAGATAAGTGATTAAAAGCTTCTTCAGCCATTGGCGTTAAAGAAATTTTAGTTGGCAATGATTGTTGTTGATTTACCATCAGCGTTAGCTTGGGAATAAATATAAACTGTAACCACTGCTCAAATGCTAAAGTATCACAGCAAAAAGGTGCGCTACTAGCAAGCTCTGTGGCATTAGGCTGCTCAGTTTGCCAAAGGTTAAGTAATTTTAGTGTTTGTGCTAACTCATCAAGTAAAGCAGTCGTTTGTTCAAAATCTATTTTTATCATCATTTGTGACTATTGAAAGTCGTTCTTTAAGGTGATTAGTGAAGGTCAATTAGTTAAGGTAAATAGTTTTACTATGTTAATGGCGCCATTATCCTTATAATAAGGCGCTATAACAAGCAGCAATACTATTGATTTTATGACTGACACAGCACCAGCAACGAACATAGCTACCCTATCAGAATTACTTAAACTTTCAGGTTCTCAATATCGCCTTTATGATATTGGTCGACTAGTCAGTAAATTACCTAAAGAACAATTTGAAAAGGTTGAATTAAATCAATTACCCTACCCTACCCCAACTCAAGGGTGTGCTTGTATTGCTATAGCCTTTTGGCAGAAACAATCTTCGCAGCCATATTTATGGCTATTGAAATTACCGCTTGATGAACGCGGCTTATTAAACCAAGGGGCAAGAAACCACTTTATTGCTATTATTGTTGAGGCTTTAGGCGCTGACTTAACTCAAGAAACCTCTAAAAAACAGGAAGAATTACTCAGCAGTAATCCTTACCTTTTCACTCCAGCACAATATAAATTAGCTAGCTTAAATAGCAAAATAAAGGTTGATTTAAAACAACAACCTAGTGAGTATTTCTCACCTTTTAAACAATATCTCAGCCATGGCTCAAATTGGAATAACTGGCAAGATGTCGGCGTACAAGGTATTACAGACTTTATTGCTAGAATAAAGCAAGATAATCATAGCGAGTTGTTACTCAACGCGCTACCGCATTTACCTGAGGAAGTACTTTCCCCTGTTTGTAGCGCCTTAGAAAATGAGCAATACTGTGTTGCTTTAATTGACGCACTGGTAGCCGCATTAGAAAGCGCACTAGCAAGCCCAGAAGCATCTTCAAAAGCAATACAGTTACTACGAGCACTTGCAGCCAATAGTCACCATATTCATGTGAAAAAAGTCGTAGAACAACTTTTGAGCAAAAAACGAGTAAGTAGCGAATTACTCATCACTTTATCTGGAAGATGCTGGCAGGTGTTAGCTGATGAAAAAACACTTATGTGTTATTTTGAACATTTACTCAGCCATAAGGACTTAACTTTGTTTTCTAGCATTTTTAAAGATTTAGTGACCATTCCATTAATTAGACCCGTCGCTTTCCAATGTATTCGTAGTGAAAATCGCTCACCGGCATTAGCACAAGCCATTGGGCAGTTGTTTAGCCAAGCTTAGGTATTATCACTTATGGAAAATATTTATTATTTATTACTTTTTTGTTTATTTTGCTGGTACTTTGTTTACTTAAGACAAGTCTCTGAAGCAGCTAAACGCCATGTTCATCGTTACTGTAAAGACGGTGGTTTGCAGTTTATTTCACTGGCTCGACGCTCAAGCCGAGTAAAGTTTACCAAGCAACACGGTCTCTGTATTTATAGCGTTTTTGATTTTGACTTTAGCGGTGACGGTGAATCAAACAACCAGGGCTGCCTAACACTTTATGGCTTAAAGCTAGGGAAAGTAGATTTACCCGCTTACCGAGTGAATTAATCCTGACCTCTATAATGAACCATTATTATGGTTATTGTTAAGTCATAAATACTATTAATTAGGTGTTATGCTAATAAATAGCAAACACCTAGCCCAATCTATCTTTTGGAGTTTTTGTGCCATTTTTACAAGCAGTTTTTTGTCTAAAAGGGTTTGATGATCGTAGTCGGTTTTTTACAACATCAATCATTGCTATTTTGGGCTTTATCTTTTGCTCTGCAATTTTTTCTAACTACTTGGTAGTCAGTTTTACCATTCTTTTAATTTTAACCCTTGTATTGAGCTGCAGTACTAAGCGACGATTACATGACGCTAAACTTAATAAAAATTGGCAATTAGTGCCTGGGGCTCTACTTCTCCTTACCGGTGTACTGAGTTTATTTATTGAAAATAGTGGTAGTTATTACTTATTAATTTTACCTACATTAAGTACAGCCCTGCTGCTTACCTACCCGAGTAAAAATGCAAAAGAAAAAAATAATTACATTTTGGGCTATTACGGTCCAGTTGACCTCAGTAGCTTTAAACAAGAGACCGTAGTCATAAAAGCGCATAATCAACGCATCGAGCCAACGTTAGCTGCTGATGGTGCTAGTGAACAGCTTTATATGAATGAAACTATCGCTGAGCAAGATATTACACCAGACAACCAGTTTGATTATAAAAATGACAGTAACCAAGTAGATATTGGCGAGCTTATTCGCTTAAAGTTTCTTAGTAACCGTAAATTACAGCTTGGGATTATCGCCAGTGTATCGCTAATTTTTATCGCAGTGCTGGTTAATAGCGCAATTAACGCTATCAACCCGCAACAGAAAAAGGTTAATGATGCTGAGTTAAATGAGCCACAAGTATTGTCTAAAACTGTACCCACAAATATTCTAATCAATAAAAGTCATTTACTTGCGATGCCTGATAATTTCAATTTATACTTATCAGAATATCAAGGCGTAATTATTCACTGGCAAGCTGATCAAGTTGCTAATGGCGAGCTCTGGTCACAATTATCAACAAACGGTGATAAAAGTTGTCAAAGCATTAAGTTTAATAAGGGCTCTTCAATCCGCCCTTTAACTGTACTGGTTGAAAATGGTAGCGAATATTTTGCTAGTTTTTCCCCCCTTGATAGTGGCGAGTTAATACAAGCTTTAGCTTTTCGCGGTAAATTCTCATTATGTGGTTATAGTTTTTCTCTTAAAGGCAGTCAAGCGGTTTTGGGTAAGCACAATCAATACGCAGCTTTCTTAGATCAAGACGCATAATTTCTCCCCAAAAAAAAGATGTAAAAAAAGCTGCTCAAGATATTTAGCAGCTTTTTTAATGTTCTTTAGGCTAAAAATAGCCTTTAATAAAAGGCTTATTGAGCAAAGCCAATACCCGCTTCTATTAAATTCGCATAAACACTTTTCATGGCAACGGTATTCTCGGTAAGAGAGTCATCCCACTTATCACGTTTTTCGAATCCTAAGTCGCTAATTTTAAAGTAATGATCTGTTTTTATACCACTTTTATCTAAACAAGCTTTTGTACAACCTAACCCACAGCCATCAATAGCTATAATAGGTCGACCTGATTTTGCCATCGCCATAATAGGCTCTATTTTACCCACAACACCAGCTATACAAGACATCTCAGCAATACCGTCACCATCAAGAGTTAATGAAATATTATGGGCCATTTGCGCGAGATTTGAGCAACCAGAGCAAGAGTAAACTATTGGTTTACCATCTATTTTATCACTGATTGTATTCGACATTTTTTGTAAGTTCGACATTAAGTCATTCCTTAGCTAACTATTAGTTACCTTATTAGCGCAGGCAACATTACCAATAGGATCATTTTAACAAGTAAATATAACGATGAATTGATTTAGATCATTACAGCAAATAATAACCACTATATATCTGTGGTTATTTGTACCATTCTGTAACTATTTGTTTTATTTTTACCATGTCTAAGTGCGTTTGACAGGCTTGACTTACTCGCTCGATCGCCTGCTCTTCAAGTATTTCAATGCTGGGTGATTTGCTTACATCATAGCCAAGCCAACTCATAAAGAGCTGTAATGCCTCGGGTTGATCAAATAATCCATGTAGATAACAACCTGCAATTTGACCATCATCACTTAATAATCCCTGTCCCTCACCTTCGATAGTCAGTAAGTGAGATAATTTCTCTCCATCATTAATAAGTGTGCTCACACCGGCATGAATTTCATACCCACTAATATCGGCGCTTTGTCGCGTCAACTCTAAGACACCTGAAACGTTAATTAAGGTTTTTTTCGACTCTAAAACGGTATTCATCGCAAAATAGCTTAACCCTTCGCTTACGCCAGGTTGTCCTTCTAATCCTTCGGGGTCTGCAATCAATTCCCCTAACATTTGATAACCACCGCAAACACCAATCACCTTGCCTTGATAACGTAAATGTTTGGCAATATCGTCATCCCAGCCTCGTTGACGTAAAAAATCAAGGTCACTACGGACATTCTTGCTACCAGGTAAAATAATGAGATCACACGCTGGAATAGCTATTTTTTCTGGATTAACCTCATCTTTCGAACCTTTAGCAAAAAGGAACTGGCAATCAATATCTTCATGATGGCGCAGAGCATCAAAGTCGGTATGATTACTCATATGTGGATAAACTAATACCACAATACGAACTTTTGATGAAGTCGACGTCCCTTCTACGAGCGCCTGTTTTGTTACTAATGCATCTTCAGAAGAAATATCTAAGCCGTGTAAATAGGGTAAAACGCCGAGCACAGGTTTATTGGTCTTTTCTTCTAACCATGTCAACCCAGATTCAAGTAATTTAATGTCACCGCGAAAGCGATTAATCACAAAACCAACTACTCTGTCTTGCTCGGATTGTGACAACAACATCAAGGTACCAACGAGTTGTGCAAAAACACCACCTTTATCAATATCAGCAATAATCAACACAGGGCAATCAACGGCCTCCGCAAAGCCCATATTAGCAATATCACCCTTGCGTAAATTTATCTCTGCAGGACTTCCTGCGCCTTCAACAACAACCAAATCATACTGCTGTGTTAACCGCTGATGTGAGCTGAGCACAGCTTGCATAGCCACTTTTTTATAATCTTGGTACTCACTAGCCTCCATATTTGACGATGCTCTATGCATAAGCGCTTTACCGTGAACAATAACTTGCGCGCCCGTATCACTATTAGGTTTGAGTAAGATAGGATTGAAATCTACATCTAACGCTAAGCGCGCCGCTTTAGCTTGCAACGCTTGTGCTCGCCCAATTTCACCGCCACAAGGAGTAACCGCACTATTAAGCGCCATGTTCTGCGGTTTAAATGGTGCCACGTTAATGTGTAAATCTGCAAATACACGACACAGGCCCGCCACTAACGTCGTTTTCCCCGCATCAGAAGTTGTGCCCTGTATCATCAAAGTTTTACATTGACTCGCTTTGCCTTGCCTAATTTGATCTTGCTCAAAAGTGTTTGGTGTAGAATGACAGTTACTTTGCTTAGCTTTCATCTTATATTTCCTCAAGAAACGGCATAGCGATAGTCGTTACTTGTTGGTTTAATTGCTGGTACTGTGTTTGCTTTACTGCTTGATGTAGTTGTTTATTTTGATAAGGCTGACTAATCAGAATGCGGGAAATGCTACCATGACCAATTTGTAGTTTTTGATGCCAGCTGGCTTGTTGCCAATCTAGCTGTAAGATATGCGCTAAGATCATGCGAATAACGCCACCGTGAGCAAATACTAAAATTCGCCTAGGTATTTGTTTAGATATTTGCGATTCTTTTTCTCCCAGCCCTTGTGCTAGTTGAAGCGCTTCTTTTTGCTTAGTGGCAATGCAGACTTGCTGCTCTATCAACTTTTGCCAAACCTGTTTCACTCGATGATTAAAATCTGGCAACGCTTCAGCTTGTGGTAATATAATTTCAGCCGGTGCCTGAAAAAAGTCTTCAAGTTGTGACCAATGCAGTTGAGCTTTCTCGTCACCTTGATGTTCACCTTCAAAAACACTTCCTTCGAAGAGAAGATCATCAAAAGGCACACCATCAAAGCAGCCGAAGTTCATCTCTTGTAACTCAGGTGATATTTCTAACGGTAACTTACATCTACACGAAAACTCTCTCGCTAGATTCTGGCAACGTATCAACGAAGAGGAAATAACACCATCATAAGCGTTAGATGTTTTTTGTTGTGTCATTAAACGTTTAAGTAAACGCGCATTTTCAGTAACGATAGGGGCGACATCAGTAGAGCCATATAAAGCAGGCTTACCTAAGACTTTAACATGTCTTATTAAGTCAATTTCAATCATATTGAAAGCTCACTATTTACTCACCATTGCTTTTTATACAAAGCGGT
The DNA here is from genome assembly GCA_002163005.1 of Colwellia psychrerythraea. GTDB lineage: Bacteria > Pseudomonadota > Gammaproteobacteria > Enterobacterales > Alteromonadaceae > Colwellia > Colwellia psychrerythraea_C. The sequence goes on along the minus strand of MAAF01000007.1, from coordinate 55,711 downwards.
ATACCCGCGGTAACCAAGGTGACTTTATCAGAAAGTTCTGCAACCTTCTGGTTTAACCAACCACAATAATCAACATATAAACGGGTAGATTCCCCCATTGGTATTACCCCTAAACCTATCTCATTACTGACAATAAAAATGTCAGCATTTACCGCTGCTAAACAGGAGGTTAATGTGTCTATTTCAGTTTGTAAATGTTGACGTTGTTGAGCTCGGTTATCTTCATGTACCGCATAAAGTTGATTGTTTAACCACAAAGTTAAGCAGTCTAATAAATAGATTTTATTGTTATCAAGGTCAGTCAGCGTTTCAGCGAGAGCTAACGGGCATTCAATTAATTGCCAACTTTCACCACGAGCACCTCTATCATGTTGATGTTTGATTATTCTACTACCCATCTCACCATCAATGGCCGTTGCCGTAGCAATATAAACCGTTTGCTTACCTTGTTTTACTGACAATTCCAGTGTTTGTTGCTCGGCAAATCGCGACTTACCCGATCTAGCACCACCTAAAATAAAATGAATCACCCTATAACTCCGGTAAAATAAAGTCCTGTAGAAACAAGTTCTGCGAAAATATCTTTATCAATATAAGAAACAAGTGTTAGATAAATAAGCAGCTCAGAAATCTGCTGCCCAGCACCTAAACAGTCACCGGTAAAACCACCTATTCTCGCCATAAGCCACTGCTTAAATAGCCAGCGAAACAACACTAAAACGATCAACAACGAGAAAATGACTTCGCTAGAATAAAAAATGAGCGGAGCTAAACCTATCAAGAGCAAAAGAGTTAATTCTGATGAGGATTGTGCTTGGGCTAATGGTTTACTCTTACTTTGTTCAATATCACTCACATAAGGCATAGATGAGATTAAGCTTCCAGCAACCGCTCGGGATAAAGCCTCTGCTAATATAATAGCTAAAAGTAAGTGATTACTATCTTGCTCAGCTAGGTTTACCAGCAATGTAAATTTTAATAATAAAACCATCACTAAGGTAACGGCACCATAAGTACCGATACGACTATCTTTCATAATAACCAGTCGTTTTTCTATGGTGAAAGCACCGCCTATGCCGTCAGCCATATCCGCTAAGCCATCTTCATGAAAAGCTCCTGTTATTAGCAAGCTTATCGTCATAATTAACACTATAGATATATTGGCGGGTAAAAAGGTACTAAAGCAGACATAACTTAACGCGAGCAGTAAACCAGTGACTATGCCCACTAAAGAGAAGTATCGATTAGCTTTATTTAACAATGCTTCTGAATAATGCATGGCTTTAGGAACAGGTAAACGAGTAAAAAAGCTTAACGCCAAATAAAATAAATTCAGCTGCGCAGCTACTTTATTTTTTAACGGCTCATTCACCGATGCACTCATACCGTAACACCCGCACTTTCAAAGCTGGCCATATTATTATAAAAACTTGCAGAGGCTTTTATTAAAGGCAAAGCAAGTGCTGCACCTGTGCCTTCTCCTAAGCGAAGACCTAGATTCAATAAAGGTTGGCTGCTTGACTCATTAAATGTTTGCGCCGAGATCAGTTCTTCAAGCAATATTTGGTGGGCATTTTCTTGAGAAACGTGAGAGAAAATTAGGTAGTTAGCCACATTTTTATCTAAGCGCTGTGCTACTAAAGCAGCAACACTGACAATAAAGCCATCAATGACAACAGGTATACTAGCAGTCGCCGCTGATAATATAGCAGAGACCATTTGCACTATCTCAAAACCGCCTAACTCAGATAACAGTGATATCACCTCATCTTGAGTTAAATTTTCAAAATTATTCTCTGATACTTTAACTCGTTGTAGTGCGCTTTCAATTAAGGTGATTTTTTTCTCTAATTGCTCATCAGTAATGCCGGTACCGCGACCAACACATTCTGGAACACTAAATAAAGTTAAAGCCGACATTAACGCAGCAGCAGAGCTAGTATTGGCAATGCCCATTTCACCTAATAACAATATCTCAGCGCCTTGATCAATTTGTGTATTAATCAGTTGTCTTGCATAGTCAAACCCTTGCTCTACTTGCGTGATAGACATAGCGCTTTCAACTGAGAAATCATTTGTTCCGGCACCAAGTCGTTGCTCGATAAAGGTAACATTATTCATTACACCATCTGATATTTGAGGAACTTCATCAGTGGAAATAGGCTGTAATATACCGCAATCAACCACAGTTAAAGCGATAACATTACTTTGACAAAAACAGTTTATAGCGGCACCACCTTGTAAAAAATTAAGCACCATCTGTTTAGTCACTGCACTAGGCGCAATGCTGACATTATTATCATTTATACCGTGGTCACCCGCAAAAACTAACATTGCAGGATTATTTATACTGATTTGGCCAGAGCTCTTAAGGTTAGAATGACTAAAACCTGAGCGATTAAAGTCTGAGCTTTTTTGATGCCTTTGATCAGTGATCAAAGCAAGTTGCAGAGCTAAGGGCTCTAGTGCCCCTAATGCACCTACTGGTTTCGTTTTGTTATCAATTTTTGCTTGTATAAACTCTATAGATTTTGCATTTAAAGGCGTGATGGGGATCATTGGGATAGTCTAAATAGTTGTTGGATATAGAAAAAATAATGACATCATTTTAAGCTATTTAAATCACTAAAAACATAACTCTTTTTCACTATGATATGTCGTTAAATACATCCTAATTTTATGTTAGGACATATAGTGCTAATATTTTACCTAGTAACATTTACTCTGATGGTAACTAGGAAAAACGATTAAAACTCTGTACCATCAATACTAGAAAGTATTTATACCAAACTAACTTATTGGTATTACCTTAAAATTTTACGTCAGGCTGATATAGTTTTATGAAAACATATGCAAAATATACCCTTATCCTTTCTAGTGTTTTATTAACAAGTTGCGTTAATCAAAATACAAAAATTGCCACTAACATCATGCCCACTACTAACCCCTGCACTAAACTCGATTTACTTAAAAGTGCTTATTATGATGATTTCACTTCATTAAAAGAGATCAAAGTTGCAGGGAGAGTGAGTAATATATGGAAAGCTAAATATCAGCTTTTTGGTGAAAACTGCCAGGTTTTTACATGGGGTGGAAAACAGCATACCTATTCTTGCAACTTAGTGGCGCCGAATGAAGAAACGGCTAAAAGCTATTACCAAAGTGCTAAAAGAGTCACGCAAGAGTGCTTAGGTGAACAATGGCAGTTGGAAGAAAGTAAAAGAAAACATGACGATGGTATGAAAACGACCTTTACTAATCATGATGCCAAACCAAATGAAAAAGTGACTTTTTCAACACACTTAGTACCGACTTCAGGTTTATTTTCCACCACGTGGACAATTTACTATTATGTTGGCAATAGCTCAAAGCCAAGCAATAATAAGTGATAATAAGTGATAATAAGTGATAATAAGTGATAATAAGTGATAATAATCATGAGTCTGATTTAATAGTCAGGCTAATAATTATCTAAAGATTTAAATGTACTGATTTTAAATAGTAAAAAGCTGATATTTATCCAGTTTAAGGTATACCCAAGCCACTTCAAGATGCTCGTTTCAGGACGCCTGAGCGATTCATGATCAAGGCGCGTATTTCATTAATGGTTGTTCCCTTAATTACCTACGCAACGATGAACATGATTTGCTCAGACATACCCGAATGGCTGGTTTATAAACGCTTTATCCATCGTTATTGATTTCGACAATAGAATAACTATTCTTTTCAATCAATGCCTTGCCTAAAGGTGTTTCTAATTCCAGCTGAATCCTGCATCTTGAGGTAGCTTGGGTATGAATATCAGCTTTTGTCATTCACAATCTGAAAGACTTAATCGTTTCTAGTGATCTGTAGAGTCAAAACCATCTAACGTTACACCTGATAAACCGCCTGTACCGCCTTGATCATTACTGCGTAATTTAATCATTAAACGTAAATCATTCGGCGAGTCCGCATGATGTAACGCATCCGCATAAGTAATCATTCCATGTTGATAATGGTTAAATAATGCTTGATCAAACGTTTGCATACCTAATTCATTTGATTTTTCCATCACTTCTTTAATACCACCAATGTCACCTTTTTTGATGAGTTCGCTAATATAAGGTGAATTAAGTAATACTTCGATGGCGGCTACTCGGCTATGACCATCTTTTGTCGGTACCAGTTGCTGGGCAATAATGCCGCGAAGATTTAACGCTAGATCAAATAACAACTTCCCATGCTGGTCCGCTGGCACAAGGTGCATAATACGGTCAATCGCTTGGTTTGCGTTGTTTGCATGCAAAGTAGCTATACATAAATGTCCCGTTTCTGCAAAACTAAGCGCATGCTCCATTATCTCTTGGTTTCGAATTTCACCAATTAAAATGACATCTGGCGCCTGACGTAATGAGCTTTGCAGTGCCGCATCAAAGGATACAGTATCTAAGCCAACTTCACGCTGAGTAATCATACTTTTGCCGTGCTCATGAACAAATTCTACCGGGTCTTCAATGGTGAGAATATGGCCATAAGAGTTACGGTTACGATAACCTATTAATGATGCCATTGATGTCGATTTACCCGTACCTGTACCACCAACAAATAACACCAAACCACGTTTAGACATAACAACATCTTTTAGAATCGGTGGTAAACCGAGATCGTCAACATCGGGAATATCTGTAACGATACGACGAACAACCATACCTGCCATATCTCGTTGCCAAAAAGCAGAAATACGAAAGCGACCAATACCATCAATTTCAATGGCAAAGTTACATTCTTTGTCGTTATTAAATTGATTTTTTTGCTTATCATTCATAGCGTCAAAAACTAAACCTAAAGATTCTTCTGCAGTTAAAACCACATCATCTATAGGCTGTAATTCACCATTTATTTTAGCGCTTACCGGTAATTTAGCCGTAACGAACATATCAGAGGCATCTTTTTTTACCATTCTTTCTAATAATTCATGAAGCTTCATTTATTATCCTCTATCGCATTTATAAATTCACAAAGCATCATTTTAAAAACCTGAAAATTGATTTTTATCGACCGCTTTTTCCATCGCATCTTGTTTAGTGATCATACCTCGGTTAACAAGATTCTGTAGACATTGATCCATCGTTTGCATGCCATGTTGCATACCGGTTTGAATCGCAGAGTACATTTGGGCAATTTTATCTTCGCGTATAAGGTTTCGAATAGCGGGAACACCAATCATAATTTCATGAGCAGCAACACGTCCACCACCGACTCTTTTAATTAGCGTTTGTGAAATTACCGCGCGAAGTGACTCTGACAACATTGAGCGAACCATAGATTTTTCTTCGCCTGGAAATACATCAATAATACGGTCAATAGTTTTTGGTGCTGAAGTTGTATGCAAGGTACCAAAGACCAAATGCCCCGTTTCTGCTGCTGTCATTGCTAATCGAATAGTTTCTAAATCACGCATTTCACCTACGAGGATAACATCGGGATCTTCACGCAATGCTGAACGTAATGCCGCTTCAAAGCTTAACGTATCACGGTGAACTTCACGTTGGTTGATTAGGCACTTCTTATTTTCGTGTACAAATTCTATTGGATCTTCAATGGTTAAAATATGATCGTGTTTATGATCATTGATATAATCAACCATAGCAGCTAACGTAGTTGATTTACCTGAGCCTGTAGGCCCCGTCACTAAAACCAAACCACGTGGTGTATCTGATATTTCACGAAAGATATCAGGACATCCTAAATCATCAAGCGAAAGGATTTTACTTGGGATTGTACGAAATACTGCTGCAGGGCCTCTATTTTGATTAAAAGCATTAACCCTGAAACGAGCTAAATTTGGTACTTCAAATGAGAAATCGACTTCCAAGTTTTCCTCATACTCTTTACGCTGACGATCATTCATAATGTCATAAACTAGCGCATTAACATCTTTACCATCAAAGGCTGGTATATTAAGTTTACGTACGTCACCATCAACACGAATAGCGGGCGGTGTGCCAGTTGATAAATGTAAATCTGATGCGTTATGCTCCACACTAAATGCGAGTAGTTCGGTAATATCCATAAAAGCCTCTTTTTATACAGTGGTAAAAAATAATAATATTATCTTTAATCGGTAATAATTTAATAGGTTATACTAACCAGAAAATAAGATAAATAAATACAGTTCAATATTTAACATGATAAATATAAAAGATAATCTTGATAAAATTAAAACGCAAATTCAGCAAGCTTGCCAACAAAGTGGCAGATTAATTCCCCATGCAGAATTGTCAAAACAATCATCTCCAGTATCACTACTAGCTGTAAGTAAAACTAAACCAGCCTCACTTGTTGAACAAGCGTACTTGGCAGGTCAACACGAATTTGGTGAAAATTACCTGCAAGAAGCGGTAGAAAAAATCACAGAACTAGCACATTTACCTAAGATTGTTTGGCACTTTATTGGGCCTATTCAATCAAATAAAACGAAACAAATTGCCAGTAATTTCTCTTGGGTTCATAGTGTTGACAGAGAAAAAGTAGCCTTGCGCCTTAATCAACATATCAAGGATGATGATCGTCACAATACTCCGCTAAACATTTGTTTACAAGTGAATATTAGCAATGAAGAGTCAAAGTCAGGTATAAGTATTGAGCAGGTTTTTTCACTTGCTAAAATTGTTGATAGTTGTGATAAACTTACCTTACGAGGCTTAATGGCTGTTCCTGAAAAAAATGCCCCTAAAATCTGTTATGAACAAATGCAACAACTATTTATCCAACTTAAAAAGCAATATCCCAGCGTTGATACTCTCTCTCTTGGCATGTCTAATGATTTAGATAACGCTGTAATCCACGGCTCAACCATGGTGAGAATTGGCACCGCCATTTTTGGTGCCAGAGCAAATAAAATTTAACCGTTAATCGTTTAGGAACCCTTCTTATGAATAAAATAGCCTTTATAGGTGCCGGCAATATGGCACGCGCCATAATTATTGGTTTAGTTAATTCTGGTATTACTCCCCAAGACATTATAGTAGCCAACCCTTCTGAAGGTAAGCGACTTAATTTAGCTAAAGAGTTCGGTGTGTTACAGACCGATGATAATGTCAAAGCAAGTGAGTTCGCCGATGTTATTGTGCTTTGTGTTAAACCACATTTTATCACCGATGTTTGTTTTCAAATCAGCCAAGCAATCGATATAGCAGGGAAACTATTCATTTCTGTTGCCGCTGGGACTACCGTTGAACAAATTCAATCGGCGTTATCAAAAGACGACACTGCAAACCTTGCTCCTGTTGTCCGTGTAATGCCAAATACCCCTTCTCAACTTGGTTTAGGCATGAGTGGTTTATATGCCTCCAATGAAGTTAATACTGCACAAAAAGCAAGTGCGGATAAATTAATGACAGCAGTAGGTAAAATAATTTGGCTAACCACAGAAGACAAGATTAATAATATTATTGCGGTTGCAGGCTCTGCGCCGGCTTATTACTTCTTATTTATGGAAGCAATGGAAAAACAAGCAATCTCCTTAGGTTTTACACCAGAAGAAAGTCGCATGTTAGTACAGCAAACGGCACTTGGCGCTGCCCAAATGGTTGCTCATAATAATGATGTCGATATCAGTACACTGCGTGCTAATGTCACCTCTAAAGGCGGTACAACACATGCCGCAATAGAACGTTTTAAGGCTGATGGTATAGAAGAAATAGTTAAAAATGCCATGAATGCCGCAATTGCTCGTGCTGAAGAAATGGCTAAATAGAAACGTATTAAACTAATTATAACTAACTCAAAGTAACTCAAATTAAGTAGAGGAAAAAAAATGGAAGCAATTATTTATTTGCTTAGATTCGCCTTCGACGCCTTGTTAATGATTTTAATCATGCGTGTATGGCTACAATGGGTTAAAGCTGACTTTTATAATCCATTAAGTCAGTTTATTGTCAAAGTAAGTAATCCGTTAGTGATACCACTGCGCCGAGTTATTCCAGGGCTCGGTGGTTTAGACTTAGCAACAATACTCATTGCTTATGTAGTGGCAACACTGAAATTTGTAACCCTCGCAGCTTTATCTGGTGAAAGTTTAGGTGTATTAGCTTTTTACATCGGTTTATTAGTGTTATTAAAGCAAGCTGGATTTCTACTCTTTGTTATCATGATTATTATGGCGATCATGAGTTGGGTTGTTCAAGGTTTTAATGCAACATTAATGGTTCTTAGCCAATTGACTGAACCTTTTTTAAACCCTATTCGTAAAATAATACCAAATATGGGTGGTTTAGATTTATCGATGTTGTTGGCTTTTTTGGTGATGAATGTCATTAATATTTTACTTTCGAACTCATTACCTTACTGGGGTGCGTTGTAAAACAATAGTATTTTTTTTGGTCTGTTCTATACTAAAAAGATGTAATACCCGCTCCACTTGAAGAGGCTCGTTTCAGGAAGTCTGAGCGATTCATAATCAAGGCGCATTTTTTTATTAAGGGTCATTCCCTTAAAAAGAAAGGTAACGCTGAGTATGATTTGCTCAGCCTCCCCCAAGGGGCTGGTTTAGAAACGCTTTATGCTGCGTTATTGATTTAGACAATAGAATAACTATTCTCTTCAATCAATGCCTTGCCTAAAGGCGTTACTAATGCCAGCTGAATCATGCATCTTCAAGTGGAACGGGTATAATAGAACAGACTTAAATCCTCTATATTTTTTTGGAGCTCCACATGAAAACTTCAATCATAAAATTACTTATTGCCTTTAGCCTTAGCTTGTTTTTGATGGGAAATGTTAGTGCCGAGAACATGAAAAAACTAGGCAATATGAATGTGCATTATATGGCTATTGGTTCAACATTTTTTACGCCTGAAATTGCTAAAGTCTATGGTATTACGCGTAGTCGATATAATGGTTTAATCAATATTTCAGTATTAGATAATAGCCAAAAAGGTACCCCAGCTAAAACGGTGAGCATTACCGGTAAAGCCAAAAACAACCTAGGTCAGTTTAAGAATTTAACGTTTAAAGAAGTCAAAGAAGGTGGCGCTATTTATTACCTTGCGCAGGTTAACTATAGCAATGAAGAGACAATTCATTTTGATATCATGATTAATGATGGCAAAGAAAAGCAGCAATTAAAATTCTCGCAAACCTTCTATGTGGATTAATAACCAAACAGAGTTTATTTATTAACTTAGAGTTAAATAAAAAAGAGCTTTTGAAAGCTCTTTTTTTTGCGGTTAACTTTAGCGAAACATCCATTTCTAGGATAGAATAGTGCGATTATAGAACGCGAAATAGCCACAGGTAACCATCATGTCAAAAGTTGTATTAGCCACTGGAAATCAAGGTAAAGTTAAAGAATTAGCCCATTTACTGGCTGAGCAATCGATCGAAATAGTCCCGCAAAGTGAGTTTGATGTTCCTGAAGTTGCCGAAACAGGCACCACCTTTGTAGAAAATGCCATTATTAAAGCGCGCCATGCGGCAAAGATCACTGGCTTACCCGCTATTGCTGATGACTCTGGTTTGGAAGTTGATGCGCTAAATGGTGCTCCAGGTGTTTATTCAGCTAGATACGCGGCAGATATCACTGAAGGTGAAGTCACTGATGATGACAATACCAACAAACTCCTAACGGCGTTAGCCAATACTCCCGACGAATTACGAACTGCTCGTTTCCACTGTGTTTTGGTTTATATGAAACATGAGAATGACCCGACACCCGTTATTTGTCATGGTATATGGGAAGGAACTATCTCTAGAACTAAGCAAGGTGAACAAGGCTTTGGCTATGATCCTGTTTTTTGGCAACACGATTTACAAATGTCTTCAGCACAGCTATCACGTGAAGTGAAGAACAAACTAAGTCATCGTGGTCAAGCATTAGCTAAGTTAGTTGAAAAACTAGCGCTAGCTACCCCATAAAAGTAAGTTAGAGCCCTTTACTTATGTTAGAACTGTTGGAAAATCAGCCCCTATCACTTTATATTCATATTCCATGGTGTGTGGAAAAATGCCCTTATTGTGACTTTAATTCACACGCCGTTAAAAGTGCTATCCCTGAGCAAGATTATGTCGCAGCTCTGATCAGAGATTTAGACGCAGATATTGCACGCTTTGGGTTAACCTCCCGCTCCTTACATTCAATATTTATTGGTGGTGGTACTCCGAGTTTATTTTCTGCTGCATCGATTAAAAGCCTGCTAAAACAAGTACTCAGTCGTTTTGATCATGCAGCAGATATAGAAATCACTTTAGAAGCAAACCCTGGCACTGTTGAAGCAGATAAGTTTATAGGCTTTTTCAAAGCAGGTGTTAATAGACTCTCTATCGGCGTACAAAGTTTTGCCTCTGATAAATTAATTAAGCTTGGCCGGATTCATGATAGTAACCAAGCTAAAGTAGCGGCAAAATTGGCAACAGAAAGTGGCGTCAGCAGTTTTAATTTAGATCTAATGCATGGCTTACCTAATCAATCGTTAGATAATGCCCTTGATGATCTAAAAATGGCTATCAGCCTAAATCCTAATCATATTTCTTGGTATCAATTAACGATTGAACCGAATACTATTTTTCACTCTAAACCGCCTAAATTACCTGTTGATGATATTTTATGGGAGATTCAGGATCAGGGCGTTAAATTACTCAATGAAGCGGGTTATCAACAGTATGAGATTTCTGCATATGCTAAGCCAGGTTATCAATGCCAGCATAATTTAAATTACTGGCAATATGGTGATTACCTTGGCATTGGATGTGGTGCCCATGGAAAAATCACTGATAGTCGAACCCAGAAAATAATGCGTACCATTAAAGTAAAACACCCTAAGGGTTATTTAGATGATAACCGTGATTTCTTAGATAAATTATCACAAGTTGATGAAAGTGAACGCCCTTTTGAGTTCATGATGAACCAGCTAAGATTGCACAGCGCTTTTAGCATTGAACAGTTCCAAACAAGTACCGGCCTGAATATAAGCGTAGTATTACCTTTACTTAAAGAAGCTCAACAAAAGAACCTCATGACTTGTGAAGTGATAGGCAATGAAGAATATTGGCTGGTAACTCAACTAGGACAACGATATTTAAATGACTTATTGGAGATATTCTTGTGACGGAGCAATCCTCAGTAAACTCACCATTGACGGTAAGCATAAAAAAACAAGAGCGACTTGATTTAACTTTTATGCAAAGAGCCTTTGAACTAGCACAACAAGCTGAGCAACATGATGAAATTCCTGTTGGCGCTGTAGTCGTTCATCAAGGAAAGATCATTGGTGAGGGTTTTAACCAATCAATCATGCTTAACGACCCATCAAGTCATGCTGAAATGAATGCCATCAGACAGGCAGGAGAGTTTCTTAATAATTATCGCTTGCTTGACTGCACTTTGTACGTAACTCTCGAGCCCTGCCCTATGTGTGCTGGTCTGTTAGTACATAGTCGAATCAATCGCTTAGTTTATGCTTGTAGCGATCTAAAAACAGGTGCCGCTGGCAGTGCTTTTAATTTAGTAAATAACCCACAGTTAAATCACCAATTAGAAGTATGCTCAAATATCCTGGAAGAAGATTGCAGCCAGTTGTTATCTTCATTTTTTAAACGACGTAGAAAAGAAAAAAAACTAGCCAAAAAAGCCGCTAAAGATACTTCGCTTTAATGCTCAATAAATAACATTATATTGTTAACGAGAGGTTTTGGATAACTTGTTAGCTTAAATTTGATATGCCTCACGCTTTCAGGTATTAATAGAGACATATACCCATGTTACCTCAAAATACAGGATTCAGCTGGAATTAGAAACATCTTTAGGCAAGGCATTGATTGAGGATAATGGTTGTTCCCTTATCGACATCAATAACGTGGCATAAAGCGTTTCTAAACCAGCCCTACGGGGGGGGACTGAGCAAACCATGCTCTTCGTTACCTCTCTTTTTAAGGGAACAACCCTTAATAAAAAGATGAGCCTCGGTCATGAATTGCACAGGCATCCTGAAACTCGCATTTTGAAGTATCATGGGTATAACAACAGCAGAACAATAATACTAAGAAATAGCTAAAGGTTATCACTACATATGGTCAAACGTTTTCTGCCCATCTATCATACGGGTTGGTTTTATCTACTTTTATTATTCTGGGGATTTTCCTTTTGGTATGCTTCCATCGGCGGCCTAAACCAGATAAATCAATTAAATATTCAATGGCTAAGTCAACTTAAGCCGTCTCCTGTTTTATCGGATAAAAAACCGAGCTTAGATGTTAATGATGTTTTAACGTTACATTCTGAGTTCAATGACCAAGATATAAAATCAGTAACGACTCTTTTGTCGTATTACCCCAATAGTCAGATAACCCTGTTAGGTCAACAATCAAGCAATTTTATGAAAAAACTTGAGGCTTATCTATCCTCAAAACCCCGTAACAGTAAAATTGTTATTGGCTCAAGCCAAGTTAGCTCTGCATCACCATTAAAGTCTCAGGCAACAATGCCTTTTTCACCATTACTTAATTGGTTTCGTTTTTCGTCAAACACTAACACTGAGATGTTAAGTTCTAAGTACTTTATATTTTCCCCTTTCCTACAAAGCGAACGACAAACTTTTCCTTTAGTGTGGCAACAAAAAGGGATGTTATACCTCAGTTTACCCGGCGAAATAGTAAAGCAGCTAAGCCCAAATACTGAACTGCTCATCCAACAAAATTGGCAATTAAGTTTGATAAAGCAAAAAAGTACTTTAGCCCCTGAAAAGTCCCCTTTGGGTTTTTTTGGCGAAGTATTTATTCCAGGAAATTTATCCTCTATTAATGAAGAGAACCAAGAACGCCACGTAGAACCAGATGCTAGTTTGCCGAGGTTAGCTACTGTCACTGAGTTTATTCAACAATATTCTCCTACCTCGAACAATAGACCTAAATACAAAGTCATCTTCATTACCGATAATAGAAACTCACAAGATAAAATACTCAAACCATTAGTTAACAAACTGGTTCAAAACGATTATGTCTATCAGAGTCTAGTTATTATTTTATTTGCTTGGTTGCTCTTGCTACTAGGTATTTCCCTAACCTGGTTCATAGGTCGATTATCCTTAAAACAGCAATCAATCAGTGTGCTTAGTTACGTCTTATTGCTTTACATGTTGCAATATTTCTTTTTCAATCAACAGCAATGGCTTGAAGTTACTCCGATAATAATGGTGATAATGGGAACATGGTTATTACTTTTTGCTTATCAAAAGGAATATAAGCTATTTTTAGCTGCACTTAATTATCATGCAACGTCGAACACGACTGATAGATATTTAGCGTCTTCTAATGCCAAAGCTAGCTCCAAAGTGAAGCCGAAAGTTAAGGTAGGAATTAAATCCAAGATAAAAAATTTGCTAACTAACAAACGAGTGAAGTCTGTTCAAGTAAAGCACAGCGCCTCTTTATCTGAAGAAAATACAAACGAAGCGAGTCATAATCAATTTCCACCGGTAAATAGGCCTTCATCCGTATCTGAAAATGATATTGAACAAACATTAGCTATAGTTGATACCCCTGTAAATAGTAAAACCTCAATGAATCATCAGATGTCAGTTGAAAACTTTGGTCGCTACCAAGTGGAGGGGGTTTTAGGCAAAGGCGCGATGGGCATTGTTTATCAAGGGGTTGATCCTAAAATCAACCGTCATGTTGCTATAAAAACATTACAATTGAGTAATGACATTGATTCACCTGAATTTGGCGAAGCTAAAGCGCGTTTCTTTAGAGAAGCGCAAACAGCGGGTGGTTTAAGCCATGCCAATATAGTCACGATTTATGATGTAGGTGAAGATAATCACCTTGGTTACATCGCCATGGATTTACTCACAGGCGCGCCATTATCATTATTTACCCAAGTGGATAAATTACTGCCTACACCATTAGTGTATCAATTATTAATTCAAATAACTGATGCATTAGAATATGCTCATCAACAAAATGTTGTTCATCGTGATATCAAACCGGCTAATATTATTTATGATGATGATCTGTTTAAAGTTACGGTAACTGACTTTGGTATAGCCTACGTCAGTGATAACAGTAACACCCGAACAGGTATCATTATGGGCAGCCCTTATTATATGTCTCCAGAACAAATATTAGGCTTAAAAGTAGATGGTCGTAGCGATATTTTCAGCTTAGGCGTGACTTTTTATCAATTACTTTGTGGTCACTTACCTTTTGAGGGTGAGTCCATAGCGACGGTGGCCTATCAAATAACAAAAGCGAAGGCTATTGCCGTTAATCAACGCAATACTAATTTGCCAACAAGTGCGATGCGTATTTGTAGTAAAGCCATGCATAAAGATATTGATAAGCGTTTCCAATCAATGTCTGAATTTAAGTTGGCATTAGCGAATGCCCTTAAACGAGATTTTAAAATCACAGCGAACTAACTTACTTACTTATAAATAAAGTAGCCACGCTTGCATAATAAGATAAAGGTAGAAACAGTTACCCCCTATGAATTATCATATAAAATCCCTTTGTCATCAGGGTTCAATTCGAGACAATAACGAAGATGCTATTAGTTATGGCATTCATAAAGAGCTAGACGTTGTATGGATGCTAATTGCTGACGGCATGGGCGGACACAATGCCGGTGAAGTTGCTAGCGCCATGTTAGTTGACCATATCAAATACGCCTGGGGTAAAGTATCCATAACTAAACAAGCTAATTGGCTGACATGGATTACAGAGCAACTTAATGCCGCCAACTTAAACATTCTTAAGCAAGCAAAAAACACCATGGGCCAACAAGGAATGGGGACTACAGGTGTATTAATGGTAATAGAAAATAATAAGTGTCATCTTGGTTGGGTTGGTGACTCTCGAGCATACACATTAAAAGACAAAAACTTAGTACAAGAAACAATTGATCACACCATGCTGCAAGAATTAGTCAATAAAGGTGCGATCAGCGCTGAAACAGCAAAGAGTGCTAAGACTAAAAACTTACTTTCACAAGCGATTGGCGTTCGAGAAAAAATATCTGTTGATACCGCAACTATTGCGATAGAGAGTGGTGATACTATTATGCTTTCAACCGACGGTTTACATGACTATTTAACTGAACGAGAAATCAATCACTACCTATCTGAATTCTCTACTGAAAGAAATGTCTGTGATGACATGATCTATCGCGCTATAGCTAAAAATAGTAGAGATAACCTCACGGTAGGTTTGATCCATTTGAACGATTGAATACGGTAAAAATAAATAGGCGTTATTGAGCTTATGTAGCCAAAGTAGTGACGATGTCGTCATTATTAAAGGCAGTTGCTCGAAGATGTTTTACTTATAGGACATGTAAATAACAATGATATTCGATCTAGTGAAAAAATCAATCATGGCAATTACCCACCACAGGCTTTAGCTAATTCCATTTGATGGAATAGCTATCAACCAAGGTTGATGAAGTACTCTTTGGCTTTAGCTTTCTCTAGTTAAGTTGGTTAACGGCTGGCGATTCATATAATTCAGTTATTGCTTGATTAAAATGAGACTGTCTACGTGCGGTCATTTTATGATGCTGGCGGTTTAACTGTTTTCTGCGTTGATTACTTTTTAATGCTCTTTTCATGTTAATTATTTCCAATTGGTTGTTAAATAGTCTGATCACTATAGCCTGCTATCGTGACAGTTTTATGACATGGAAAATTAAACGTTCAAGAAGACAAACTGCCATCTGTTTTATACCATCAAAACCACAAAGAACACAGTGTTGAGTAATGGTTACAAACGAGCTTTACATACCCCCCTTTATTGAGCCGATTCAGCTGCTACCTCCTTCTCTTTTAAAGTACTTCCGGTAGCACTTTCCTCTGAAGTCGATTCACTTACTATTTCATTTAATAATAAAGCTTGTGACTTTTCTTGCGCTAGCTGTAATGCAATAGCCTGCTTTTTGGCTTTCTCATCTAGCCAACTTAAGGTGTCGTAATATCGACGAATATTATCGACATATTGAACTGGCTCCTCACCACGTGCATAACCATGTTTAGTGCTTTTGTAATATTTTTTCTGTTGTAACAATGGCAAACGGCTTTTAACTTCGACCCAACGATCAGGATCGCCGCCTTGGCGTTGTGTGATAATTCGTGCATCATTTAAATGACCAAAACCTATATTATAAGACGCTAATGCAAACCAAATACGATCTGGCGTCAGAATTCTATCAGGCATCATGGCAATCATACGCTTAAAGTATTTTGCGCCCCCGCGAATGCTTTGCTCTGTGTCTAAACGGCTTGTTATACCCATTTGTTTCGCTGTTGCTAATGTAAGCATCATCATACCGCGAACACCTGTGTATGAACGTGCCTCTGGGTTCCAGTGTGATTCTTGATAGCTAATAGCGGCTAATAAACGCCAATCAAGTTCTTGCGCATACTTCTCAAATAGCGGTTGATACTTAGGTAAAGTCCCTGTCACGGCTTTAATAAACGTTCTCGTTTCAACATAATTAAACTGTTCAATATGACCATAATATTTATCATCTAGCGCCAGCAAAGTGGCATCGTGATGAACTGTGCCAAAAAACTCCACTAAGCTTGCTAAAATATCATCATGGCTGTTTTTACTTACCATCCAAGCTAACGGCTCAGGTTCATCAATACTAAAGCCAATACTTATCTCTGGATAATAACGGCGATTGATGGCTAAGTTATTACTGTCAATAATGGTATAATCTATTTCACCACTTAATACTTTTCTCAGTAACTCTTCACTATCAAATTCGGTTGATTCTTGCCAAGTTAGTTCGCTATTTGTTTGTTTTAGCTTTTCAAGATTTTCTACGTAACTTGATCCTGATGTAACCATTAACTTACCCGTTAAATCAGCCACTTTCCTCGGTCTAACATTACCCTGTTTAAATACTAATTTTTGACTAATCGTTTTATAACTAGGCGCAAATCGAAAACGTTGTAAACGCTTATCCGTAATTGATAACCCCGCAGCAAGTAAGTCAACTTCACCGGTATTTAATTTGATAAAAAGTTCATCAAGGCTATACGTTGGGATAATACGTAATTCAACATTGAGTGAATCTGCATACTCTTTTGCTAACTCATATTCAAAACCAGCAAAGCCATTTGCTGTGGTGTAATAGTTTGTTGGGCCAAAAATCGTACCTACATTGATATAACCTCTCGCCAAAATTCGAGATAAACTTGAAGGAGCATTTTTTTTATCACAAGCACTTAATAACACTGTGGTGAAAATAACCAAGAGTAATGAGGTAAACTTAGTCACTAACTTACTCTCTAACCCAGTAATGAACTTAGATTTTATTGGAAAATATATGTATTTATTCATGGTCTTAATTGTGTCGTGTATTGTTCTATTAGCCAAGTACTTTTTACCTGACACTAGTGTTAAGTTTTTACTTGACTTTTTCCGTTAACAAAAGGGTTATTTTCAACTATAATACGCGCGAAATTTTCGGTTAGCATTTACTATGCAAAATTAGCATATAAAAGCCAATCAAAACCTTACATAAAACTTGGTGATTACCCTATGACGATGTTGATTAAAAACCTTCGTGGCGCTCCAGCACTTTCTGACTTTAGAGTTAAAAAACTATTAGCTCAATGTGAACAGTTACAACTGCCAGTAAATAATATTTATGCTGAATTTGCCCATTTCGCTCAACTTAATGAAGAGTTAAGTTCAAGCGAAGAGAATGTTTTACAGCAATTACTTACTTATGGTCCAACAATTGAAGAACATCAACCTACTGGTTTGTTCTTATTAGTGACTCCTCGTCCGGGCACTATTTCTCCTTGGTCATCAAAGTCTACCGATATCGCTCACAACTGTGGTTTAGCTAAAGTTGTTCGTTTAGAACGCGGTATTGCTTATTACGTAACATTAGAAAGTGATGCACAATTGAGCGCCAGTCAAGAAGCACAGTTAAACGCTTTATTACACGATCGTATGATGGAAAGTATTTTTAATGACTTCGCTCAAGCAAGTTTACTTTTTGCCAGTAGTGAGCCCGGTAAGTTAACTGCAATTGATATTGAAAATGGCGGGAAAAATGCGTTAGTTCAAGCCAATATTGAATTAGGTCTCGCATTAGCAGAAGACGAAGTTAATTATTTATTCGAAAACTTCAGTAAATTAGGTCGCAACCCACACGACATTGAGCTTTACATGTTTGCGCAAGCAAACTCTGAACATTGTCGCCATAAAATTTTTAACGCAGACTGGACTATTGACGGTGTTAAACAAGAAAAATCTTTGTTTAAAATGATCCGTAATACTCATGAAATCAATCCTGATTATGTACTAAGTGCTTATAAAGATAACGCCGCGGTAATGGTTGGTAATAAGGGTGGTCGCTTCTTCCCTGACCCTGAAACGAATGTTTATGGTTATAACCATGAAGACATTCAAATATTAATGAAAGTTGAAACCCATAACCACCCTACCGCTATTTCACCTTACCCAGGTGCTGCAACAGGCTCTGGTGGTGAGATTCGTGATGAAGGCGCAACTGGTATTGGCTCAAAACCTAAAGCTGGTTTAGTGGGTTTCTCTGTATCTAATCTACGTATTCCTGAGTTTGTACAACCTTGGGAAACAGATTTTGGCAAGCCAAGCCGTATTGTTACCGCTTTTGACATCATGATGGAAGGTCCATTAGGTGGCGCAGCATTTAACAATGAATTTGGTCGCCCTGCTATTTTAGGTTACTTCCGTACTTATGAAGAAGAAGTTAACTCCTTTAACGGTAAAGAAGTACGTGGTTACCACAAACCAATTATGCTTGCTGGTGGTTTAGGTAACATTCGTGATGAACACGTGCAAAAACGTGAAATTATCGTTGGCGCTAACTTAATCGCCCTTGGTGGCCCTGCCATGAATATTGGTTTAGGTGGCGGCGCAGCTTCAAGCATGGCATCTGGCCAATCTGCTGAAAGCTTAGACTTTGCTTCTGTGCAACGTGAAAACCCAGAAATGGAGCGTCGTTGCCAAGAAGTTATTGATAAATGTTGGCAGTTAGGTGAAGAAAATCCTATAGCCTTTATTCATGATGTTGGTGCGGGTGGTTTGTCTAATGCTTTCCCTGAGCTAGTTTCTGATGGCGGCCGTGGTGGTGTATTTGAACTTCGTAATGTACCAAATGATGAGCGCAGTATGGCGCCTCATGAAATCTGGTGTAACGAATCTCAAGAACGTTACGTTATTGCTGTATCAGACAAGAATCTAGCGACTTTTGAAAAAATATGTCAACGTGAACGCGCACCCTATGCTGTTGTTGGTCGTGCCACAGAAGAAGAACATTTAACGGTTACTGATTCGCATTTTAGCGACAATGAAAAGTTAAATACGCCAATTGATTTACCACTTGACGTATTACTAGGTAAAACACCTAAAATATTTAAAGACGTTAAAACGGCAACCGCTGCTGGCGACTCATTAGAGTTAAGCAATGTATCATTAAGTGATGCTGCTGATAGAATTTTAAGCTTACCAACCGTTGCTGAGAAAACGTTCCTTATCACTATTGGTGATCGTTCAGTAACCGGTATGGTTAATCGTGACCAAATGGTTGGTCCTTGGCAGGTTCCTGTTGCCGATTGTGGTGTTACCGCATCAGCACTTGATTCTTACCACGGCGAAGCAATGTCTCTAGGTGAGCGTACTCCAGTTGCTTTATTAAACTTTGGCGCTTCTGCTCGTTTAGCCGTAGCTGAATCACTAACGAACATTGCCGGTACTGATATTGGTGATTTAAACCGTATTAAGCTTTCAGCTAACTGGATGTCTCCAGCAGGTCACCCAGGCGAAGATGCCGGTCTTTACGAAGCAGTTAAAGCCATTGGTGAAGAGCTTTGTCCAGCCCTTGGTTTAACCATTCCAGTGGGTAAAGACTCTATGTCAATGAAAACCCAGTGGGAAGAAAACGGCGAACAAAAATCTGTAACCTCTCCTCTTTCTCTTGTGATTACCGCTTTTGGTGTTGTTGAAGATATTAGAAAGACTGTAACACCAGAATTGAGAACCGATAAAGGCGGCTCTTCTGAAGAAACGCGTCTGGTTGCTATCGACTTATCAAAAGGTAAAAAACGTTTAGGTGGTTCATGTTTAGCACAGGTTTATAAACAACTTGGTAGTGAAACCCCTGATGTTGACGATGCAGAAGTATTAAAAGGTTTCTTCAATGCGATGCAAGCACTTGTTCGCGCTGAAAAGGTTATTGCTTACCATGATATTTCAGACGGTGGTTTATTCACTACCGTTACTGAAATGGCCTTTGCTGGCCATACTGGTGTTGATATTGATATCAGTAAAATATCAAGCGGTGCAAGTGATGATTTAGCAACATTATTTAATGAAGAGTTAGGTGCTGTAATTCAAATTCGTGAAAGCGATGTTGAAGCAATTCACGCTATTTTAGCTGAGCACGGTATTTTAGATTACTGTACTGATATTGGTCGTTTAAACAATGAAGATACTATCCGCTTTAGTCGTGACGGCGAAGTGGTACTAGAAAATTCACGTACTTATTACCGTACTGTTTGGGCACAAACGACATACAGAATGCAGTCTCTTCGTGATAATCCAGAATGCGCACAACAAGAACATGATGTTAAATTTGATACTGAAGATCCAGGCTTAAACACTGAATTAACGTTTGATATCAACGAAGACATTGTTGCTGATTTAATTGTTAAAGATGCTCAGAACTCTGCTAACGAAATAGCTAATCCACGTGTTGCTATTTTACGTGAACAAGGTGTTAACTCGCATGTTGAAATGGCAGCAGCTTTTGATAGAGCAGGGTTTGTTGCTATCGACGTGCATATGTCTGACATTTTATCAGGTCGTACTGACTTAGCTAACTTCAACGGTTTAGTTGCTTGTGGCGGTTTCTCATACGGTGATGTTTTAGGTGCTGGTGAAGGTTGGGCAAAATCAATCTTATTTAATGCCAATGCTAGGACAATGTTTAAAGCCTTCTTCGAACGTGAAGATACTTTCACGTTAGGTGTGTGTAATGGTTGTCAAATGTTGTCTAACTTAAAAGACATCATTCCTGGCTCAGAACATTGGCCTCACTTTGTACAAAACAAATCTGAGCGTTTTGAAGCACGTTTCTCATTAGTTGAAATTCAAGAAAGTCCTTCAGTATTGTTTAAGGGCATGGAAGGTTCACGTATGCCTATCGCTGTTTCACACGGTGAAGGTCATGCTGAGTTTAGTTCTGATGCTGCGATTGATGCTGCTAACAATTCAGGTACGGTATCAATGCGTTACGTAAATAACTACGGTGACGTTACTGAAACTTACCCAGCTAACCCGAATGGCTCTGTTGATGGTATTACGTCATTAACCACCACTGATGGCCGTGTAACTATTATGATGCCACATCCTGAGCGTGTATTTAGAACGGTTGCTAACTCTTGGCATCCAGATAGCTGGGGTGAAGATTCACCTTGGGTACGCATGTTCCGTAACGCTCGTGCCTTTATTGGCTAACCTTTTTGCTAATAAAGCTAATTTAATTGTCAAAAGTACTCACTGACATTCGTCAGCTCCGTGCTTTTTCCGCTAACTTAGCTTAACTAGCTTCAAGGATATTGATTGGTAAGCTTTACTACTCAATATCATGAATAAAAAACCGACACCTGCTGTCGGTTTTTTATTGCCTTTTTTTCAATGTTAAAATATTGTAACTATTAGACGAGGTAACCACTAAAACATATTACAAAAATAATCAAGGCCATCTCACCTATGCAACAACATGACTGCTCTCCCCTTTCAGATTTCATTGAATACCCAGGATCTGAAATGCTAAGCCGATCGCAAGATTTCTATATTCTAGTGAAACACTGTCATTCTGTGCGAAGTTTTAGTGATAGAGCCGTTGATAAACAAGTGATTGAGAACTGCTTAAAAGCGGCAGGTACAGCACCTAGCGGTGCAAATCATCAACCTTGGCATTTTGTTGCAGTGAGCTCGAGAAACAAATTAGAGAGCAAGCAGAACATCACGAACGAGGGTTTTATGAAGGTCGTGCTGGTGAAGAGTGGTTAGAAGCGTTAACGACTTAGGCACTGATGCCAATAAACCTTATTTAGAACATGCGCCTTGGTTAATTGCCATTTTTAGTCAGAAAAAAGGTGGTGATAATGAACGGGCTTATACCCAAGCCACTTGAAAATGCATTTTCAGGTAACTTGGGTATATATGTTGCTCATTGCTGGCTATCCTAGAGATGACGCTACCGTACTTACTCATGCACAGATGAAAAAGAACCTAGAAGATATAACTACTTTTCTATAATGGCTAATGACCTCTTATTAAGTCATGGATAATCTAGCTAAGCAAAATCTAACGCAATATCAGTGCAACCTTTTGCGCAACGAATGCCAGTAAGTTCACCTTCTTCTGGCGTATAAAGCGTTAACGGTTGTTTGCAAGTACTACACGGGACTGTTCTTCCTGACATAACTTGCTTAAGCAATTTTTTTTGCTCAAAGAATGACTCTTTACTCGCCTTTTGTAACGCTGCGAACTGTTTAAGATCTATATTCATAACCTTCGTTACTCACTAAAGTGAAGTCATTAATAATGAAGCCACACCTATAGAGTGTGACTTCATTGATTATTCATATTGTATTGGCATTAGCCGACAAAATAAACACCATCAAATTGGCCTTTTAAAGGTGCGGCGCTTGACTCTAACAGCTCTTGATAACTGCTAATATTCTCATAGGTTACTGGCATTTGTGGGTAAGCGGTAATTTCCCAAGGTAAATCGGCATGTGCTTCTGATGGAGTCAAAGACAGTTTTTGATTGTTTTCTAATAATAACTGACCGAACTTAAGCGCTAACTCCTGATTGGGAAATAATATTGAGAATTCTATTTCACGCTCACTTATTAAATCATCACCACTTTCTTGCATCTGCCAAAGGGTATTACCGATTTCATCTTCAGGAAAAAGCGTTAAATCACGTGTCATAGATACTCTCATTTATTTATTTTTAGGAATTATTCCTCGCATTTCGATATTTTAGCTTTGCTAAGTAAATAAACCTAGTAAAATAACTATAAAGCACTCGTCACTCATTTGAAATATGCCCGTAAACAAAACCTGCTCAGGCTTGCAAGATGAAAGCCCAACTCAAAATTTTAAAAAGTTTGAATGGCATATCACTGTTATGGAAAAAGGTGTCACCGAAAAAAGTGTCACTGATAAAGAACATGACACAGCTATTTCATTATTAGAAAGCTATGGTCATGCACAAAATATTTTGCTATCAAAAGCAGAGTTAAAACAGGCGATAAGCAAGGGCGCATTATGGTTAACGCCCGCTAAAAATAAAAAACAAACGCAACGACTACGCCGTGTTAAAAAACAATTACTAATTGGTGATGAACTGCACTTTTATTTCAATAGTGAAGTACTCTCAATGCCTACTCCACCAGCGAAATTAATTGAAGATTTAGGTGATTACAGTGTTTGGTATAAACCTTACGGCATGTTATCGCAAGGCTCTAAGTGGAGTGACCATTGTACCATCGCCCGTTTTGCTCAACAAAACTTACCTAATGAGCGCCCTGCTTTTATTGTTCATAGATTAGATAGAGCGGCGACAGGTTTGATCTTGATAGCGCACAGTAAAAAAGCTGCACGAGCATTATCTACTATGTTCGAGCATCATCAACTAGAAAAGCATTACCAGATCATTGTCCATGGAGATCACCGTAAAAGGCCCCAGCCAGACATTATTGATAGTGACGTAGATGGTAAAAAAGCACGAAGTACCTTTACTTGTTTAGCCTATGATGAGGTAACAGAGCGATCATTAATCAAGGTCAAAATAGACAGTGGCAGAAAGCACCAAATACGTATTCATGCGGCAAGTATTGCTATGCCCGTAGTTGGGGATAGATTACATGGAGTGGCTGATGCAAATGAACAGTGTAATTTACAATTGTGCGCAGTAAGTTTACGCTTTAATTGTCCGCTAGCAACCGAGGTTTCGCCAGAAAGTGACCAACCATTCATCAAACAACAACGTTTTTTTGAATTGCCAGAAATATTAAAGCCCCAGTTATTACCGAGGCTTTAAGTTTATAGCTTAGCTATCTAAATTTGATGAACTATATAAACGTATTTATACGTACACCTAAGTTACGAGGGTCTAGCGACTAAATACAGTAGTTGAAATCACTGTCTTCAAGTAAAGACAAGCTGTCACCTACTAAGTCTTTTGTCTCTATCGCTTTTAATAACTCAAGACCAACTTCACGTTGCTCCTTAGTAAGCGCCATGTAAGGTAAGCGGAAGTTATTAGGAACTGCATCAGTCATGACCATGGCTGTGTTAATGGCAATAGGGTTAGGCTCACAAAATAGCCATTTCATCAATCCTTGCAAATTATCATTGAGCTTAGCTGATTCCTCTACATTATCTTTATCCATTAATTGGCGCATAAAGCCAGGTATGATATTAGAAGCAACAGAAATAACACCATGAGAACCATGCACATGACGTCCTTCATAACATTCATCATCGTTACCTGACCAACAAGCAATACCATGTTTTTCATAATAGGCAATGCGATCGTTACCAGAACATTCTTTCACACCGATAAAGTTTTTATGCGTTGATAAAGGTTCGATAATTTCTGGTGTTAAATCTTGTCCTGTTCTACCTGGCACGTTATAGATAAAGGCAGGGCCGATATCAAGAACACGTTTAAAGTGCTCACTAACACCTCTAATTGAAGTACGACCATAGTAAGGATTAATTTGTAGCGCTGCATCCATACCCATAGCAAAACCATTTTCAGTGGCTTTTATTGCTTCGCGGGTATTATTGCTGCCTGTATTACCAACAATAATTAATTTATCACCAAAGTTATTTACACAATGAGCAATTAGCATTAAATGCTCTTCCCAGCTAAGTAAATGCCCTTCACCGGTAGTACCGCCAACTACTATGCCGTCCACGCCAGCAGAAATTTGTTGCTCTATTAAGAAATCATAAGTCTTTAAACAAACCTCTCCTTTTTCAGTATAAGGAGTTTTTATTGCGGTCATTAAACTTGCTGCTTTTAATCGTTTCATTAACTATCTCTAATTCTTTTATTTAACTTCAATTAAGGTAATACCAAACGGACTAAGTTATTGGTCAATATATGAGTCCGATTGGTAAAAATCAGTAAATTCTTGCCAATCATTCTAGCAATGACCGGGGTTATCAACAACCCGTCTCATGATATATTCATCATTCGTTAATCTATGCTGATAATGGAATATCTGATGGTCTAGTGATAATACCTTATACGCTTGATAATTATCATCATTATTTAAGTCTGCTGCGTAGAGTTCTTCATCTATAAGCTCATTTTTAGTGAATGTAAAATGAATGTCTGCCACAAGCCCCCAATCACCCAACTCAGTGATTTGTTCAATAACATTTCCCTTTATATCAAGAGTTATAAAGGTAAACTCAAAACTACCATCGCAACTAAGTTGAGCATATTCAACGGTTTCATTGCCATGTTCATCAATATCATTTCGATACCAGCGTCCAAAGAGCAACGCTCGGGGGTAACTAGTTTTACTCACTATGTGTTTTCCTAATATTTTGCAATGTGGAACTAAAAGTTTAAGTTATTACTTAACCATCTAAAAACCACAAGTCTTATCAACAAGTTTGTCACTATTTTAATGTAAATAGTGGGGTTGTGAAAAGTTATTCTATTGTCAAAATAGATAACGCTGTATTTTCCTATTAGGTAAGTGCCATTTAGAGAACTCAGTAGCAAATTGAAAACATCTTGAAATTAATTAAATATTACATATTTATGTTTAAATTATTTTATTTCAATTATTATGCTTGTTCAAGACCAGCTGCTACTCGTTGTCCCTTGCACAATAACTTAATCCGTTAAGTATTATCACGATCTTCACTGAAAAATAAGATGTAAGTTTAGCTAAAAAAAGTTTAGATTTGTCACAATTAAAACCATTTAGGAAAATGAACTATGTCAGCGCCAAAAGTACAGTTATTATTAACAGGGAATGAATTGATGACAGGCGACATAGTTGACAGTAACTCAGCTATGATGGCACAAGTACTCAAAGATATTGGTCTTGGGATTTATCGTAAGGTTACGGTAGCTGATGATTTAGCACTCCTTGTTAGTGAGATAACTTATATCGCTAGTACCAGTGATATATTAATTATCAATGGTGGCTTAGGGCCGACTGTTGATGATTTAACTGCACAAGCTTTAGCAGTTGCCATTGGAAAAGACTTAAGCCAACATCCACAGGCACTTGCTCATTTAACTAACTGGTGTCAGCAACGAGGCACTGAGTTAAACGGCCCCAACCTAAAGCAGGCCATATTACCTAAAGATTGCCAAATAATAGCGAACAAAAAGGGTAGTGCTGTTGGTTTTTTCGTACGTTATAACCATTGTGATATTTATTGCACACCCGGTGTTCCCCATGAGCTCGAAACAATGCTTATAGAACAAATAGTACCGACTATTTCTGAAGATTTACCGAGAGATTTGATCACTGATGTTACTCGCTTACAGGTTTTTGGTCTTGGAGAATCAAGCTTACAAAAAATGATTAATGAACAACTACCCGAGTGGCCCGCAGCAATTGAATTGGGCTTTCGTGCAGGTATGCCATTGCTTGAAGTTAAACTAACAACAAATACTCAAAAAGGTTTATCGATGAAGTCTGCATGGCAAAAAAGGCTAACCAAGGTCCTTGGAGATCATTTAATCGCTGAAATTAAAGGAAAACCTAAATCTCTTGCAGAGCATCTTCTTAACCAATTGCATCAGCATAACCTAAAAATCACCACAGCAGAGTCATGTACAGGCGGTCTGATTGCCAGCAAATTAACCGAGATCAGCGGTTCATCCATGAATTTTGAAGCGGGTTTTGTCACCTACAGTAACGAAATGAAAACAGCCATGCTTGATGTCCCCACTAACCTATTTGAACAATATGGCGCAGTAAGTGAAAAGGTGGTTATTGCCATGGCAAAAGGTTCCTTAGTAAAGTCTAATGCAGATCTTACTATTGCGGTATCTGGAGTCGCTGGCCCTAACGGCGGAACTGAAGAAAAACCGGTAGGTACCGTATGGTTTGCTTGGGGTAGCATTGATAACATCAAAACACAATGTTTACTAATACCTTACAAAAGATATAAATTTCAACAGTTTGTAGCAGCCATTGGTTTAGACTTACTCCGTCGTTATCAGCAAAACATAACGACAATTCCTAACTATATAATAGAACGTTCTTTTACCGATCAATGAAGTATCAGCTAGGATAGACAAAAAATTAACAAACTTATGAACTAGAATAATATATTGGCGGATAGAAACCTGCTTAGTTATTGCTTAGTTTAGTAAAAATTTATATATTAAGACTAATAACAAATAGAAATGATAAATTAATTTCAGGAGCCTATTTTGATAGAGAGAAATTTTATAACCAGTGGTCGAAATACCGTTATTCACAAAGTAAAAAAATTCGATTTACTTATAGTCAATGGTGAGAAATCCATTGTTATTATTAGCCACCGCGGTATAGGCATATATAAAGGTGAATTGCCTGCAAAGCGCTCTATCGCTAAAAAAGCGTACCAAGATATTGTTGATATTGCTTCTGCTGAATTATTCGGTGAAGAGAAGACACTCTTATTTGTTCAGGCACTTGACGGGATAGAATATAAAATAGATTACTCTAAAGAAGGTACAAGCAGCTTTATTAAAATTCATCAAAATCATTATATGTAATAAAGTCCAAAACACATACTCATAATAAAATAAAAGAACAGCACCTAACCGTTATTTGGCTCAGCAGTACTTAACGGTTTGGGGGAGCCCGCGCAATGACCAAAGCCAGTTTAATCTGTAATAAAAAAAATAATATAGATTTAGTCTTAGAGCCTATCAAAGGTGGTGACACCATCTCTCCCTTGAGCATCAAAGAACTAATTGACGCATCTGAATTTACAAAACTTCGCATTAATAACGGTAATATCAAAAATGCTGTTGCTGAGTTAAATGATGTCTTAAAACCTCTACAAGATAAGAAAGTAGGCAGAACAATTCGCTATCAAGTCCTTGAACGCGTTGATGCGAAAGTAAGTATAACAATTGAATCTGATGAAATGGGCGCGATTGCTGAAGTTACTAGCGCTCAAGGTGGTAAACACCTATCTGCAAAAGCTATATTGAACGCAGCACAAGAAGCGGGTGTGAAAAAAGGCTTTAGTAAAGAGCACTTAATTCAACTTGCGCAGTTAGCCGCGAAACAAGTGCCCAATAGCCAGGTTGATATGCAAATTGCTACGGGAAAAATAGCAGTTAATGGCAAAGATGCCCAGATAAAACCTTTAGTAGAAAGTGCACAAGCTAGGATATTAAAACCAAAAAAACGAGAAGATGGTAGTGTCGATATGCGAGATTTAGGCGATATTATCTGTGTAAACATAGGCGACCCTATTGCAAAAAAAGTACCTTTAACTCAAGGGAAGCAAGGTTATACTGTTACAGCTACCCCACTATCACCAGAACCAGGTATTGATGTTGAACTCGTTGCTGGCGAAGGTACAAACATAAGTCCGCAAAATACAAACATTCTAGTTTCTGAAAAAGTAGGCCTACCTAAACTCATTAATAACGGTATGGAAGTTGATGAGGTTTATAAAATTAAAAATGTTACTGTTGCCACTGGCAATATCAACTTTATTGGCAGTGTTATTGTTGATGGTGATGTTACTGAAGGTATGAGGGTGACTGCTTCAGGTGATATTACTGTGGGTGGTTTTGTTGAATCAGCAACCCTTGATGCTGGTGGTGATATCACTATTTCTGGTGGCATTATTGGCCGAAAACATGATATTGAAAAAAAGCATATTACTAATATTACCATGAGTGTAAATATCAGTGCAAAAGGCAGTATCTATGCCAAATATGGTCAATATGCCCAAATTACTTGTTACCAAGATGTTAGAATTGAAAATCAATTACTGCATAGCATCCTAGATATAAGTGGTCGGTTATGGATAGGAAAAAGTGAACGTGCCAACGGCAAACTGATTGGCGGATACACCAAAGCAGGTACCTCAGTTCATGCCGGTATGATTGGCGCTACGGCGGGTAGTAATACTATTATTAATTTTGAGCATCAAATGCTCAAATTTAAAGATGAAATTCACCAATTGGAAGAGCGACTCAAAGTAGAGTCGGATAAAAATAACGAATTAAAAGCTGCTATTAATAAGTTAAAAAAATTACCGAAAGAAAAAGCAAAGCCTGAATTATTAGCCAAGATAGTCCCAAGCTATCAATATCATGCTAATCACATGGGTGAAATAATCAACGAGAAGCTAGCCCTTGAAGACAGCCTTCAAGAATATATGGCCAGTGTTTACGTTGAAGCAACTGAAAAGCTTTATCATGGCGTAGAGCTAATTGTTGGAGATTTTAATGATAGATCTCGTCGGGAATATGGGCCAAGTAAAATGGTATACCGAGATCGAAAAATACTTATTGACCCGATAGTGAATACTTAACGGTTATGGCTAACAAATCAGCACTTAAATCCAGTACTTTTGTTCTAGCACTTCTGCCTTTTTTCCAGCAAGCCTACGCTCAACAATGCTCTATTAACCTTAATTATGGGGTCATTATTGACCCTAAACACATCCGGATAGTCGATAAAGCTAAAACCCAAGTACAAATAAATAATGCCAAGCAACTATTTATTAGAGGCAGGGAGATCTCTTTATCTAGTGAGCAACAACAATTATTGACTAGCTTCAGTGAAGGCATTCGCCAGCAAGTGCCTGAAATTGTATCAATTGCTATTGAAGGCGTTGATATTGGGTTAAAGGCAGTTAATGAAGTAGTTGTCGGCTTAACCGGTGAAAATAGTGCTTCACAACAAAAAGTTCAAGCTAAGTTTGATGAACTAAAGTGGCGGATCCGCGCGCGTTTTAATCAAAGTGCTAATAATTATTATATTGCGCCACAAGACTTAAATAACTTGGATGAAATATTTACTGGCGAATTTGAACAAGAAATTGAAGCGATGATTTCAACGTCTATTGGTACAATATTAGAAGCGGTTGGACAATCAATTTTATCAAATGATAATAGCAGTGAATACGGTGGAGAAACACGGATAACCACTTTTGATAACCGATTAACAACACTCAGCAAAGATTTGGAGTTGGAAGTAGCACAAAGAGCCAAAGCATTAGATAAAAAAGCAGCACTTTTTTGTCAACAATTGACACATTTAGATGTACTAGAAACAGAACTTCACCAGGCGATACCAGCATTAAAAGATTATAACCTTATCGAATCATCAAACTAGCCCGATACCTTTATCCCCAAGCACCCTCACCTTATAACTAATACCAAACTGCATAAAGAAGTGATCCTTATGCAGTTTGGTATGTTCAGTGGCTATCGTTTCTATGTGATAGCATCTCTGATTAATCATATCCGAGCAATAAAAAACCCAAGATACTTAGTAGCGTATATTGGGTTTTTAAAGTTGCTTAGCGCATATTACATATTTGGGTAGTTTGGCCCACCAGTGCCTTCAGGCGTAACCCAAGTAATATTCTGACTAGGATCTTTAATATCACAGGTTTTACAGTGAATACAGTTTTGAGCATTGATGACAAACTTGTTGCCTTGCTCAGTTTTTTCAACCTCATACACACCAGCAGGACAGTAAAGCTGTGCTGGCTCATTGTATTTAGTTAAATTCACCCTAATTGGAATATCTGCATCTTTAAGTTTTAAATGGCAAGGCTGCTCTTCTTCATGGTTGGTATTTGACAAGAATACCGAAGAGAGTTTATCAAAGCTTAATTTGTTATCTGGCTTAGCATAATTAATGACTGGCATATCAGCTGCCAGCTTTAACTGCTCGTGGTCTACGCTATCATCTTTAAAATTAAACGGCAGTTTACCGCCAAAGAAGTTTTGGTCTAAAGTATTGTAAGCACCGCCCAACATGGTACCAAACTTATGCATAGCTGGACCAAAATTCCGGGTATTGTATAACTCTTCATATAACCAAGAGTCTTTATATAGCTGCGTAAATTGTGTTAAATCTTGCTTACCTTCCTCTGCGATAGCTTCACCAACAATCAATGCTTGAGCAATAGCTTCAGCGGCAATCATGCCAGACTTCATTGCTGTGTGATTACCTTTAATTTTCGCAAAGTTAATGGTACCAGCATCACAACCCACTAATAATGCACCTGGCATAGTCATTTTAGGTAAAGAATTAAAACCGCCTTTTGCCATAGCTCGAGCGCCATAGGAAACACGTTTACCACCTTCAAGGTACTGGCTAATCTTAGGATGATGTTTATAACGTTGAAACTCATCAAAAGGACTTAAGTGCGGGTTGCTATAATTTAAATCGATAATTAAACCAACGAAAACTTGGTTGTTTTCGGCATGATAAAGGTAACCACCACCATTAGTCTTTTTATCTAATGGCCAACCTGCAGTATGTACAACAAGACCAGGCTGATGTTTTGCTGGGTCAATATCCCAAATTTCTTTAAAACCCAAACCGTAATGTTGTGGAGAGCTTTGCTCGTCAAGATTGAATTTATCGATTAATTCTTTACCTAAATGACCTCGACAGCCCTCAGCAAAAACGGTGTATTTAGCACGTAATTCCATACCCGGCATAAATGAATCTTTTTCTTTACCTTCAGCATCTAAGCCCATGTCGCCGGTGATAACACCACCAACACTACCATCATCATTATAAATAATACTTTGTGCAGGGAATCCAGGGAAAATTTCAACACCCAACTGTTCAGCTTGTTCAGCTAACCAACGACAAACATTTCCCATGCTAACAATATAATTACCGTCATTATGCATAGTTTTAGGCACAGAAAAGTTAGGTAATTTGATACCTGAATTTTCATTATTCAAGAGATAAATATCGTCGCCAGTAACTTTAGTGACTAATGGCGCATTGCGCTCTTGCCAATCAGGAAATAATTCATTCAAAGATCTTGGTTCAAAGACAGCACCAGAAAGGATATGGGCTCCGACTTCTGACCCTTTTTCAACAACACAAACCATCAATTCTTGCTGTTTTTCTTGTGCTAGTTGCATTAACCTACAAGCAGTTGATAAACCTGCAGGGCCAGCGCCAACGATAACTACGTCAAATTCCATCGATTCGCGTTCCATAAGATCTCCCAGTATTATTATACTTATATTTTTTGCTAAAATTAAAACATGCGTTTGATATTCAAACAGGTGTTTGATAGTATCTTATAACAGATGCCCAAGCAAGACACTGTTATAAGCATTTCTTTAGATTGTATCTTAGTTTAAAAGTTTTCACCAAGATTACGTTGACGTTGACGTAAAGCAAGGGTATCTTTTAACTATTATTTATTTTGTAATTTAACAAACCTTTTCAGAGGCTACGATGAAAGTATTAGTTCCGATAAAACGTGTTATTGACTATAACGTCAAAGTTCGAGTCAAACCCGATCAATCAAATGTAGATCTTGCCAATACAAAAATGGCTATAAACCCTTTTTGTGAAATTGCCGTTGAAGAAGCTGTTCGTTTAAAAGAAGCGGGTACAGCAACAGAAGTAATTGCAATTTCTATCGGTGATAAATCTTGCCAAGAACAATTGCGTACCGCATTAGCTTTAGGAGCTGACCGCGCTATTCAAATTGAAACTGATGAAAGCTTAGACGCACTAAATATTGCTAAATTACTACAAAAAATTGTTGAAGAAGAACAACCACAACTTGTGATTTTAGGTAAGCAATCTATTGATAGTGATAACAATCAAACAGGTCAAATGCTTGCTGCATTAACAGGTATGCCACAAGGCACTTTTGCTTCGGTTGTAAAAGTTGAAGGCGAAAAAGTTAATGTTACCCGTGAAGTAGATGGCGGCTTGCAAACTGTTGCGCTTAATTTACCCGCTATTGTGACTACAGATTTACGCTTGAATGAACCACGTTACGCTTCATTGCCTAACATTATGAAAGCTAAGCGTAAGCCATTAGCAGTAAAATCTGCGGCAGATTTTGGTATTGATTTAACAGCTCGCACTAAGTTATTAAAAGTTACTCCACCTGCACAGCGTCAAGCTGGTATTGTAGTAGAAAGCATTGATGAATTAGTTGAAAAATTAAAAAATGAAGCCAAGGTGATCTCATGAGTATTTTAGTAATTGCTGAACACGATAACAGCTCGTTAAAAGCTGAGACGCTAAAAACAGTTGGTGCCGCACAAAAAATTGGTGCTGATATAACATTACTAGTTGCTGGTTTTAATTGTCAAAATGCTGTTGAAGCTGCCTCAAAAGTAAATGGCGTAAGCAAAGTATTAGTTTGTGACAATGCAGCTTATGAACATCAACTTGCTGAAAATGTGAGCTTACTAGTCACTGAGTTAGCAGCTGACTATGAACATATTTTAGCAACGGCGCTAACTACCGGCAAAAACTTTATGCCTAGAGTTGCTGCCTTATTAGATGTTGCGCAAATTTCTGACATCATTGATGTTGAAAGTAGTGATACCTTTGTGCGTCCTATCTATGCAGGTAACGCTATTGCTACAGTACAAAGTTTAGATAGCAAAAAAGTTATCACTGTACGTACTACGGGCTTTGATGCAGTAGCTACAGACGGCAATGCAGAAGTTGTTAATTTAGATATGGTAACAGACGCTGGTTTATCAAGTCATGTAAGTGACGAATTAACTGTTTCTGAGCGACCTGACTTAGGCGCAGCAAGTGTAGTAATTTCTGGTGGTCGTGGCATGCAAAATGGCGATAACTTTAAATTACTTGACGGTATTGCCGACAAGCTTGGTGCAGCTATTGGCGCATCACGTGCTGCGGTTGATGCCGGCTTTGTGCCTAATGATATGCAAGTTGGTCAAACAGGTAAAATCGTTGCACCAGACTTATATATTGCGGTAGGTATTAGTGGTGCTATTCAGCATTTAGCTGGTATGAAAGATTCAAAAGTTATTGTTGCTATCAATAAAGATCCTGAAGCGCCAATCTTTCAAGTCGCTGATTATGGTATTGTTGCTGACTTATTTGATGCCTTACCTGAGCTAGAAAGCAAGCTATAAGACAACAGCATACTTTGTAGCCTTTACTTCAAATAGTATTAAGCACAAAGTACTGTTGTTAGAATATTGTTGATATAATAAAACCACGCTTATGCAAATAAGACGTGGTTTTATTTTGTCTAAAATTTATCAAGCAAGTTCAGCTGACAGTTAAGAGTATCGAGTGATTTATGAAAAAGAATTTATCTAGTTTAAGTGATTTAGCCGGTGCTTTTGGTAAAGCTCCCATTGAGCGTGATAACTCAGCTCCTACAAGTGATGATTCGTTAGTCTACTCAACAGACTCTGGTCGCATCAGCCAACAAAAAGAAAAAAGCATTACCCCAAGTGACGGTTTTGCACGTGTCAGACGTGAAACCAAGGGCCGAAAAGGCAAAGGGGTTATTGTTATTAGTGGTTTAGGGTTAGACTCTAAAGCACTTAAAGAGTTAGCGAAAAAGCTAAAGAAAACCTGTGGTTCAGGTGGCTCAGTCGTTGGTGAAACCATTGAGGTACAAGGCGATAAGCGTGATGTAATTCAACAGGTTTTAGAAAAAGCCGGCTTTAAAGTTAAGTTCATCGGCGGTTAACGCTTTCCTCAACTTAAGCCACTTTAATACATCGAAAGCTATACATAGATATAAATACGCTAAATCTGGTAGCTTTTTCTACCCGATAAAGCATGCGATAGAGTATTGCCATCTACATACTCTAACTCACCTCCTACAGGAACACCGTGAGCAATTCTAGAGATATTAACTTGATGCTGCTGAGCCAGTTCAGCAATAAAATGTGCGGTTGCCTCCCCTTCCACTGTGGGATTGGTTGCCAAAATAACCTCACTAAACTGGCCCGTAGCAAATTGCTTAGCTAAAATATCTAAGCCTAAATCATCCGGCCCTATACCATCAATAGGAGATAAATGCCCCATCAAGACAAAATACTTTCCAAAGAACTCACCCGTTTGTTCAATGGCAATCACATCACCTGGTGTTTCCACAATACATAAGGTCGTCGAAAGTTGACGTTTTGGGCTTTGGCAGATTTCACATAGCGCTTCTTCAGTAAAATTTCGGCACTGCTGACAATGACCAATATCAGTCATGGCTTTCGCTAAGGTATTAGCAAGTTTACTACCGCCACGACGATTACGTTCAAGTAACTGAAATGCCATGCGTTGCGCTGATTTTGCACCAACGCCAGATAAACACTTTAATGAATCAATTAACTCTTGCACAAGTGGACTAAATTTCATAAATAACCGCTATTTTCAATATATGCGACCAATTTTAATAAAATTAGCCGCATAATAGTAGCAACTTATTTAAATAAACACTGCATTGGCTAAATAAGCGTTGATCATAATTAACGTCTTATACATTGGCATAGTCTCTACGATCTCAGGCGTAAGGCAAAAGCATGTTTTTTGACTGCACTAAGTTCGCTTTTTAGGAAAAGTTTAACAAGATATTTAACTATTTTATTAACATTAACTTTTGGAAAACATCAGAAGTAATATATCCTAAATTCTTACTACCGTTTACGGCTTTAATATCTGTTGAACCGATGAAGTGCTCACGTTCTTTACTACCATCATTATCACAATATGCCAACATGAAGCCAATTTGTTTACCGTTAAACAAGTTCACTGCCTGTGGATTTTTCATTTGCATGGTAAAACTATCGTCATAGACCCGAACTGCCACTTCCCAAACAACTTTGTTAGGTGCGCTTTCACTGCGTCGCCAAACACTGGTTACATGTTCATTTAATAACACAAAATTATCTGAGCCATCAGCATTCTTCTCTCCAATATCAACGGCCTGATTATCCAAAGCAACATGATAGGCAAAGGCATTAAAGTTGAACTGGTGATCACCGCCCGATGCATCTTCATCAAGAAAAATCTCTAAACAATCATCATCCCAATATAAATAGCGCGGGTCGGCATGTTGATCAAATAAGATATCATCGATGATTTCGACCAACAAATATAATTGTTCTTCATCCCACATAACTTTAAATTGACCAGAGAAATCATTTACACTCGGCGCACTTCCAAGAATAAGGTTATTTATTGGCTGCCATTTAGCTAACTGCCAGCTAACTTCATCGACGATGCCGTTGATCATGATTTTACCTTGAGTCTTCTTTGCTTCAAGTTGACCCCCCTCAAAAGCACCAGCTTCAAACGTGCATATATTTATTGATACCAACATCATCAAAACCTTTAGTTGGTTCGAAAAACTATTCATTATTTCCTCACTTAACTATTTATAAAATTATTCATTTTATTTGCTACCAACAAAAATGGACGTTCTAGTTTATTAACATCTACTTCATCATATTAGAGGAAACGCCATACCTCAAATAAGCGATATTTTCATCTAAGCTAAGATGATGTTGTTTTATTTTCATCATTTTTAAATTTATTGTTATGACCAAAAGTTACACTTTTGCATCAAAGCTACAACCACACTAATTACAATTTACCTACAGAAACACAAATTAAATGTAAGCGCTTACAATATTGTGAAATGGTATTTATTTCAACGTAAATTTTATTTTAAATATTAAAAACAACACCTAACCATTTGTTAATAAACAACTTAAAAAATAAAATCAATAAAAACAATAAAAACAAAATGTACAAAAATAGTGCGTTTAGTGTATAAACTTTAATTTAATTTTAAATATTTATTGACCTAATTTTATTATTAACTTACCTTTATGTAAGCGCTTACATTTAATTTGTTTTACAAGTTGTCAGAACACACCGGCTTGTTGTGTTTACCTGTAATCCAATATAAGCGCTAAACCAGTACATATAATTATAAAATGGTCTACATAAACTCGGGATGTAACATGATTAATAAAACATTTACTAAGACAAGAATAGCAACGAGCTTGTCACTGATACTTGGAGCAACGGCTTTACCCGCTCTATCAGCAGAAGAAGTTAATTTAAAAGAGAAAGATAACGTTGAAGTTATAGAGGTCACAGGTATTCGCAGTAGCTTAGTTAAAGCGATGGATATCAAGCGAAGTGCGCAAGGTGTTGTCGACGCTATTTCATCCGAGGACATGGGTAAATTTCCTGACTCAAACTTAGCCGAATCATTACAGCGTATCTCTGGTGTATCAATTGATCGATCTAACGGTGAAGGTTCTAAAGTTACTGTTCGTGGTTTAGGACCAGACTTCAACTTAGTCACCTTAAATGGCCGTCAAATGCCATCATCGAATCTTGAATCTACCGTCATTAGTAACTCTCGCTCATTTGATTTTGCTAACCTAGCTTCTGAAGCTGTCAGTGGTGTAGAAGTTTATAAAACAGGTAAAGCCGAAGTTTCAAGTGGCGGTATCGGCGCGACTATAAACATTTTGACAGCAAGACCGCTTAATACACCAGGACAGAAAGCGTCTATTGGGGTCAAAGCCGTATTGGACCAGTCAACTGATGAAGGTGATAGCGTCACCCCTGAAATTTCAGGTCTTTATAGTAATACCTTTGCCGATGATACTATTGGTTTTGGCATTTCATTTAGCCATCAAGAAAGAAATGGTGCGACTAAAGAAGCCGTTGTTCCTCAGTGGCATACCCAACAAATTGCCCCCGTTGACGGCTGGAATGGCGGTATCAACAATACGGATTGGGAAGAAGGTGATACATTCAACCGTCCACAACAATTTCGTTACAACTTTACCGAGTTTGATCGCACCAGAGATAATGGACAACTTGTTTTTCAATATGCGCCAAGTGACCGCATCACTATCACTGCAGATTATACTTTTTCAGAACAAACGGTTGAGTCTACATCAAACGGTATCGGTGCTTGGTTTTGGGAAGGTGAAACTATTGATGGCAGTTTAAATGAATTCACTACAGGTACAAACCACTCCCCTGTAGTTTGGCATTCAGGTGCTGGCCCTGATTTATCATTCTCAACGTCAGAATCAGCTTCAAAAAATAAAAATGAATCTATTGGTTTAAATATAGAATGGCAACCTACTGATAACCTTAGCTTTGAACTTGATTACCACGACTCATCAGCAAAATCAAAAGCAGACAGCCCATACGGTAATAGCTCAACTATGGAGTATGCCGTTAATTCTCGTCAGAGTACCACAATAGACTTTAGACCGGACTTTCCAGTCATGTCTATTTCCCAATTAGACGGTTTAACAGGCGCTCCCTCTGAACTAATCACTACAGGTAGCTCTTTACGAAACAGTCAGTTTGAAAATGATTTATCTCAAATTCAATTAAAAGGCCAATACGTTTTTGATGAAGGTGTTATTAGTAGTGTCGATTTTGGTATTTCAAAAACTGACAATGATATTCGCGCTTCGATTATGACAGCTCAACGTGATACATGGGGCGGTGAAGGCAGTGTTGATGACGTAACCGATAGTTTATTTACGCCAGGTAGCAGCTCTGCTCAATTAGATAACTTACCAAGCACTGGCACTAACGCAGCAGGTGAAACGATTGACCTTTTTGACCTGTTTTACAACTTTAGTTTTGCAGATGCATCGAATGAAGTAGCTTCTTATGCTGCGCCAGCGAATAGTAATAACGAAGTTTCCCCCGGTATTTGGCCATGCGCAGATCGTTTTTGTGTGAATGAGCAATGGACAACTGATGAACTTATATCAGAAGAATATACGGCTATTTATGCTCAAATAAATATGGAATTTGAAATTGCAGATATGCCATTAGATATATCAGCTGGTTTCCGTTATGAAGAAACTGATGTAAATGCAAGTGCTATGGTACCTGCTTACACGGGTGTAGATTGGGTTTCTAACAACGAATTTGCAACAGTTGATAGCGGTGAAAGCGCATTTACTGACTTTGATGGTGATTATAATAACTTTTTACCTAACCTTGATATCAGTTTAGATATTACCGATGACTTGGTCGCTAGAGCCTCATTCGGCAAAACGCTTTCAAGACCTACCTACAATCACATTCGAGGTGGTGTTGGTATTAATGAAGTAAGACAAGGTTTCGCGACAGCTAGCAGTGGTGATCCGGGCTTAATTCCTTTTGAGTCTACCAATGTTGATTTATCTTTAGAATGGTACTTTGATGAAGGAAGTTATGCGTCTGTAGGTTATTTTAGAAAAGATATAAAAAACTTCATTGGCACTCGTACAACTAAAGGGGAATTATTTGGTTTAAGAAGTCCTACTAGTGGACCTCGCTTTGATGAAGCAATGGCTGCCGTTGGTAGTAGTGACAATACAGCAATTAGACAATATATATTTGATAACTACCCAGAATCAAGCACCATAACCGGAGTAGATGCAGGCGGAACGACAACAGGACAAATTCACTCTGTTGATGGGGATGATCTCATTCAGTTTGATATCACCCAGCCATTTAATGAGCGCGATGCTAAAATCGACGGTTTTGAAATAGCTTTCCAACATGCATTAGAAAGTGGCTTTGGTATACAAGCCAACTTAACATTCGTAGATAGTGATGCTAAATATGATCCTAGCGTTTTTGACAGTCAGTTTGCCCTGCCTGGTTTAAGTGATACCGCCAACTTAGTCGCCTTTTATGATAAAAATGGCATACAAGTGCGTATCGCTTATAACTGGCGTGACGAATTCTTAGTTTCAACAAACAACAATCTTAATAACCCGCGTATTAATGAGTCTTACTCACAAATTGATATCAATGCGAGCTATAACGTAACTGAAGACTTCGTTGTATTTTTTGAAGGAATTAACATAACGGATGAAACTCAACGTATGTATAGCCGTAGTAGAAATGAATTGCTAAATGCTATTCAAACTGGCCCTCGTTACAATATCGGCGCTCGTTATACTTTTTAACGACGTCTTTATAATTTAAAAAACCGCCATCTGGCGGTTTTTTATCAATTAATAGCAAATATGTCTATGCTTTACGTCTATAGATAATTGTTTATGCATAATATTTCAAATAAAAAAGAGCTAAATTATGTCAAATCATCAAATGTTGAATAATGAACAACACAAAAACTTAAAGGTTGATACACAAAGAAGCTCTGAGTTAGGCGATAATATAATGCTTACGCTAACCTTTCCTAATGAGTTTTATGATATTCAAGCTTATTACCCTATTGTTTTTCATAAAGATGAAGCAACAGAAAAATTTCAATCGTACGCACTACTGGGCTTGGAAAAAAATGAAAACTTATTTCTAAATAACGGTCACTGGGATTGTGGTTACCTTCCTCATACAATTAAGGCACAACCTTTCTTAATTGGTTTTCAGAACCAAGAAATAAATGGCAATGTACAAAAACAAAGAGTTATCCACCTTGATGTCGATAGCCCTAGGCTTAACAAAGAGCGAGGTGAGAATATATTCACAGAGTTTGGTCAAAATACTCCTTTTATAGAGCATATAGCCGATGTTTTAGGAGAGATAGATAAAGGTTTTGAAGAGAGTCAAGATTTTTTAAACTTGTTAACCGAGTATAACTTACTAGAAAAATTTGTTTTTGATAT
Source organism: Colwellia psychrerythraea (assembly GCA_002163005.1). Classification (GTDB taxonomy): domain Bacteria; phylum Pseudomonadota; class Gammaproteobacteria; order Enterobacterales; family Alteromonadaceae; genus Colwellia; species Colwellia psychrerythraea_C. The sequence goes on along the minus strand of MAAF01000007.1, from coordinate 15,051 downwards.
AGAACTTAACGATAAAAGTCATAATAGATTATCTGGATTCTATACTATCAATGAGGAGACGCTGAATAACTTAACATCTCAACAGCTGGCTGAATTAAGTCAGAAAGGCTTTTTAAAACCGCTCTATATGGCGGTAGCATCGTTGCTAAATATGGGTGATTTAATCAAAAGAAAAAACAAGTTATTACAAACAAAGTAGAGAAATAAAATGTTAGGACCACTTAAAAGAGTTGCCAGTGTAGAAGGTATATCTGCTTGTGATGTTCCTTCTTTTATAATCGAATCAAAACACCCCCTTATTTTAAAGGGGTTCATTAAAGATTGGCCTATCGTTAAAAAAGGGCAAGAATCTGAAACCGCATTACAAAGTTATCTTTTGAAATATGCTAGTGGCCAAGATCTAGTCGTTGGTTGCGGATCACCTGATATTGACGGGCGCATCTTCTATAACGAAGCACTTACAGCGCTTAACTGTAAAGCCTATAAAATGCCCTTAGCAGACTTGTTTGGGCAGATAAATAAGCACCAAGGTGATACACCCCCTCCTCTTTATTATATGGGTACAACATCTGTAGAGGCATACTTTCCCAATTTAAGGCAAGAAAATAATATTCATATAGCAGGTAAATCGTCGGCTATGAATATGTGGATGGGCAATCAAAGTACAATACCTGCCCATTACGATGTACCTAACAATATTGCCTGTAATATATATGGCAAAAGACGTTTTACTTTATTTCCACCAGAACAAATTGCAAACCTTTATATTGGTCCACTTGATTTCACCCCTGCGGGACAATCAATAAGCCTAGTTGACTTTAAAAAGCCCGATTTTATTAAATACCCAAAATTCAAACAAGCATTAGCACATGCCCAAGTTGCAGAATTAGAAGCGGGTGATGCACTATTTTTACCCAGCATGTGGTGGCACCATGTTGAAGGTTTAGCGCATTTTAATTTGTTAGCCACATTTTGGTGGTCATCCACCGACCATCTTACTGATGAGTCTGGTAACGCTTTGCTTTATGCCGTTATGGCGCTTAGGAACTTGCCAGATGATAAAAAAGATATTTGGTTCAATTTATTCAAACATTATATTTTTGAAGCGACGCCATTAGATCACATTCCAGAACATGCAAAAGGCATGCTCAATCCTCAAGATGAAAAAGCATTACGAAAGTTTAAAGATTACCTAATTAAACGTTTACGCTATTAGTAAGGAATTACAAATGAATAATCTATCAGAAGTAAAAAATGTTGTTATTGCTGGCGGAGGAACCGCTGGCTGGATGGCTGCGACAGCGTTAGCAAAACTTATTGGTAATAAATTAAATATTACCTTAGTTGAGTCCGATGAGATATCAACGGTTGGTGTTGGTGAAGCAACAATTCCTCCGCTGTTAACATTTCATAAAATGTTAAAGATTAATGAAGCTGAATTTATGAGTAGTGTAAATGCAACATTTAAACTAGGTATCAATTTTGAAAATTGGAAAGACAACGATAGTGAATATTTTCATTCTTTTGGCACCACGGGTAGGGATTGTTGGGCAACAACATTTTTACAATTTTACAATCGAAGTAAAAAAGAGGGCTATCAGGCAAAGTATGAAGAATATTGCTTAGAACTCCAAGCAGGGCTAAATGATAAATTCGCTCATCTTCCAAATAGTGGTTTAAAATACGCCTACCATATGGATGCAACATTATACGCAAAATTTTTACGCAAACTATCTGAACAACATGGCGTAAAAAGAATAGAAGGTAAAATAGAGCGAGTAAATATTGATGAAAAATCAGGCTTTATAAAATCTCTTACATTACTTTCAGGCGTAACTATAGAAGGTGACTTATTCATTGATTGTACGGGTTTTAGAGGTGTACTAATTGAGCAAGCTTTACATACCGGCTACGATGATTGGTCACACTGGCTGCCATGCGATCGCGCTGTTGCAGTGCAAACAGAAAGTACTGAAGAGCCTAAACCTTATACGCGTTCTATTGCTCATGAATCTGGATGGCAATGGAAGATTCCATTACAAAATAGAACAGGAAACGGCCTTGTCTATTGTAGTAAATATTTGAATGATGAAAACGCTGAGAAACTGTTACTTGAAAATGTTGAAGGTAAGTTATTAAAAAAACCTTTATTTATTAAATTTACCCCCGGTCAACGCCGAAAACATTGGAATAAAAACTGTGTAGCATTAGGTTTATCAAGTGGTTTCATTGAGCCTTTAGAGTCTACCAGTATACATTTAATTCAAAGAGGTATTATTAGACTTATGCAAATGTTCCCTAAAATGGGGATAACCGACACAGTAATAAATGAATATAATTATCAATCTGAAGAAGAAATTCGATACATTAGAGATTTTATCATTTTGCATTATCATGTCACCAATAGAAACGATTCAACTTTTTGGCGATATTGTAGCAAAATGGATGTTCCAAGCTCATTGAGTCATCGTATTGAATTATTTAAAGAACACGGTTATGTATTTAAAGCACCATGGGATTTATTTGCTGAAAATTCTTGGATTCAAGTCATGTTAGGCCAAGGTTTATCGCCGAAAGACCACCATCCAATAGCTGATATGATGTCAACGAATGAACAAGACATGTTTTTAAATAGTATTAAAAATTCGATAGAGCAAACGGTCAAATCACTACCTACGCATAAACAATACTTAGATCAATATTGCAAATCTAATTAATATTTTGATGAGCACTGAAACCTACTCTATTCCATAATGCAGGTTTCAGTGTTTCAGTAGTATTTCTGAAGAGATGGTTACAATAACTTGATGTTCAACACTTCCAGCTGATAGTCGATAATTTGTCGAATTATAAGACAACAGGAACTTTATTAGTGGCTATATCAATGAAAGAGTTTAAGGCTTCCAAACTTTACATAATAAGCATGATGACTATCACATGTTTGATATCTGCCAGTGTCAGGGCTAATACTAGCAATATTGGTAATACTAGTATTACTGGCAACAATGATAATGAATTCTACTGGCCCAATGGTGCCAGAGCAGCGGTCAACTTATCTTATGATGACGCCCTAAACAGCCAGTTAGATAACGCCATTCCAGCACTTAATCAATATGATTTTAAAGGGTCTTTTTATCTGACTTTAGGTTCAAAAGTAGTCAAAGAACGTAGAGAAGACTGGCGCACTATTGCCGAGCAAGGCCATGAACTGGGTAACCATACTATCAATCATGCCTGTAGCGCCTCTTTACCCAACCGGCATTGGGTAGATAAACATAACGATCTTGATAACAAAACAATGGCGCAGATAAAACAAGAAATTATCGAAGCCAATCATTTATTAAATGCCATCGACGGTCAAACGGTTAGAACCTTCACATTGCCCTGCGCCGACGCTATTGTTGAAGGCAAAAATTTACTGCCTGAAATTTCACGCTATTTTGTTGGCATTAAAAGCCATGTTGCTGTTATTCCAACATCGATGAGTACTTATAATCCGATGGATGCCCCTGTGATCGCGCCATCAGGGACGAGTGGTCAAGCCTTGATAGAGCAGGTTAAATTAGCTGCAAAAAATAATAGTATTGTTAGCTTTACCTTTCATGGTATTGGCGCTGAGCATCTGGCGGTATCTACTGACGCTCACCAGCAGCTTTTAGATTATCTAGCAAAAAACAAAACTAGTTATTGGGTTGATACTTACCGAAATATCAGCCTTTATATTGATAAAAGTCGTCAAACTAGTCATTGAGTCAATAACCTATGTCAGAACTACCTTTTTAAATAAAAATAGCGACCAATATGTCGCTATTTTTATTTACAATGCTGAGCAAAATATCACTTAAATATATCGATATTAAAGGGCAGGTGCTTGATGGCCTTCTATCATTGCAGCATCATCAGCAATCGCTTCACAACCTGCACCTGTTGATGGCGAAACAGAGCATTCATACACCCTGACATAATCAATTTCTAATGATTGTGGAAAAACACTTTCATCAATGCCCTTCTCATTAACATTAGCTGCCCAAGCACCACCCACAGCAAAATTTAACAATAAATGAAAATTTTGATCAAATGGTGCCCCACCCTCGCCATTAACTAATACGCCATTATTATTCATATATTGTGAGTACCAACCAGTGTCGCGTTGCGTAGCAAAGTGAATATCATCAACATACCAACGAATTTCTCCTGCTTGCCATTCAACAGCATATTCATGAAAATCATCTGCTGGATTTATACTTCCAGGTAAATGAAATTCTTGACCTGAATAAACATTCTCAGGCCATGCTCGTCCATAATGTAAGGTGCCATGAACTCTTGATTCTTCTTGGTCTACCGCGGCACCACTTTCATCCGATTTAGCTTTTAAGTTAACCGCTTCCATTATATCAATTTCACCAGAGCCAGCCCAACCACCGTATGACCACTCGGTTGGTAACATCCAAACAGCAGGCCAAGTACCTTGTCCTTGTGGTAATTTTGCGCGGATTTCAAAGCGACCAAATGTCCAGTCGCCTTTATTTTTACTACGCAATCTAGCGGAGGTATAAGGTAAAGTTCGGGTATTACTCGGATTATAATTCGCATCATCATCTTGAGCCGCCGGACCAGTAAAGTTTTCCTTCAAAGCGACTATTTTCAAAACTCCTTGCTCAATAAAAGCATTTTCAGCACGGTCGGTATAACATTGTTGCTCGTTATTACCGCCGCCATAACAATTCACTTCCAAAGACCATTTAGTTAAGTTAATGGTTTCGTTATCAAACTCATCTTGCCAAACCAGTTGCCATTGATCGCTGATTAATACCATTTCGGCAGGGTCTTGAGGACTTTCAGTATTAGCCTCAGTTATGGTATCAGGTGTTGTTGAGTTACCTGAAGTTGTTGATTCTGCAGCTGTTGATTCAGAGCTGCCTCCACCACAAGCAGTTAAGCCGATGGCAACACAAGTTATAATTATCCCTTTTGAAAACTGTTTCATAATTCGACCTTATTTTAATTATTATGTTGGTTATTTTATTAAACTATTACATTTCTAGGAGACGCCTCCTGTGATTTAAAAAATATACTTTTCAATTGCCTTTCATCTCGTAAAGTCATCTAGCGAACAAAGACTGTAATTTTTATATCAAATAAAATGACAGTCAAAGTATCCGTTAAACTATTATACTGAACATGAAACTACATTAGCTAAGTCAGCTTTACTCTCAGGTTTTATGTAAATATTACCAAGCGTTAAGCTAAAGGGCCCTTCACTTGTTAGTTTGAATGGCGTAAATATTTTAGCCATATCTGTTCCTGAGGCTTTAAAACAAGATAATGGAACATTAATTGTGTGCCATTCACTTAATGTAAGTGCTGATAATGTTTTTGTAATATCTACAACCCCCAAACATTCGTGCTCACAGTTCATTTCAACCACTGCTGTTTTACTCGGGTATTGGTTAATATTTACATCAAAACTTAGTATGCCATTAGCTTCATTAAATGAGCGTAGATCTGATGGAAATGCTGATGTTAAATGAATACTGCCTTTACCTTCGCCTTTCCAACTAACAACAAGAGAATCTTCTTGAACATCTCGATCAGTTGTTTTCAACGTAATAGTATCTAATGCTAAAACACTAGACGTAAATTCCGTACTGCCTTTGTCATTAGATAAAAACAAATGAAAAGGTGCTTTAGCACTTCTATCAAACAACGCTTTCACCGCTAATTCATTGTTTGATTTTGTCGCTGAAATTTCTGATAAATCGTCAGCTAAAATATTAGCTGCACCATAAGATAAACCAAAACCATAAGGTAATAACGGTGCATAGTTTTCATCAAATCGATTAACTGTAGTTTGATCTGAATGCGCAGGCCATGAATAAGAAAGTTTGCCTATAAAGTCATAATTCACACGGCCATCAGATTGACTGAATAAAACATCAGCGACTCCATTACCTTCTGAACCTGGCAACCACGCTGCAACAAAAGCATCGGACGCATTAAGTTCAGCATTTACCCACATAGGACGTCCACTAATGAACACGGCAACGACTGGAATACCTTGTGCTTTTAACTTCTTTAATAGCGCTAGATCAGTTTTATTGCCACGTTGATACTCAAGGTTGTCTAAATCACCATTACCCTCTGCATACGGTTCTTCGCCAAATACAACAATAGCAACGTCAGGCTTTTCGTTAAATTCACCCGCAACACTTAGTTGGACTTTACCACCAGCAGCGCTGACAACTTGTTTTATACCAGAGTAAATAGAACTGCCATCTGGAAAGTCGGTATTAGTATTGCCTGTACCTTGCCAAGTAATTGTCCAACCACCTGATTGCTTTCCGATATTATCAGCACCATCACCGGTAATTAATACATTCTGAGTTGGTTTTAAAGGCAGTAAATTACCTTTGTTTTTCAATAATACTAAAGACTCTCTTACCGCTTGACGCGCAACTTTACGATGTGCGGATGAACCAATTAATTCCGTTTTTCCAGACAAAGTACGGTTTTCAGGGCTAGGTTTATCAAATAAACCGGCACGAATTTTTACTCGTAAAACTCGACTAACTGCATCATCAATTCTCGTAAGACTGATTTCCCCATTGTTAACTTGTGCAACAGTATTTTCGTACAACGGTTTCCAAGCATTAGTTGGTACCATAAAAACATCTAAACCCGCATTAATGGCTTGTGGGCAGCTTTCATTGCTACAACCTTTGACTTGTCCGTGACCATTCCAATCACCAACAACAAAACCATCAAACCCCATGCGGTCTTTTAATACCTCAGTCATTAAATATTTATTGCCATGACTTTTAACACCATGCCAACTATTAAAAGAAGCCATCACTGATTGTGCGCCCGCCGTTAAACCTCCAACATATCCTTGAGCATGCAATTTAAATAAGTTTTCTTCGCTCGTAAGGTTATTACCTTGGTCGTCACCACCTTCAGTACCACCGTCGCCAATAAAATGCTTAACGGTACTAATAACACGTTGTTCACCTAAGAAGTTTTTACCTACTGAACCTTGAAGCCCTTTAACAATAGCACTGGCGTAATTGCGAACTATTTCAGGATCTTCAGAATAACCTTCATAGGTACGACCCCAACGATCGTCACGAACAACAGCAACGGTTGGAGCAAAAACCCAATCAATCCCCGTAACCATCACTTCTTTTGCGGTAATACTGGCAATATTTTCAATAAGTTCAGGATTATTCGCTGCCCCTAAACCTATGTTATGTGGGAATAAAGTAGCGCCAATAACATTATTATGACCATGTACTGCGTCAGTACCCCACATAGTTGGGATATTGCTACCGTCAATAGCGTCATCAATAGATGCTTGGTACATATTTTCAGCTAACTTTATCCAATCAGCCGGTGTTGCATGTTTATTGTTATCAGGAAACGCACCACCACCATTTAGGTATGAGCCAAAACCATATTTACGCATGTCTTCAACGGTAATATCTTTTATTTCTGGTTGGATCATCTGAGCGACTTTTTGCTCAAGTGTCATGGTCGCTAATAGTGATGCCACTTTAGCTTCAATACTCGCATCAGCTTTTACTGCTATATCAAGTTTTGGCCATATTTCAATATTGGGGGATATTTTTGATTGTTGTGATAATGCAGCTGTTTTCTCAAGTATTATGGTCGAGTTAGTTTCTTGTTTATTGCCATGACATCCGATAAACAGCGATGTTATAGCCAAACAAAGTATGCTCACACTAGCTTTAGCATTAAGTGTTTTATTTTTAATTATATGTTTCATGTAGTTGTTTCTTACTTTCGTTAAGTATTGGCGTTAATTATTAAAATTTAATCGGTGAAAGAGAGGACACCATTTAGCTGGTGATCTCTTTTACTTTGCTGCCTGATAAACCGTAATAAGCGATAAAGAAGTAACATAATATTGGTAAGAAAAACGCGGGTTGAACACCAATACTGTCAGCTAAAAGCCCTTGAAAAAGAGGTATAATGGCTCCACCAACAATCGCTAAACATAAAATACCCGAGCCTTGGCTGGTATGCTTACCTAGGCCATTAATAGCTAAACTGAAAATTGTTGGGAACATAATGGAATTACATAAACCAACCAGTAAAATTGCCACCATAGCAAGTGTACCAGACGAAAAAACAGCCACTAAAATTAATAGAACGGCAATAACAGCATTAAATAATAATGCTTTACCCGCAGCAATTTTCTGCATAATCACTGCGCCAATAAAACGACCGACCATGGCACCGCCCCAGTAATAAGCAATATATTTTGCCGCTTCAGATTCATCTAAACCAGCAATGCTAGGCTCAGCTAAAAAGCTCACCAAAAAGCTCCCTATCGAGACTTCTGCACCCACATAAACGAAGATGCCCACTGCACCGAGTACTAAATGGCTGTGTTGCCACGCACTACCCGTGTCTGTAGTTAACCCTTTTAGCTCAATTTCATCTGCTGGCGATAAGTTAGGTAGTTTTAACCAAGCAAAAATAGCAGCGAGCGCCAATAACATTGCGGCTAGAAAAATATAAGGCATTTGCACCGCTTCTGCTGATGCTTGTGCAGACAGTGACTCTGCGGCTTGATTTAAAATCAAAAAAGCGCCAAAAAATGGCGCTACGGTAGTACCTAAAGCATTGAAAGCTTGAGTCATGGTTAAACGTGATGAAGCCGTTTTAGCATCGCCTAGCATACTGACATAAGGGTTAGCTGATACTTGTAATAAGGTAATACCACTGGCAAGTATAAATAACGCCATCAAAAAAACCGGATAACTGTGCATGCTGGCCGCGGGGTAAAAACATAAGCAACCAATAGCTGCGACAACTAACCCTAAAACAATGCCCTTTTGGTAACCAAGCTTTTTAACGATCACGCCTGCCGGCAGTGAAACAAGAAAATAAGCCCCAAAAAAACAAAACTGAACTAACATGGCCTGACTATACGATAAATCGAAAACACCTTTTAAGTGTGGAATTAAAATATCATTTAAGCAGGTAATAAACCCCCACATAAAAAACAAAGAGGTTAATGACGTTAGTGCAAAAGAAAAATTATTATTTTGCGGCACATCGCTCACCTGATTGAAAGTACCTGAATTTGAATGCATTGCCATAATATCCTCTTTAATATGTTTTGTTTCTAATTTTAAATTCATCACTGACTGATCATTCTTTAACAAAAAACCGTCAGAACTATAAATATAATTGCTTATTTTCAATCACTTAAACCAACAACCTAAATCAATGACAATTAAAGCCGGATGAAAGTGGTTGACCTAACTCATATAAAGCACTAATCTAAATGTAAGCGCTTACATGGTTACATTAAAGAACATCCAGATACTTTTATCAACCTTTTTATAAGTGCTTACATATAAATAAAATATAGATCATAGCCAAATTAACTTAACTTTAAGAAATAGGTATATCGTTCATGACTGTCAAACTTACTCTTCCCGCTCAATCTGAAATGTTATCTAAAGACTTCATTTATGGTGTAGCAACCGCTTCATTTCAAATTGAAGGTGGCAAAGACTTAAGACTGCCATGTATTTGGGATACTTTTTGTAATACGCCAAATAAAATTGTCGATGGCTCAAATGGTGAAATAGCTTGTGATCATTTCAACCGTTGGCAAGACGATATGAAGTTGATTGACTCCTTGGGTGTTGACGCCTATCGATTATCTATTTCATGGCCACGAGTAATAAACGAGTCTGGTGAGCTAAACCAAGCGGGTGTAGATTATTATCTGAATATTTTAGACCGCTTAAAGTCGAATAATATCAAAGCATTTGTCACACTTTATCATTGGGATTTACCACAACATTTAGAAGATCAAGGTGGTTGGTTAAATCGCGAAACTGCCTATAAATTTAGAAGTTATGTCGATTTAATTTCAAAGGTATTTGGTAACCGCGTTCATGCCTACGCAACACTAAACGAACCATTTTGCAGTGCATTTTTAGGTTATGAAGTTGGTGTTCACGCACCAGGCATTGTCGGTAAAGAGTTTGGCAAGAAGGCCGCACATCATTTATTACTTGCTCATGGTTTAGCCATGGAAGTGTTAACTAAAAATAGTCCTAATACGTTAAATGGTATCGTACTGAACTTTACACCTTGTTATCCTGAATCAGACTCTTTAGCGGATATAAATGCAGCAGCCTTTGCTGATGATTACTTGAATCAATGGTATATCAAGCCATTATTCGATGGAAAATACCCGGAGATTATGTCTCAGCTGCCCACTGAGCATCAGCCTGAGATACATGACGGTGATATGACCATAATTACTCATGCTATCGATTTCTTAGGCATTAATTTCTATACCCGCGCAATTTATCGTGCAGATACTGATGAGCATTTCTTACAAATTGATCCGCCAAATCCACGTACCGATATGGGTTGGGAAATATATCCCAAAGCCTTTACTGAGCTATTAGTGTCGCTTAATGAAAAATATACACTGCCTCCGGTCTATATTACTGAAAATGGTGCGGCAATGGCCGATAAGATTATCGATGGTGTCGTAAATGATCAAGATAGAGTAAATTATTATCAACAACACCTAAATGCCGTTAATGATGCTATTGAACAAGGTGTGCAAATTAAAGGCTATTTTGCTTGGAGTTTAATGGACAATTTTGAGTGGGCAGAAGGATATTTAAAACGCTTTGGCATAGTTCATGTTGATTACGACACTCAAGTAAGGACCGTTAAAGCCAGCGGACTTGCCTATAAAACGTTAATAACGAACAGATGAAGCTAGTATTGAATCTGAACGATTGGAAAAGTGATGGCATAGACCAGCCAATAAGTTGGTAATGAATTAATTCAATATAGAGCACTTATAGAAAACACTTAAGAGCTATCAATTGCTATATGTTAAGTCTCCCTATGCGAATTTAGTAAACAAGAGGTTGAATATTAATGATTAGTGTAAGAGAAAAAATTGCTTATGGTTTAGGTGATACAGCGAGTAATATCATCTTTCAAACAGTCATGATGTTCCTATTACTGTTTTATACTGATGTTGTTGGTTTATCTCCTGCGGTGGTTGGTACGATGTTTTTATTCGTACGAATAATCGATGCGGTTACCGATCCTATCATGGGCAATTTAGCGGATAAGACCAATACTAAGTGGGGGCAGTTTCGCCCTTACCTATTATGGTTAGCGCTACCTTTTGCATTGATTAGCATCTTAGCTTTCACCACACCCGATTTAACGGGTAATGATAAAGTCATCTATGCTTTTGTTACTTATACCCTGCTTATGATTGCTTATACGGCAATCAATATTCCTTATTGTGGTTTAGGCGGTGTTATTACTGCTGATGCAAAAGAGCGAGTAACGGTACAATCATATCGATTTGTTTTTGGTATGTTAGGCGGCGTAATAGTAGCATCAGCAACTATGCCAATGGTGGAGTGGTTTGGCCAAGGCGATACAGCAAAAGGCTACCAATTAACAATGGTCGCAATGAGTAGCTTGGGCGTAGTGTTATTTTTGTTATGCTTCTTAGGAACAAAAGAACGAGTAAAACCGCCAGAAAACCAAGATTCATCGATGAAAGAAAACCTGCAATCACTATGGAAAAATGATCAATGGCGCATACTATGTCTTGCGTCCCTATATTTACTCACCGGACAAGTATTGCGCCTTACGCTTGCCGTTTATTACGTTAAGTATTTCCTTGACCGTGAAGACTTGATCACGCCATTTTTAACGCTGGGCGTAGTTGCCAGTATGATAGGTTCCGCGGTCGCTCAACCGCTTGCTAAGCGTGTTTGCAAAATAAAAGCCTATATAGCGCTGCAAACTATATCTGCAGTCATCTGTCTAGCAAGTTTTCTGATATCTCCCGACCAAATTATTATTGCATTTGTCGCTTTTATCGCCTGGAAGTTCTTTCTTGATATGGCGACGCCTCTGCTGTGGGCAAAAATGGCGGATACTATTGACTACGGTCATAAAAAAACAGGCATTAGGGTTACCGGTTTAGTTTATTCTGGCGTGATATTTTTTATCAAAATGGGCATAGCTATCGGTGGTGCACTTGCTGGATGGTTATTAACTTTTTACGGTTACCAAGCCGATATAGAGCAAAGTGAAACCACCAAACAAGGTTTATTATTATCATTTACCGTGTTACCTGCTTTAGGATCATTTGCAGTGGCTTGGGTGATGAGAAAATACACATTAACAGAACGTAAAGTCGTTAAAATCCAAGCGGAATTAAATACGTCTACTAGTTAATATCTAAGCTATATATGCTAGAATTTTACCGTTAAAATTCAATGTATTTACAACTAAATTGCGTAACGCAGGAATAACATGGCGACTATATACGAAGTTTCAAAACTAGCTAGTGTCTCTTTAGCAACCGTTTCTCGTGTGATAAATAAAAATTCACGAGTCAGCGATAAAACCCGTAAAAAGGTTTTGGACGCTATGACTGAGCTTGGTTATCGTCCTAATTCTATTGCACAGTCACTCGCATCAAATAGAAGCAACAGTGTCGGTATATTAGTGTCTGAATTACATGGCCCATTCTTTGGTCAGATGATGGCAGGCATAGAATCTGAATTAAGAGCAGCAGGAAAACATGTAATTATTACCACAGGTCATAGTGAAGAAGATAAAGAAAAAGACGGTATTGAATTTCTGATCAGTAGAAATTGTGATGCCATCATCTTGCACGTTGAAGCGGTGAGCGATGATTATATTATTGAGCTGTGCAAAGGCAAAACGCCTATTTATTTAATGAGTCGATTAGTGGATGGTTTAGATGAAAAATGTATTAGCTTAAATAATGAATTAGGCGGCTACTTAGCAACCGAGTCTGTTATAAAGCAAGGACATTCAACCATTGCTTATATTGCCGGCCCGCAATTTAAAGCCGATTCAAAAGATCGCTTAGCTGGTCATCAACGTGCATTAGCAGAAAATAATATTGCTTTTAGTGATTCGTTATATTTTGAAGGCGACTTTAAAGAAACTGGCGGCAGTGACGGTCTAAAGCATTTCATGGACAATAAACAGGAGTTTAGTGCATTAATTTGTGCCAATGATGAAATGGCATCAGGAGCAATTACTTATGCTAGAGAGCAAGGATTTTCCTTACCTAAAGATCTATCGATAATAGGTTTTGATAATATTATTTTTGCACGACATACCTACCCAAAACTTACTACGATAGATAACCCGGTAAATTTGATGGGGCATATGGCTGCAAAGTTGGTGTTAAAAAATATTTATCAACAAAAGAATATATCAATTACACACTCTTTTGAGCCAACACTTATTACCAGAGATTCCGTTATTTGCAAAACATAGTGCTGTGGATAGTACAGTTTAAAAATAAATACATTTGAATGAGAAATAAAACAAAAGATGATGAACTCACAAGATACTCAAGTAATTAATTTAGTTGCTGATATTGGTGGTACCAATATCAGACTAGCAATCACTGATAAAGACAATAATATCAACGAAATTGAAACTTACCAGTGCCAGGATTTTCCACATTTAAGTAATGTGATTCATCATTATTTAAAAGAAAAGAGCTTACTTAACTACCAGGTTAATGCATGTTTAGCCATAGCTTGTCCTGTTGATACAGATTCAATATCTATGACAAATTTGCCCTGGAAATTTTCACAAAAGCAGCTAAAAGAAAAACTTAAATTACATAGCTTAACGCTAATAAATGATTACACGGCAATTGCGATGGCTATACCATTATTGAGTGAAGATCAAAAAATAAAAATTGGCCAAGGCGAAGCCGAAAATAAACAGCCCATTGCGGTATGTGGCCCAGGAACTGGTCTGGGTGTTGCTAACTTAGTAAACATCAACAATCACTGGCATTGTCTGGGTGGCGAAGGTGGTCATACCGATTTTGCTCCAGTAGATGAACTTGATGTAAAAATATTTCAACAGTTAACAACGACTAAAAAGCGAATATCTTATGAACAGCTGCTTTCTGGTTATGGCTTAGAGCAAATATACCAAGCATTAGTTGTTATTAATAATCAAGACGCGACAAGTGCTGAGCAAAGTAAGCTATCAGCTAAAGATATTAGTACTCAAGCAATAGCTGGAACTTGCCCTATATGCCAACAAGCGTTATCACAATTTTGTAAAATATTAGGAAGTTTTTCGGGTAACTTGGCATTAACTACGGGCTCTTTTGGTGGTGTGTACATCGCGGGTGGCATAGTGCCTAGGTTTATCAATTATCTGAAAAGCAGTGAATTTAGAACAAGGTTTGAAACTAAAGGTCGTATGTCTCATTTAAACGAACAAATACCTACTTACATAATTACCGAAAGCCAGCCCGGATTAATTGGTGCGGCGGCTTACCTTAATCAAGTTTGCCAATAGCTCGAACAAATAATGCAGTTACAGAAACAAAAAAGCTCAAGAATATCTTGAGCTTTTGTTATCACGAAATACTCGCTTAGCAAAGCAGCTTAAAACGGCATCTTCATCCCTGGAGGTAATTGCATACCGCCAGTTAGTGCGCCCATTTTATCTTTATTTTGCTCTTCAACACGACGTACAGCATCATTTACCGCTGCGGCAAGTAAATCTTCAATCATGTCTTTATCATCGTCCATTAAGCTTTCATCAAGCTCTACACGGCGAACACTATGACTACCCGTCATAGTAACTTTCACCATACCTGCGCCAGCTTCACCAACAACTTCCATGTGCGCTAATTCTTCTTGCGCTTTAGCCATTTTGGCCTGCATTTGTTGGGCTTGCTTCATTAAGTTGCCCATTCCGCCTTTCATCATGATCTTCTCCAATATTGCTAAGTTGTCTATTTATTACGTCATTGCTGCTATTTTACCTGAAGTACTGCAAGTTTTGAACGTAAATGAAATGAATTAATTGTAATAGAATGCTGCTTATACCAATTTGATTAAATTTCTTCCCTACTCAGAGCTACATTGGTGAGCTTAGAACAAACAAAATTTGTTAAACATAGTTATTCTATATTTCATTAATTTTTTGATGTTATCAGTT